>CBFDBP010000032.1:0-19850 GCA_965603065.1 uncultured Gammaproteobacteria bacterium
ACACGGAAATCAATCGCGCGTTTCTTGGACAGTGCCATTTTGATTCGCCCGTCCTGCGGCTTTCTGCGTTCGGCGATATCCATTTTACTCATCACCTTGAGGCGGGATACCAGCCGGGTCGCCATGGTGACCGGCGGCGTAGCGACTTCGTGCAGTACGCCGTCCTGGCGGAAGCGGATGCGGAAACTCTTTTCGTAAGGTTCGATGTGGATGTCGGATGCGCCTTTGTTGATGGCGTCCAGCAGGACTTTGTTGACAAAGCGCACGACGGGGGTGTCGTCGATGTCGGCATCCGTACCGCCATCGGCTTCGCTATCCTCGTCACCCGCGCTGATATCGAGATTATCCAGGTCTTCATCCAGCAAATCCGTCATGGTGGTATCGGCTGAATCCAGCACCATGTCGATTGCTTTTACCAGCTTGTCTTCTTCAACCAGGATGGTTTCCGTGCTGATGCCGGTGTGGAACTTGATCTCGTCCAGCGCCTGCAGGTTGGTGGGGTCCGAAACCGCCACGAAAAGGCGGTTGCCGCGCTTGAACAGCGGCAGCGTATGGTGCTGGCGAATCAGTTTCTCATCGACCAGGGAGACCGGGGCGGCATCCAGTTCCATGGCATCGAGATCGAAAAGCGGGGTGCCGAACTCCTGGCAGGCCGAAGACGCAATGGACAAACTGTCCAGTATCTTATGTTCGACGAGATAGGAAACAAACGGTTCGCGGCTTTTCAGGGCTTTTTGCTGGGTTTCTGCAGCCAGTTCTTCCGCCAACAGGCCGTCCATGACCAGGCGTTTAGCTAGACCGCTGAGTTGTAGCACGGGGCTCGAAGTTGCCATACGACAAAAATATCCTTATTTCATACGGACTTCCGTGATCCGCTGCACAATTTAACGCGTCCTGCAAATTAATTCAAAGAATTGTCCAAACTTTTCATCAGCTTCCTGAAAGAAGCGTTCGATTCTCTAGTGGTTTTCGTCAGGCTGAGTTGAAACTTTATTCCCAGATGCTACGACACGCGTAACTTGGTCGACATGAGCTTGCAGGACCGTCGGCCGCACGAGCCCATGGATGGGCGGAGGTAGAGCACCAAAAGTAGGCCCCTTGAGGGGATGCAGGAGCAATTGCCGAGAGACGCGGCCGTCGAGCGTACAGGGATGTATTCACAAGGTGAATTGCGTAGCAAGACAAGGTGAATCGCCGCCAGGCGAGAGAAGGTCCTCTGGAGGAGAGGGTGCCCTGGGGTGCAGCGTGTCCCGAAAGCTGATGTCGGCCAACTTGCGCACGTCCTGCTAACAAAGGGAGTGGAGAATACTCGAGATGGCGCATCAAAAAGAGTACATCGTCCCCTTAAGCATAACTGCAGACGCCTACCGGCGACTGTACAGCGGGGATGCGCGGAACGTTCTTGCTTATGATCAGGAAGGACGAAAGATCCAGTTTCCCGCATCATCTTTACGTTCGTTCGTGACCCATGAAGGAATCAGGGGTACTTTTATCATTCGCGTCGATGAGCATAACAAGCTGGCCGGTATACGCAGGGTGGATTGTTAGACTGACGACCCTTTGGCAGCACAGGACGAACCCGGTATGATTCCCGTGTTTAATCCGGTACGAGTTGAATCAGAAGGGGGTTGTTTTGGAAGTCAATCCGGTTGTGAATCAGATCAAGGACCTGAAGGGGCGTTCCCAGGACCTGAGGGGGTATCTTTGACTACGACAGCAAGAGTGAAAGACTGATCGAAGTCTGTCGTGAGCTGGAAGATCCGGATGTCTGGAATGATCCCGAGAAGGCTCAGGCGCTGGGCAAGGAGCGGGCGCGCCTGGAAGAAGTTGTCGAAACACTCGGCGGTATAGAGACTGCGCTTCAGGACGCCGCCGACTTGCTCGATCTGGCGACGGAAGAAGACGACCAGGAGACCCTGGAATCGGTGATTGCCGACATCGAGGGCATGGAGACCCGCGTCGCGGCTCTGGAATTTCGTCGCATGTTTTCCGGGGAAATGGATGAGGCCAATGCTTTTCTGGATGTTCAGGCCGGCTCGGGAGGCACCGAAGCGCAGGATTGGGCCAATATGCTGTTACGCATGTATCTGCGCTGGGCTGAGCGCCATGCATTCTCGACTGATTTAATTGAAGTCTCGCCAGGTGAAGTCGCGGGCATCAAAAGCGCCACCATCAAGATTGACGGGCCCTATGCCTTCGGCTGGCTACGTACCGAAATCGGCGTGCATCGCCTGGTTCGCAAGTCCCCCTTTGATTCGGGTAACAGGCGCCACACCTCGTTTGCGGCGGTCTTTGTGTCACCGGAGATCGATGATGACTTCGAAATCGACATCAACCCGGCCGATCTGCGCGTCGATGTCTACCGTGCCAGTGGCGCCGGCGGCCAGCACGTCAACCGGACCGAGTCTGCCGTACGCATAACGCATAATCCCAGTGGCATCGTGGTACAGTGCCAGAACGACCGTTCCCAGCACAAGAATCGCGCAACGGCAATGAAGCAGTTGAAAGCCAAGCTGTACGAACTGGAGATCCAGAAACGCAACGTCGACCAGCAGCTGGTCGAAGACGGTAAATCGGATATCGGCTGGGGCAGTCAGATCCGTTCCTATGTGCTGGACCAGTCGCGGATCAAGGATCTTCGTACCAATATCGAGACGGGAAATACCCAGGCTGTACTGGATGGCGACCTCGATACCTTTATCGAAGCCAGTCTCAAGAGTGGGTTGTAAAAATGTATTTTTCCGTGTCCTTCCGTGGCCGTAATTGAGCTGGCAACAAAACAGACAGTGCAGGAGTGGCCCCCTGGCCGCGATATCGCGCCGAAGGACGGCGTTCCTACAGCTGATATTATCTGGCGGCTTTAATAAGAAACATTGCGTTTTCTACGGAATTTCAAACGGACTGGCTTTATGATGGAAATTGGTGAATATGACTGAACAGGACGAACATAAACTCATTGCCCAGCGGCGACAGAAGCTGAACCAGTTGCGGGAGCAGGGTGCCGCCTACCCCAATGATTTTCGTCGCGACTCGGTAGCCGCAGAAATTCATACCGAGTACGGCGATAAGGATAAGGACTGGTTTGAGGCCAATATCATCCGGGTCAAAGTGGCTGGCCGCATGATGGCCAAGCGTGTCATGGGTAAGGCGAGTTTTGTCCATATTCAGGACATGTCCGGCCGCATTCAGCTTTTTCTGCAAAGGGATTCCCTGCCGGAAGGTCGTTACCAGGAGTTCAAGAGCTGGGACGTCGGCGATATTGTCTGTTCGGAAGGTGTTCTGTTTAAAACCAACAAGGGTGAGCTTTCCGTGAAATCGGATGACCTGCGCCTACTGACAAAATCATTGCGCCCGCTGCCGGAAAAATTTCACGGCCTCACCGACCAGGAGATCCGCTACCGGCAACGCTACCTGGATCTCATTATGAATGAGGAATCCCGAAATATCTTCATTGTGCGTGCACGCATCGTACAGTTCATCCGGGAATTCCTGAACCAGCGCAACTTCCTGGAAGTCGAAACCCCGATGATGCAGGGTATTCCTGGCGGCGCCACGGCCAGACCCTTTACCACGTACCATAACGCGCTGGACATGCAGCTGTATCTGCGTATTGCACCCGAGTTGTATCTGAAGCGCCTGGTGGTGGGTGGCCTCGAGAAAGTTTACGAAATCAACCGCAGTTTCCGTAACGAAGGCCTGTCAACGCGTCACAATCCGGAGTTCACCATGCTGGAATTCTACGAGGCCTATGCGGATTATATTGACCTGATGGATATGAGCGAAGAACTGCTGCGTTCCATGGCGCAGTTTGTGATTGGCGATACGCTGATTCCTTACCAGGGTGAGAACTACGATTTCGGTAAACCGTTTGTCCGCATGACGGTGAAGGAATCCATTCTGCAGTTCAATCCTCAAGTCCAGCGGCAGCAGCTGGAGGATCTGCAGGCTGCGCGCAAGCTCGCCGAGTCTCTGGATATCCCGCTGAAAGACAGCTACGGCCTGGGCAAGGTGCAGATCGAGATTTTCGAAAAAACGGTTGAGCACCGCCTGCAGGATCCCACCTTCATCACCGCCTACCCGACCGAGGTTTCACCTCTGGCGCGCTGCAATGATGACGATCCCTTTGTCACCGATCGTTTCGAATTCTTCGTCGGTGGACGTGAAATCGCCAATGGTTTTTCGGAGTTGAACGATCCTGAAGACCAGGCGGAACGCTTCAGGCGGCAGGTCGAGGAAAAAGAAGCCGGTGATGACGAAGCTATGCACTATGATGCCGATTATGTCTGTGCACTGGAACACGGTCTGCCACCCACGGCAGGCGAGGGGATCGGCATAGACCGACTGGTGATGCTGTTCACGGATTCAGCATCGATCCGCGATGTGTTGCTGTTCCCACATATGCGTCAATAGTCAATCCAGCCGCATGAGTGCGCGAATATGCTGCACCGCAGCACGGCCCAGGGGCTGCGCTTGATAACCGCCTTCGAGGGTCGAGACCACACGCCCGCGGGCGTGCTGTTCGGCGACTTCCATGATTTCCCGCGTTACCCGGTAATAATCACTGTCCAGCAGGTTGAGCTGACCCATATCATCCTCGAAGTGGGCATCGAAACCGGCCGACACCAGCATCAGTTGCGGTCTGAACCGGTGCAGGGCCGGTAACCAGTGGTCCTGTACGGCCTGCTGGAACGCCTCGCTGTAAGCACCGGCCTTGAGTGGAGCATGAATGATGTGCTTGTGCCCGCGGTTCAGCGGGGTGTTGGGATAGAACGGGTGTTGAAATGTCGAACACAGCATAACCCGCTCATCATTTTGAAATATACTTTCGGTACCATTGCCGTGGTGTACATCGAAATCGACAATCGCGACGCGCGCCAGACCCGCGGCGAGGGCATGGGCCGCACCCACCGCTACGTTGTTGAAGATGCAGAATCCCATCGCCCGGTTCTGCTCCGCATGGTGCCCGGGTGGACGGACACCACAGAACGCTGTGTCCGCCTCGCCACGCAGCACCAGATCGACCCCGTGTATGACTGCGCCCGCAGCACGATGGGCGGCTTCCAGGCTGTGCACCCCCATCGCCGTGTCCGCATCGAGCATCACCAGACCCGCCTGCGGAGCCTGGCGCTCGATGTTTTCGAGATATGCGGGTGAATGGACCCGGCAGAGTTGCTGGCGGTTTGCCCGCGGGGCGTCCCGGCGATCGAGCAGATCCATCAGGCCGGCGGCGATCAACGCGTCCTCGATGGCGTACAGGCGTTGCGGCGACTCAGGATGATGTTTACCCGTCTCGTGCTGGAGGCAGGCAGCGTGGCTAATGTAGGCGGTGGTCACGGCCGATGTCCTCTGTAGGCGGTGGTCACGGCGGGGGCACAGGCTGTTATGATAATAGCCAGTGTAACAATTTGACTCACTTTTAGCACAGGCATAACACGCCTCAGAGGATTTTTTCTAAACATGGATAAGCACTATCTTAACAAGCTGTTTGAGCCAAAGTCTGTTGCCGTATTTGGTGCCAGTGACCGCGAGGGTTCGGTGGGTGCGCTGGTTTTCAAAAACATGATCGAGGGTGGTTTTACTGGTAAGGTCTACCCGATCAACCCGAAACACGACAAGGTCCAGGGGCATAAGGCGTATCCGGATCTCAACAGCATCGGCAAGCCCGTCGACCTGGCGGTGGTCACCACGCCGGCAACGACGGTAGCGGGGATAATCGAGGCCTGTGGCGAACACGGTATACGCGCAGCGGTGATTATATCCGCCGGTTTTCGCGAGGTCGGGGCTTCCGGGCTGAAACTGGAACAGGCGTTGCTGGATAACGCGCATCGTTACGGGCTACGCTTTATCGGGCCTAACTGCCTGGGCATCATGCGCCCCGGCAGCGGACTCAACTGTACCTTCAACAAGGGCAGCGCCAGTCCCGGTAAGATCGCCCTGGTCTCCCAGTCCGGTGCGCTGTGCACGGCGATTCTCGATTGGTCGGCCGCCAACAGGATCGGTTTTTCCACAGTGGTATCTACCGGTATTTCGGCTGACACTGATTTCGGCGACGTGCTCGATTACCTGGTGAATGACCCGGAAACCAAGAGCATCCTGCTCTACATCGAGGGGGTTCACAACGCGCGATCGTTCATGAGCGGATTGCGTGCCGCTGCCCGTGTCAAGCCGGTGATCGCCCTCAAGGTCGGCCGGCACGCCAGCGGTTCAAAGGCTGCCATGTCCCACACCGGTGCCATGGTGGGTTCTGATGATGTGTTCGATAGTGCCTTGCGCCGGGCCGGTGTGGTGCGAGGGATGCGCATCGTCGACCTGTTTTCCGCGGCAACCACACTGACCTCGGTGTTCAGTGTGCAGGGTGAACGACTCGCCATAATTACCAATGGTGGCGGCCCTGGTGTGATGGCTACCGACCGTGCCACCGACCTTGGCCTGCCGCTGGCAGTGTTATCGGACAACACGCTGGGCAGGCTCAATGAGGTACTTCCGGCGACCTGGTCAAAGGCTAACCCGGTCGATGTCATCGGCGACGCCACAGCAGAGCGCTATGAACAGGCAATCAAGATCTGCCTGGAGGATGCCGGCGTGGATGGCGTGCTGGTCATACTCACGCCACAGGCGATGACCGATCCTACCGCCGTGGCCAGGGCGCTGGTCAAACTCGCCGCCGACTGCCGCAAGCCGCTGCTGGCCTGCTGGATGGGGGATATCCAGATTGCGGAGGGCCGCGGCGTGCTGCGTAATGCCAGCATACCCACCTTCAATACCCCGGAAGCGGCCGTCGAGGCGTTTTCCTACCTGGTGGACTATTACCGTAATCAGAAGTTGCTGCTCGAAACACCCGGGCCACTGTCACTGGGCAGGGCGCCGGACGTTTCGGGTGCACGATTGATTATCGAGGGTGCGCTCGCCGAAGGACGCAAGGTGCTCAGCGAGTCGGAGTCCAAGGCGGTACTGTGTGCCTTTCACATTCCCACCGCCCAGGCCAGCGTCGTGCGCTCACCGAATGAAGCGCTGGTGCAGGCCGAGAATCTGGGCTTTCCGGTGGCGTTAAAAATCAATTCCCCCGATATCACCCACAAGTCGGATGCCGGCGGTGTGCATCTCGGTATCACCAATGCCCAGGCGGTGCGCGGCGCTTATAATGACATGCTTGCCAGGGTGAGGAAAAACCGCCCGGAGGCAGTTCTCGATGGGGTCACCATCGAGCCGATGCTGCAGCGGCCCAATGGCAGGGAACTGCTGGTGGGCCTGATCACTGATCCGCTGTTCGGACCGGTCATTACCTTCGGTGCCGGTGGTACTGCCGTCGAGGTCATGGGTGACAGGGCAGTGACACTGCCGCCGCTCAACCACAGACTGGCGCGCGACCTGGTGAGCCAGACCCGGGTGTACCGCTTGCTCGGTGCCTTCCGCCACATGCCGGTAGCCGACATGGATGCCCTGGAGCGGGTGCTGCTGCGCGTCTCAGAGATCGCCTGTGAGCTGCCGCTGGTCAAGGAGCTGGATATCAATCCACTGATCGTTGATGAAAATGGCGCCATTGCCGTGGACGCCCGAGTGGTGGTGGACTATCAGTCACCGGGCGCCGAGCGCTACGGACACATGGCAATCCATCCTTATCCCGCTCATCTGGTCAGTCACCAGCAGCTGCCGGATGGTACTGACCTGGTGATACGGCCGATCCGCCCCGAGGATGCTGAAATCGAGCAGACCTTCGTCCGCAAACTTTCAGAGCGGGCGAAATATTTCCGCTTCATGCAGTCCATTAACGAACTCACCCCGCAAATGCTGGCCCGCTTTACCCAGATCGATTACGACCGGGAAATGGCCCTTATCGCCGTGGTAGAGGTGGGTGGCCGGGAAACTGAAATCGGTGTGGCACGTTATATCACCAACCCGGATGGCAAGAGCTGTGAGTTTGCCATTGTGGTTGCCGATGACTGGCAGCAGCAGGGCATCGCGCACCGTCTGATGCAGAAACTCATTGAGACGGCGCGTAGCCATGCACTGCAGCTTATGGAAGGTGAGGTGTTAAGCAGTAACCAGGAAATGCTGAGTCTTGCTGCCGAGCTGGGCTTCAGCATCGCATCGAGTGAGGTCGACCGAAATATCAAACATGTCAGCCGGCGCCTGTAACAACTTGTCCAGCGCCTGTGTCGTACCAAGGGAAAAGCCACACCGACGACCGTGAATCACAGATTGCAGACTGGAAGCGCAAGGCCAGGGCAGCGGCAAAAACCAAAAAAATGCGCAATCTCTACATCATCACGCTGCACCCGGAAGTCTTGGCTCGCAAGGAATTTCGCGACGCCAATCCGAACTATATCGAGGGGATGCCCTGTGTGTATGTCGGTATCACGATCCACGATCCCGGCGACCGCTATAAGCAACACAAGACAGGATACAAGTGCAGTAAGTATCCGCGAATGTTCGGCGTCGAACTGGCTATGGAACTTATGGAAGGCTTTGAGGAAACGGCTTTAACGGATAAAGAAAAGGAGCCTGCACTGGCCGACTGGTTGCGTGACCAGGGTTACGCTGTATGGCAGAACTGAAACCTGGATACCCCTGATTACTCAGTTTGATTATCAGTCTTTTCTTCAGTCTCCAACTCATCCGATTCGTCTTCCCAGCTGTATTTTTTCGGGGGTGGTGCAGGGTCATGGTTTTTGAGCAGCATCGCCAGGGCAACGCCGATAGCCGCGCCGAAGAAATGTGACTCAAAGGAAACACCGGGTCTGGTTGGGAAAATACCCCAGATCATACTGCCGTACAGAAAAAACACGATCATGGAAAGTATAATAGCGCGCTTGTCCCAGCGCAGTACTCCTATCGTGAAAACAAAGAACATGATGCCAAAAGTAAGGCCGCTTGCGCCAATATGATAGGCACTGCGGGCAAACAGCCAGACACCCAAACCGGTTCCCAGATACAGCACAGGGACAACAATTATTGCTGACCTCGGGTAACCGTAAAGGAGTGCCGTGCCCAGGATAATGAGTGGTGCAGTATTGGAGAACAGATGGGATAACGAGCCATGAATCAGGGGTGCCATCATGATACCCGTGAGTCCGCTGACGCGGAGCGGATAAACACCATAATGCACAAAGTCCAGGCCCAGGATGATTTCAATCAGTTTTATGACCCAAAGGATTAGCGCAAACAATGCCACCAGCACGAATGAGCGACGCAGCCGGGTGTTGTCATTTTTCAGGGAATCGGGGTCAGGCTGCATAAAAAGAGGCGCAGAGGCAGGCTAATATCATCTAACTGGCCACGGAAGGCACGGAAATATTATTGTTTAATTCCGTGCCTTCCCTGGCTGAATTCAGCGCTGTTGGGTCGGGGACGCGGTTAAGTGGGGTCCATTCCCCGGCCCTCTTTGATTTCAATTGGCTTTAATAATAATACCGCAGGCGTCGCGTGCACCACCGGCACAGCCCTTCTTGAGATCGCTCTCCTGGTCGCAGTAGGTGTCTTCATTGGTATGGATGATGAAACTGCTGCCGTCCGCATCAAACAGGCTGAGACGGCCCGCTGACAAAGTCACCCGGTTGGTCGTATGCTTCATGGATCCCCTGCCGTTCTTTACCTCGATATTGATGAGATCGCCCATATGATACGGGTGATTGATGTCTGTTGCGGGAACAGTGTCACCCGCGCTGTCCGGACGCGTCTGACCGAACGGCCCTGGATCGTGATGACCCTTGGCAGCGCCACAGGGTTCGCAGGCGGCCGTTTCATGAATGTGCACGGCATGTTTGCCATCGGACAAGCCCTCGACTTTGAGATGGATGCTGACTTCCTTGATACCTTCGTCAGTCCTCTCTTCCCTGAGTGTCGCTTGCCCCGAAATGCCGGCGTCCGTGCAGCCCTTGATGTCGGCGGTGGCCTTGAGTTTGGCCGCATGACCGGTGAGCGAATAGCAGGCCAATGCTGCCGCAGCAAACAACGGAACCCAGTCAGGACGGGTGAATTTTAGCGGTGTGTCGATCATCAGTGACTCCTCCTTACGATTGTAGCTCGAAAAGTTCAACCCCCCGGACAGTTGGCGTCAGAATTGTTATTGAGGGGAGGGGAAAGCGGCTCTGACACCACTTATTAATAGTGCAAAAAGGGGGCGGTTACAAATAAATATATGAAAAAATTCGTGTTGGCCCTGTCTTGTTGATGGTTATTGCCGGTTCATCTGTTGTGCAAATTCGAAACTGAAGTGGTCGCCAAGCGCTTCCCGCATCTGAGGGACGGAAATGCTGCGTCCCCAGGGTGGCGTGGCCCAGACCTGACAAATCATGGTCATGACTTCCGCTTGCTCATCCGATTTAAGAAACAGGGTTTTAAAGAATCGCCTGATGCCGGGAGCGGACACCCATTCCTCACCGTCTCCCGCGTTGGTAATCAGAAAAGTGTCAGGCTGTATATCCTGCGGGCCAAGATTCCTGACTCTGAATTGGCAATTTACGCTGTATTCATCGACGCCGCCCACCGGTTTGCCCTGTTGAAATTTGATATGCGCGCTGCCGGTCGGGATGGTCAGTTTCTGCTTGAGCACCAGCTTCGAGCCTTTGGGTATTATGAAGGCAAATGAATCGATGTCGTACGTGGCAGGGGTACGGCACCCCGCCACAGCGATGACAAAAACCATCAAAAACATCATCTTCATGACAGGTAATCCCCGAGCCCTGACCCCCCTTTATCGTTTCGGGCCAGGGTATCTCATTGAGTGAAAGAACATTCCTGTTTAGTATACATCCTGTGAGCAAAACAGTTTTTATCTACCTGACCGTGCTGGTGGGATTATTCACCTATACGCTGTACAGATATCAGGAGTCACAGCCGCCGGATCAGCAACAGATCGAGCGCTGTAATGAGCTGGTGAGTCAGATGCCCGAGCGCAGCGAGGAAGAGATTAACCGCAGTATTAACACATTCCTTGAATGCCTGGCAGACTGATTTACGGGCTCAGCCATCGTCCAGGGTCGACAGGTAACTCAACATGTCATGCGCCTGAGCCTCACTGATCTCTTCGAATAGCGCCTTGTCATCGGGATCATCGTCGTGCAGGCGTTTCCCGCTGCGGAATTTTCGGAATTGCCGTCGCAGGTATGCTGAATGCTGTCCAGCCAGCGGGGGGATCTGCCTGGCCGGTTTGCCATAGCCGTCTCGCGCGTGGCAACTGACGCACTCTTGCTGGTACAACTGCTCACCAGCCTGGATGTTGCCGTCCAACCTGGCGATGTTGATGACCCGTTTGCTCTGTTGCAGACGGGCAAAGGCATCGAAGTTGTCTTCGTCAATCGGCGGCAGTCTGGTTGGCAACTCGATTTGCTCCAGGTAGGCCGCAACCGAGACCAGGTCTTCTTCGGGCAGTTCGCGCTCCGAGGTATAGGGCAGCATAGGGATGTTGAGTCGTGCGCGGCTCTTGAAGTCGCGCAGTTGCTTGGCGATATAACCCTGTGGCAGACCGGCCAGGCGCGGGTATTCGCCGTCGGGCATGCCTTCACCGAACTCACCGTGGCAGGCGGCGCAGGTTTCGTTGATTTCCTGTCCGTATCCGAGGTCGATACTGACGGCTTCGCCGTCGGTGGGCTCCGCAGCCATACCTGACTGACCGTACAACACGATCCCGGCGATGAAAAAGACCGTGGCAATACCGCTTAGTTGTTTCGATTTCATTTTTTATTGCAGGCTGAAATAAAAACACGCACCCTTGTCAGGTGTCCCTTCCGCCCATATCCGGCCGCCATGTCGAAAGATGACGCGTTGAACAGTGGCCAGGCCGACACCGGTGCCCGGGAATTCCGCCTCACCGTGGAGGCGACTGAATGGCCTGAACAGTTTGTCAGCATACGCCATGTCAAACCCCACGCCATTGTCACAGAGGCAATAGACGATTTCATTGTCCTCTTTCTTCGAGTTGAAAACGATCTCGGCGTTATCCTCTTTTGCGGTGAACTTCCATGCGTTGCTGATCAGGTTATGCAGTGCAATATTCAGCAAGCTGGAGTCACCCACAGCGCGTAGACCGGGTTGTATTTGAAAAGTGACCGAACGCCCGGGATTATCATCGGCAAGTTGCTGTGCAAACGTCTGCGCAATTTCGCTGAGATCCGTTTCGCGATTGGCGATATCCCCGCGTGTAATGCGTGACAGTTCAAGAATATCATCAATGAGCTGTGCCATATGTTTGCCGGCACTGATGACTCTCTTCAGGTCATTTTTCTCACTTGCGCCGAAATTGTCCCGGCCGTCTTCGAGAAGAAGCTGGCTGAAACCGATTATCGTCCGCAACGGAGTGCGCAGGTCATGCGCGATGGAGTAGCTGTAGGATTCCAGCTCCTGATTGCTGGCTTCCAGCTCCCGGGCTCGCTGATCCAATAACACGGTGTTGTGCAGCGCGTCCCAGTATTCCTTGTTGATACGCCTGGCGACGCCGAACATAAACATGCAGTAGGTTAAGAACAGCAAAAAAATAGCTAAGGTTTCCGTGGTCTGCAATAGCGCTGCAACTGTCGGCGGCAATAACAGGAGTGCCAGAGAAACCATGATAAGATCCCGGCGTATTGAGAGTGTCGTTATAGCACCGGCCGAGATACCCGCCGTAGTCAGCAGGGTCAGCATGGCAGTCAACTCCAGCCCATAGTCAAGTACCGTGTGTGCGCAGAAAGCGCCCCAGACACCGGCTAACAGCATTGTCAAGGCGCTGAAGCCGGACAGCCAGGTACTCGGGTTGCGACTATACAGCGTTTTGAACTTCACAATCATCCAGGTACGCAGTGTAGCTGCCACCAATATTGTCAGACCTGCAAGCACTGCGATGGTACGATGATCGTTCGCATAACGAGTAAAAATGATAATAATGGCGTATAGCGCGACATAAACCAGGCCGGACGCCTGTGCCCGACGTGCCAGATCTTCATCGGCAAGGTGTTGCAGCGAAACGTGGTGTAAAGCGCCGTCCATTGCTTTTTACTGTTATTTCATTCCGGCGGAGTGTCGCAGGGTGGGGGAGTAAACTGTCCATTCGCTTCCAGCGTCTCGTTGAAACCGAACAGCCGCATGTCCGTCATGCGTTGGGGGTAAAGAATACCATTCAGATGATCACATTCGTGTTGCACCACTCTGGCGTGGAAATCACCGGCTTCGCGTTCAATGACATTACCCTGCTGATCGAATCCCGAATAGCGGATATATGAATAGCGGGGCACCACACCGCGAAGGCCCGGTACGCTCAGGCAGCCTTCCCAATCGTCATTTTTTTCGTCAGACAGTGGCTTGATAAGCGGGTTTACCAGAACCGTTTCAGGCACAGCATCCACATCGGGATAGCGGGTATTGCTATCGAATCCGAACACCACCACACGCAGCCCAACACCTATTTGCGGTGCGGCGAGACCCGCGCCGTCTTGCGCCTGCATGGTCTCCAGAAGATCCCGCACCAGTGCATGGAGTTCCGGTGTATCGAATGCCGCTACCGGCTCGGCGATCGCCAGCAAGCGGGGATCACCCATATACAAAACTTGTCGTACAGCCATATGCGTACCTCAGTTGCAGAGTCAAAAGGACCCGGTGACGCATCGCAATATTAACAATTCTACGCTGATACCGCCCCCTCGATTGTGTCGTCGGGCGGGTTGCCGCTAGTCTGGCATCACACTGGCAGGGGATCTGACCGTCGATGCCTCAGGGAGCAAGCGCCACCTCAGTGTCGCTTCCATGCTGGTGCCCGGCAACGACGTCTTGTTTGCGCTTAACGGTGTGCAGGGGCCACGGACCCTGTTTGCTGCTTTCTACATTCGATAGTCATGCTACGTTTCAGGCCCGATTCCCCGTAAACCCCATATTCAACACCTGCTACGACCACACCTGTGCCACCGGTTTTATCGAGAATCTCGAATCCTTTTTCGTCGCAAATTTGACCGGCCTTTTCATAGCACAGACTCCAGTTAAGGTGGTCTGCTGAACAGTCAATACTGTAGCCCCGTTGGCCTTCGGCTATATCAATTTCTTTGGAGGTCGCGCATGCGCTTAGCAACATAACGAGGAATATCGGGAATGCTGATTTCATATCATGTTTCGCTCTTACGATAACTGACTGTCGCTTTGTGCCGTCATGGCAATCCTGTTGCAGTGCCTACTGCACCGTGAAGCTGCCGGCTTGGCACAGCCGGCAGCAGTTAGAGCGACGATGCCTGATACAGCGAGCAATTAAGGGGGGTGGTTGGGCGCATCTGGTTATCCTTTCCTCGACAGGTGTTGATGGTTTCGAAAATGATACCGCTGCCCGGGGAAGACGACCAGTGCTGTGCTCATTAATTTGGAAACACCGCAAATTGGCAGCAAAATTGCGCTCCGTGCGTACGATGAGTGACAATTCATTGCACTAATACGATCAGCTACTCTGACGCCATTGACCCTGGCTTTGACTGCGCTGCGCCGACAGCAGTTATTTTGCCGGGATCAGTGCTTGGGCGATCAGGAATACCCGATGTATTTCAACATTTTGAAATGCTTTGAGTGTGCGGGATCATGCTGCGTTATTCGTCTCACAGAAGGTAAAGGATGACTGCTCTGAAGGTCAGTATGCGATACAGGCTGGTATGGGTAGCCATTGCCTTGTCAATTCTGTTCTGGCTTGGCGACAGCCTACTTGACGGCATTTTCTTTGAAAATACCGGCTATTTCAGTGAACTCTGGCCGAATGAACCCAAAGAGCTGTGGATGCGCTGCCTGCTGGTCAGCGGCATCACGCTGTTCGGGATTTTTGCGCAAATCGCGCTCAACCGGCGGGAGAAAGACCGTCAGCAACTGCTGCTGGCCAGCGCCGTGCTGCAACATTCCAACGATGCCATTCTGGTTTCGGATGCGGAAATGCGCATCGTCGACGTCAACCCTGCATTTGAACGGACGACGGGCTACAGCCGGGAAGAGGTGCTCGGCAAGAACCTGAGACTATTCAGTTTCAGCGAACACGACAACGATTTCTTCCGGGCATTCTGGGACCAGCTGACGCGAACCCGCAGCTGGGAGGGTGAAATCCACGACCGCAGGAAGAGCGGCGAGGTCTACCCCAAATGGATGAGCGTGACCACCATCAGCGATTCGGCAGGCGACATCAGTCATTATGTCGCCAATTTTCGTGACATCTCCGAGATCAAGGCGACCGAGAAACGGCTCGAGCATCTTGCCCATTATGACACCCTGACCGATCTTCCAAACCGCAGTCTTCTCATCGTTCGCCTCGAACAGGCGCTGAGTCTGGCCCACCGCAACCACTGGACCTTGGCGGTCATATTCATCGACCTGGATCATTTCAAGGAGGTTAACGACAGCCTCGGTCACAGCACCGGCGATCGCCTGCTGACGGAAGTCGGCAAACGCCTGCTCCATTGTGTGCGGGAAAGCGATACGGTGGCACGCCTGGGTGGCGACGAGTTTGTCATCGTTCTGGACAATGTCGCTAACCCGGGCGTCGTATCCGAAATACTCGGCAAACTCAAGGACACGCTCGGCCGCCCTGTCTGTCTGGATGGCTACGAACTGTTCGTGACGGCAAGCATGGGTATCAGCCTTTTTCCCGGGGACGGCCAGGACGCGGAGGTGCTGTTACGCAACGCCGACTCGGCCATGTATCACGTCAAGAAAGAAGGTCGCAATCACTGGGGTTTTTACTCGGAAAGAATGAACGAGCAGTCGCGTCGCCGTCTGCAACTGACCAGCGGCCTGCGCCACGCTATCGAGAAAAACCAGTTTTCGCTGGTCTACCAGCCCCAGCTCGCGCTTGCGACCCGGAGTGTGTGTGGCGCGGAAGCGCTGGTTCGCTGGGAACACCCGGAACTGGGCATGATCAGTCCACTCGAATTTATCCCGTTGGCGGAGGATACCGGGATCATCGAGGAAATCGGCGAATGGGTGTTGCATGAGGTGTGTCGGCGAATCGTGGCCTGGTGTGACAAGGGCTTGTGCCTGCCGCGAATATCGGTAAACGTGTCGGCCCGCCAGTTCAACAGTACAAACTTTATCGAATGCGTCGAACAGCTGGTGCAGGAACACCGCCTGGCACCAGGCTGTCTGGATCTCGAGATCACCGAAAGCCTGTTAGTCCGTACCGATGCGCGCCTGTTGAACGACATGCAGCGGCTGTGCGATATCGGTGTCGTGTTTTCCGTCGATGACTTCGGTACCGGCTATTCCTCGTTGAGTTACCTGAAACGTTTCCCCATCTCCATGATCAAGGCAGACCGGTCCTTTGTTCGCGATATACCCGATGACAGGGACGACATCGAAATCACCGCCGCCATCATCTCCATGTCCCACAAACTCAACATCCGGGTCATTGCCGAAGGTGTGGAAACGCTACAACAGCTGGCCTTTCTCAGCGAGCAGGGCTGCGATGAAATACAGGGTTACCTGTGCAGCCCGCCCTTGTCGCAGGCGGCGTTCGAGGCGTTTATCAAAAAACCGGAGCTTTCATTCCTGCAACAGGCGTAAGCTGGCCCCTCAACAGCCGGGAATACCGATCGGACCCGGGGCGTCAGGCAAGGCACAACAACCCGCAATAACGGACAACACAACAACAATAAGGATGATCTTAACGAGTTTTGACATCTTTTAATTACACTCCTTTCTTTGCTGGCCACGCAGTTTCGAGCGCACCAGATTGATATGCAGTCGCAGGTCATAGAGTTCATCGACGTAGGATAAGGGCACATGGACCTTGCGTACTTCCTCTTCAATGGCTTCCAGTCTGGCACGCAGGCCTTGCAGCGTTTCATCGGACTCCCGCTCGGGGTGATCGATGTCGAGCGCCTGCAGTTCCCGGTACCAGCGATAGATCTTCTTTCGCACCCGCCAACGGTAGGCGGGTGGCATGATCTTGAAAAACGGGATAAGCAACGTCACCAGCGGTACCAGCATGACCTTCAGGCGGTCGATGAGATTGGCCGTCCAGAAGGATAAATAGCGCTGCAGAAAGGGGGGGCCGTGTTTGAAATAGCGGGCTGCATCATCATCGAGCGGGAAGTCCAGATTGTCGGTGTTGGGGAATTCCCCCGGCTTTTCAAACAGGTCGCCACCGCCATGCACCCTGGTGGCAATCTGCAGTAACAGGCTCAGCAGCGCAGGATGAAAACCCTCCCTCACCACCAGATTGGCGGATGCCGCGAGCAGGACGGTGTCCCGCGGTGGGATGTTGGCGTGCAGATCGATAACCCCCTCCGGCAGCATGATGCGGGACAGATAATGGTGCCTGTGCGTATAGGCCGTTGCGCGCGCAAAGGACATCAGGCTGATATCCTCTTCGCGCAGCAAATTCTGAATTAAGGTTGACCGGGGCGAGGCGACAAAGAAGGCAGCATCGATGCGTCCTTGCAACAACGCCTCGGCTGCCGCGCGATTGCCCAATGACAACAGGTCGCCGGATTTCACATTAATTTGATTTTCCCCCAGCAACGTCAACGCGACTGCGCGGGTGCCGCTGTCTTCCGCGCCGACAGAAAGGCGTTTTTGAGCAAACCCGGTCAGCCGGTCTATGACCTGATCACCGCGGTAAAACACCCACAGTGGTTCGAAATACAGACTGGCCAGTGAAACAATACCGCCGGACGCGGCCTGCGCACCCACACCGCCCTGGACAAAGGCGAGATCGACATCCGAGGATTCATCCTCGAGCAGGCGTATATTTTCAATAGAACCGGCAGTTCGGCGGATCTGCAGTTCAATGCCTTCCGCCGCCAGCAATTCACGATAACGTTCAGCGAAAAGGAAATAAGCACCGTCTTCCTGGCCGGTTGCGATCACCACCGTCCTCGGCGGTGCGGGGTTTACAAACTGCCAGGCAATCAGGAAGCCGACGAGTGTAACAACAACGGCTGGTGCAAACGTCATTAATCGCATGCCAAAATGATACCCTGATGTCGATTAGCGTGTCATTGTCTAATAATTCGGCAGACGCCAGCGATTGATCGAGTTGGCGTAGTAGGTCAGGACATCCTCCGCATCAGCTGCGGCACGCAGCAGCCCGTCGCGCTGTTCCAGCATCTTGCGCGCACACAGCGTGGTCAGCGCGTTGGACAGCACGCCCTCGCAGGCGCCGGCTGCAATCCGAATGGGGGCGCCCTGTGCGCGCAGTTGGTCAATTTTCTCCAGTGCGCAGGTTTTTATCGCCAGTGGACTTTTCCAGTCATTCTGATGTTCCAGTACCACGCTTGCCAGCAGTGGCACCGGCAGCACCGGCACAACGTCCGCGATGCGTTCCATTAACTCATTTGCCAGCCGGCCGACTTCCACGAATCGTTGTTCCTGTTCGAGACGGGCAAACTCAACCCCCCTGTCCTGACACCAGTCCTGTACCGACAGAGGTTCTCCGAAGTTGACGCTCGCATAGCCAAAGCGCCGCCAGCGGTCGCGCCGCGAAAGTATCAGTTGCTTGAACAGAAAGCGCAGGGAGGTTTTGATCACGAACCCGGTACTGCGTCTTTCAGCGTCACGGTCGAGCTTTCGCAGCAGGCTGCGGTCCTCGATCACGCGGTCATAGTTGATGCCAACCGGAACGAACACGATTTCGCGGTCACTCGCCGGGCGGTAGTCACGCAGCATGTAATCCAGAAAGCCGAGCTTGGCTTCGCGCATGGCGCCATCGCGTGTCAGGCCGCCCTCGGGAAATACGGCCTGGCAGACACCGGCGCGCGTGGCCATCTGTACGTAGCGTTCCAGTACCCTGCGATACAGCGCATCGCCCGAGCCGCGACGGACAAAGAAGGCGCCCATGGCGCGAACCAGCGTTTGTAGCGGCCAGATCTGTGCCCATTCGCCGACGGCGTAGGACAGAGCGGTTCTTTCCGCGGCAAGAAAGGCAACCAGGATGTAATCCATGTTACTGCGGTGATTCATGACGAACACCACGCTGGCATCCGGATTGACGGATGCCAGCCGGTCTTCGTCGTGGAAGCCCACCCGTACCCGGTAGATCAGACGGGCGACGCGCCTGGCGATCCAGTAGCCGACCCGGAAGTAGACATAGGCGTTGAAGGAGGGGACGATTTCCCTGGCATAGGCGTTTGCCTTTGCCTGTGCCACTTCGCGCGGCATGTCGTGTTCACGGGCGTAGTCCCGGACTGTGGACTCAACTTTCTCGTCGTGACAGAGCTGGTCGATGAGGATCTGCCGGCGCGTCTGCTGGAACGGGCGTACTTCGATATCGAGCCGGGTGTTGAGTTCGTCGATGACACGATTGATACGCCGCCGCAGGTACCAGCGCACACTCGGAATCAATACACGGTCCAGCAACAGCGTCAGTGACAGCAGGACAAGCAGCGCAACCAGCCACACCGGCAGGGTGATGCCGCTATCCATGCCAGGTGTCGCCCGGTAGTGTCGGTCCTGGCGGCAAGAGCGCTGTCAATCCGGCCTGACCGGATGCTTGTTACCGTTGTCATCCACGGCGACATAGGTGAATGTCGCTTCCGTCACCTTGAAGCGCTCTGCCTTGTCAGGATTTCCGCGCAGTATGGGGTTGATCCAGATTTCCAGCCGTACGGTAATTGATGTGTTGCCAATGCGTACCAATTCACCATAGCAGCATACCACGTCACCGACCTTGACCGGCTTGATGAACTTGATTGAGTCCACGGCCACGGTGACGACGCGCCCCTGAGCCGTTTCCTTCGCGAGAATGCTGCCACCGATGTCCATCTGCGACATAATCCAGCCACCGAAGATATCGCCGTTCGGGTTGGTGTCCGACGGCATGGCAAGGGTGCGGAGCAGTACCTCGCCACAGGGTTGTGGCTGGGTGTCCGTCATAGTCTGGTGTTGCCGCTCGGCCATTATGGAAAACAAGTTAAAGGGTT
>CBFDBP010000033.1:0-19512 GCA_965603065.1 uncultured Gammaproteobacteria bacterium
GTCAATATGCTGGCTCGGATTGGAAAACCCGTGAAGCTGAAGGCTGCTTAAAGGGTGTGGGTGACGGATTCCTTTTCATGTGGCAATTGAGATATTTCAGTGGACAAAAAGGACTGTTGTGATCCGCAAATATTATTGCTCCAGCTTATTCGGGGCGCGCTGATTTCCAGCATCACGCGTTGCATACAGTTGAATCAATGCAATGTGCCAGATGAACCACAGCAATATTTGTATTTCTTCCCGCTACCACAGGGGCAGGGCGCATTGCGTCCCACCTTTGGCTTATCTATAACTCTCTTGGGACGGTGCGAAGCCACGCTTTTTACAGAGCCTTCTCGATAAGGCAACCAATAGGCATGGATGGCGCGGATTGTCGGTGCAATCTTGCTGGACCACTCCGCATGCATCACCGCCTCATCCGGCGCCGCATCCAGTTCTGCCCAACCTTCCGGGGTTGCAAAGAGTTGCAAGGGCCGTAGTATCCCGGGATTCTCATCGAGCAGCGGCTGCCAGGCGTCGTTGGCTAAGGCAATCCCCTGCAGAAAGCCACTGCACCATTCGTCGACGATGGTGTAGCTCTTGCCTTCCACTTCGTGGGTATAGAAGGTCGGGTTAAACTCCTCGGGCGCAATTTCAAAGATCATGATCACGGAGTTGTACAGGCGCATGATGAGATTGACGACATGCTTGAAGACTTTGACGGAGGGTAGCTCGGGCATGGGATCCTCTGCTTCACTGCCAAACACACGCGGCAACCAGTGCTCTGGCATCACTGTCACCGGCCCAATCGCGATCGCTGTCAGAAACCCTTCAAGGGTGACGACGTCCATGCACGCCTCCGGTACGTCATCGGAGAGGAGCAACTCATCGAGTTCCCCGAACTCGCTCTCGCCAAGCGGTTCCATGACCGACGTTTCCGATCGCTTAGCCATCGGCGATCCAGACTGACATGACCTGTCCTCCTCAATAATGGCTCTGTGTTTAAGGTTCCAACCCCAACATAACCCACGCGTTTGAGGTTGGACAGGTCAAAACATGATGTCTAGTTAAGTCGCCGCCGATACGGCCCGTTTGCTGATAAAGGCAACCAGCAGACCGAAGGCGGCGAGTGTCCAGACAATCACGGCGCCTGCCGGCAGATCAAGGATTGCAGACAACAGCAGTCCTGATGTAAACCCGACCATACCCAGTAGGTAACCACCGAGCAGCGATTGAGAGCGTTTGCTCAGACGGCGTACCGCCAGCGCCGGAATGATCAGGGTCGCGAATACCAGGTAGACACCGACCAGTTGCACGGACGTTGTCACAGTTATGGCGAACAGGGTGTAGAAAAGCGCTGGTTTCTTTTCGGCATGGAACCGGTACCAGACCGCCAGTACGACTGCATACAGCAGTAGCGGCCACAACAGCTGGTGGATATTCACCCACAGTATCTGACCAACCAGCTGTTCCCTTAAATGCTCGCCACCGTGGGGATTGTTCGCCAGTAGCAGGATGCCGGCGCTCGCCGCCAGGATAAAAGCGGTACCGATGACGGCTTCCAGGGTTTCCGGCCAGCGACGCTCAAACTGGTACAGCAGGAAAGCACCCAGTAACGCGGCGCCGAATGCGGTGAGCTGAATTCCCAGGCTCGAATCTTCGAATCCGAGTGAATGCGCAAGCAGTACACCCAGTCCGGCAATTTGCGCAATGGCAAGGTCGATAAAAATTATGCCGCGCTTCAATACCTGCTGGCCAAGCGGCACATGGGTCGCAATTACCAGCGTCCCCGCCGCCAGCGCAGGCGCCAGAATTACAGGATCGAGTCCTTCCGTATTCAATTGGTGACTCCAAGCAATAATTCGATGGTCGTGTCGAACAGACCGAACAGAGTGTCGGCCTGTGGTGTTCCGCCGACGGTATAGGGCAGCTGCACTACCGGTATGCCAGTGTGTTCATGCAGCCAGGTAACGGCACGCTTATCCTGATAAGGAGCGCGTATGATGGCACGTGCAGGATTGTGTTTCATCTGCTCGAGCAGTGCCGAAAGATGGCGGCTGGTCGGCGGTATGCCGGGTTTGGTTTCCAGTGTCGCCAGCTGCTCCAGGCCCAGCCAGTTGTTCAGGTACAGCCAGGCATCGTGGTAGACGGCAACCGGCGTGTTCTTCAGGGGCAGGGCGCGTTTTTCCCAGTCAGCCATGGCAGTTTCCCATCGTTGTACAAAGTCAGCCAGCCTGGCCGTATAGATATCTCTGCGTTGCCCGTCGAGGTCGACCAGGCGCTCGCTCAACGCACTGGCAATCGGTATATAGTTGTGCGGATCGAGATGAATGTGCGGATTACCATCGGGGTGGACATCGCCCTGTGCGCGATCGAGCTGTCTGGGAACCGCCAGCAAGCGGACATGATCAGAAGCCAGGAAATAACCCGCCGTACCAGGCAGTACCGAGGAGTTCCCGGCGCGCTTGAGCAAGACCGGTAACCAGCCGCTTTCCAGGTCTGCGCCGGTGCAGATTACCAGGTCGGCACGCCGCACCCGGGCGATCAGGCTTGGTCTGGCCTGGATATGATGGACGTCCTGAAAAGCGCTGACTGCAGAGAATACCTCGGCGTGCTCTCCCGCCAGCTCGCCAACCAGTGCTGCCCATTCAGGCTCACAGGCGAACACCTCGAGGCCTGCCTGCGCCGGCAGTGAACCGGCAAGTAAAAGAATAATCGTGCATATAAAATGTCTCATGGCATCGATCCTCTAGAATTCGTGTGCGCCATGAGCGCCCAGGCTCATGATGTACTGCAGCGTCCACTGGTTGTCAGTCCCTTCGGCGCGCGATTCATCACGGTTATACTGCGCGCGAATACGGCTGAACTCACTCGGACTCCAGTCCAGCATCAGGCTGTAACGTTGTGGATCATGACCCTCATCATCAAAACCGGATTCACCGATAACTTCATTGGGATCGCTGAAACCGCCGAGGTTGACGACATTGAGATGGTTGTCGGCGTCGAGCCAGTCGTAACGGGCGCCGATACGCCATTTCGGCATAAACTGGTAAACTGCCTGGGCGTACCAGCCCTGCTGGTCGCCGTCATAGTTCAGCAGTGCTGTACTGGTGCCCTCGGTAAACTGCACATCGCCGTCTTCTTCGCGGTAAAAGTACTCCGTCTGGAATATGAAGTTACGGCTGCGTGGATTGCCCTGCGGTGCCCACTTATAGACGAAATCGGCCATGTACAGATCAGAGTCGCCGGAAAACAGCGATTCGCTGTTGCCACTGCCGTGGTCGTGGCCGCCGCCATCACGATCGTTGACGTCGGCAATCAAGGTGGAAACTCCCGCCTGCCAGGCGTGACTGCTGCCGATATCACCGCCGAGTTTCAGGAATGCGGTTTGTACGTCACCAATGACGCTTTCCGATTCACCCGCCGGGAATTGCCGGCCGGCATAGGTTTCCCCGCCCAGCATGACGTAGATATCGGTGGGCGCCGTCCAGCTGACGCGCACACCGTCATCGCGGTACTGTTTGCCGAGGAAGGCGCGGTAGGCCAGGGGGGCATCGCGGAAATCCCAGGTGTGCGTGTGCCGGCGGTTAAGATAGCCGACATCTGAATAGAAGCGGCCGAAACGGCCAGCAAATCCCACCGGCAACATGAGTGGATCGGCGTAGGCCTCCTCGACCTCGACCTCGGTATCCTGTTCGTCGTCATGCAGCGCAATGGTAGTCTGGCCGTAGAACCATTGATCGATGCTCGCCGATGCCGTCAGCTCGGTTTCATCCAGGGTGAAACCTTCTGCAGCAAGACCGGCTTCGCCGCCCAGCTGAAAACCGGGCAGTGCATAGTCGTCCGGATCTTTCGAGTAGCTGTTGACCGAGCCCTGCAGGATCACGGAAATTGCCGGGTTGAATGCATTATTCGTTAAACCGCCGCCTGATCGGGCTTGCACCACGACGGGCTGCGGATCGCGCTGTTCGATTTGTGTACGGTTTCTTTCAACCAGCGACTCGGCTTTTTCAAGACGTTCTTCAAGCGCCTTGAGTTGCGCCTCATAGACTTCACGCAACTGGTTCATCTGCTCACGGATTTCCGCCAGTTCATCGCTTGAAGTCGCATGAACGGCAAACGGCAGGATCAGGCTGACAAAAGCCAGCGCGGCAACGACGGGCATGGACATGGAAACACTCCGATTCCGGGACCGGCAAGCCGCAGAAGACTTGCTGAATCAAATAATTGTAACGTTTTAAAGAATCGAGAAGTGTGCGCGCGGCGGGGCGCGGGTCCGGCAGGTCGGGCGGTAACCGGAAATTATCCGGTTTGAATTAAATTCTTGCAGCCCGGCTGAAGCTGTTACGGCAGTGACAATGCCGGGTGTCGCAACAGTCGCATCATCCAGTCCGACCGACAACAGGCAGACTGAACAGCTTTCATCGTCAGCATGCGCGTCAAGATCCGCGTCATGGGCGGACAGCGCTGCCTGGCTCAGCAGGAGCAGCGTTATCAACAGCCAATGAGTCACTTGCCGACGCATGCTAAAAGGTTAATAAAAGGTCTGATCACCTGTCAATGAATGAATAACGCTGCGGCAAAACGTTCAGGTGACTTCGATTTGTCACCTGGACGTCTGCGGCTGTCCCTGCCAATTACCTGATCCGATGCCAGTGTTCAGAAACTCGTCTTCACCATGAGGGGTTTAGCAAGTAGATATTTCAACCGGTAGGGCGTGACGCCGATCGAAAATGGCATATAAATGGTCTTGTCTGCTGGATGGGAGACCTATACGGAAAGTTATTGTCGGGAAGGTGAACCGAAAGATTCGCTGGACCAGGGCACCGAACATCCAACGGCTCAGTGGACAGCACAACAGATTATCGACGCACCGGAACCACGCGAGCTGGAGTCACACAGTATGGCGGAAATCATTGCACTGCCCCAGGTTGGTGGCCTTCATCACCGATGCACGCGACGAGCGGCATAAATGGTTGTTACAGCCTTTGTGGATCGAATTTTCAGAAGGGACAGATAAGTGATGTGATCAGGGCAAGCAGGAAGCAAGCTTTGTCAGCATTCTGTCTGCACACTCAGCCGCTGGAACGCAGCTTCTCTAGCCCGTCAAGCGTTGCGCCATAAACTGCGATTCGACCAGAATATGGATGACGCCCTCGATCTCCGCGATGCGCCATTTCAGGAACAGTACGTCCGATGCACTCTCGAAGGCGCCATGCGCAGTGGCGATGCCGTCTTTCACGGCCACCTCGATACCCCGGAACCGTTCGTGTTGTTGAATCAGCGCCTGCATGGCCTTTTCCAGTTGCAGGTCGGAAACCGGTGTAGAAGGAACAACCCGGATTTCGCTATCGACATCAATGGTGCCCCCGGTCTGCCAGGCGATCTGTTCATAGAGCATTTTCTGTGACAGCAGCCTGACCTGGCCGACCAACACCACGTTCCCGTCATCGGTGATGATCTGGACCTCGGTGCCGTCGAGACGCGGTTCGTGCTGCACCTGGAGTTCGATGCGCGCCTGCAAAGCTGCATCCGTCACGGCGAGCGCGGGCTGCAGTGCGATGCATGCCAGGAGACCCAATGCCAGTCGGAACGAGATCGAAGCCCTTACCCGTGTGTGTGAGCTAGAAATGTCATTCATTGCATAATCCTCCAGATATTAAGAAAAGTTTCGTTAACATTCCGTGATCTTGACTTCCGTGATGTCGGCGCCCAGCCGCGTATGCGGGCGTACGACGAGACGCAGCCGGCGCTCGCCCTGGCGGTACTTCTGGAGTTCTTCAGTATCAGGTGGTGGCCGGGTTCAAACCGCTCGCCGTAGCGCGCAACCAGCGCCGCATCAGTCTGCAGCCCGAGGATTGCCGCATTGACCAGAATGGGTCCGACTATCAAACGCTCGAACAGCGGCGCACGAACAAGTCTGCCCAGACGGTGTTGCAGTGGCCTCGATGCCATTAGTGTTGTCATGTCCATAGGCTTAAAGGCGGGTCATGGATAACCGCCCGCAGGATGTCGCTGCGCGACACCAGCCCGATCAATGTGTCCCGCTCATCGACGATGGGCGTGGCGCTCAGGCGGTAATCCAGCATGGCTTTTGCGATACGGCGCACGTCCGTTACCGGATCGGCTGTGATCACTTCCGCAGCCATGGCGTCGGCGACGGTCTTGTCGCGCACGTAGCTGAGCTGCTTGCCGTCGATTACCGGAAAACGCAGCAGATCCGGCTCCGATAGCATGCCCACAATCCGTTGCTGCCGGTCCAGCACCGGCATCTGATGATACGGTTGCTCACGGAAGCGTTTCCAGGCGGCAGGAATGTCCAACGCCAGCGGGATGGTAGCGACCGGCCGGCTCATGATCTGATAGGCATGCAAAACGGCTTCCCGTGGATTGATCTGCAGCATATCCCGGTAGGCTTGCCGTGCCGTGTTTGGCACCGGACGATCATCGTCCTTCAGGCCGTTGGCCTGATCCGGGACGCCTTGCAGCGTCTGCCCACCATGGTCGTATCGCAGCGATGTTCTTGGGCTGGCTTGCGCTTCACGGATCTTTCGCAGTTGCTCAAGGTTATTCCTGAAGCGCCGTCCCTGAATGTCGTAGATCGCGAACATGTTATTGCCCCTGGCCGGATGCAAGCGCGATGGCGGTTCATTTGTCGATCGAGGGTCCGGGGCGGGTACGCAGCAGACAGCCGACACCGCCAAGGGACATCAGCACATCAGAGTGCTTGATCACTTCCACCGGACATTCCGACTGGGCGGCCAGGCGCAGTAATGCTTCCCGGGTATCAATCGGCCGTACGGATAGTTTGCCGCACTGCGGGCATCCGGCGCTCTCCGGTGTCCCGGTGCCGATCGTCCCGCAGTCCTTGCAGGTCCAGCCGGGGTCGGGTTGGTAGTCCCGGGCCATGACCAGGGTGTCCACGTTATCCCGGCGCAGTGCATCGAGTGAGGCGGCCGAACCCGCGACGGCCAGGTTGTGACTGCGCAGTCCGGCAATGAGACGTTCCGTGATAGATTGCGACTCCTGCTCTTCGTGTTCGATGAAGCGGGAAAGCGTTGCCATGACAACATCAGTCTGAGCGGTTTCTTCATGGGTCGGGATCACATCCACCAGCTTCTCCAGCAGATGGCCGGGAATGGCATTGCGGATACGCCGTGTAATCGCGGGATCGCCGGCAAGGATCAGATGCGTATGCCCGCCGGCGTGCATCAGTTGTTCCAGAACCGTGATCTTGCCGTGTACAAACCGGTCACCCCGGTGCGGCTGATTTACCTGATACTGGGTGCGGGACCATTCCGAACTCACCCGTGCGCGCAGATCGGGTTCGTCGACCCAGGCCCGGACGGTGGCTGCGCCCAGATTGACCTCCAGGATGCAGGCCCGCTCCGGCATGGCCAGCAGGACGACATAGCGGTGGTAGTCGTCCTTCAGTTCCACCAGGTGATAGATGTTGGGTGTCGGATAGACCGCAACCCAGTTGGGCAGAGGGACGGCAAACTGCATCGGTAGCATGAAGGCGCCACCGGACGTGCCGCGCACGAACAGGGCGGCCCCCTTTGCCTCGGGGAGCAGGTCCGTCGCCAGCCATGCCTCGATCTTGCCAAGGGCTTCCTCGAAGTCAGCGAGTTTGTGGCCCTTGAGAAGACGCCGCAGGATGTCAGCACGGTCGTCGAGTGTTTTCCGCCAGCTATCCGGTTCGTCTTCGAGGTTTAGATAACAGCTGATAAAAGGCGCGTCAGATTCTTCCACGCTGGCCAGCAGGGTGACGTGCTGTTTGAGTTCGTCGAGGGTGGTCAGGTGTGACATTTCCAATACCTCAAGGGACGTTATTGCACTTGCTCTTCGGGGCGTGCGAAGCAAGCGCTTCTTCCAGCGTGAGCCCGGTCATACCACGGATCGTCCGCCACAGATAGTAAAAGATGGACAACATCATGAGCATGGAGGGGAGGCCGATGACCGGATAGCTGAGCAGGGTCAGCCGTCCGAGCTCCTCGTTGAAAGCGGTGCTGCCGGCCGTGCTGGTCACGATCCACCCGGCGAGCAGGTAGTTCATCGCAGCCGAGAAGAAAAAGGTGCCGCCCAGCAGGTAAGTGGCATTCAACAGGCGTTTTTCGAATGCGTCGGTATTGCCAAGATCTTCGAGTGTGCGTTGGATCTTCCCGACATTCATCACGGCCGGGTTATACAGCAGGCTTCGGACCAGCGGATAGCGGGTGCGCGTGGAAACCAGCACCGCAATACCGATCAGTGCCGGGATAGCGGCCTCCTTGACAGCCAGCCACTGTGGATCCAGTTGCAGCAGACCGATGCCGCCGGTAAGCAGGATACTGACGAGGCCCAGCACGGCAAACAGATTGACACGGCGCTCGCGCAGCAGCGACCACGCACCCCGGGACAGCGGGAACGCCAGCGCCAGCAGCAGCGCGTTGCTGGAACCCAGTTCGGTCGGGCCGGAAAGTTTCATCAGGATGATCGAGGGTATGATAATGGTGATCGACAGTTCGATCAGCGGATTGGGCCTGGCGGTCTCATTCATGGCGGGCATGGTCATTTCATCCAGGCGAACGGTCAGGATCGTGACAAGCCGTTGGCTCGTGCAGTTTCCCCTTGCGCCAGCAAGAATCTTAGGTCGCGGATGTCTTTGCGCATGGCGCGCACTTCGGCGTGCAGATCGGTTTCGATGTGTTCGCGGGCGTGCTCGACCACCGCAACCGTCTCCTTATGCTCTCGTTCGCTGAAGGTCTGCATCGCGTTGACAATGATGGCAATGAACAGATTCAGCATGGTGAAGGTAGCGACCAGGATGAACGGCACAAAGAAGGCCCAGGCGTACGGAAAGTTACCCATCACCGGCCGGGCGATGCCCATCGACCAGCTTTCCAGGGTCATGATCTGGAACAGAGTGTAGAGCGATCGGCCGAGCGTACCAAACCACTCCGGATAGGCAGCGGCGAAGAGGTTGGTGGCGATGACCGCAAAGACATAGTAGAGAATCATCAGCACCAGGGCGATGGAACCCAGGCCCGGAATCGCCGCGAGCAGGGCGCCCACCACCCTGCGCATGGCGGGCACCATGGTGAGCAGGCGCAGAACGCGCAGCACCCGCAGGGCGCGCAATACCGTAAAGGGCCCCGCGGCCGGGATCAGCGCAATGGCGACTACGGTAAAGTCGAACACGCTCCATGGGTCGCGCCAGAAGGCGAGACGATGGACGTAAAGCCGCATCATGATCTCCATCACGAACACCGCCAGGATCACTTTATCAACTGCTACCAGGATCCATCCTGCGCTCGCCATGACGGCTGCGGACGTCTCCAGCCCCAGAATCGCCGCATTGGCCAGAATCAGCGCGATGACAGCCCGCTGTACGCGGGGCCTGTCGACAAAGTCGCGCAGCCGCTCGCGCAGACCGCAGGGGAACAGGCGCTCAACCCGTTCCATCAGTGCCCGCCTTGCGCCTTCAGATAAGGCTCGACGCCCGGCACGCGCATACTGAGCGACAGCACCAGTACGATGGACAGGTTGGTGGTGAGAAATAGAAGAACACGTTTCATGAAACTCAGCCTTACTATGAACCGATTGGAATGGATTCGATGGCCTGATAATCGATGCTGATGCGCTCACCGGCCACGGGTCGGAACAATTGATCCGCGAAGGCCACATGTGAAGGGTGGTCGCGGTAGCTGTCGATGACGGCCGGGTGACAAAAACGCACCAGCCAGGTGTAAGGGTAGGCTGCCCCGGCTTTCACCGCCTCGCCTGTGATGACTTCGCGCACGCCGGGGATGGCGGCGAGCATGCGGCGGCCTTCGGCCATCATCGCCTGCACACCCTGCTCATCGAGTCCCTTGACGTTATAGATGATCAGGTGTTCGATCGGTGCCCAGAGTTCGCTGGCATCGAGCACATCCGCCGCTTTGCCGGCGCTTCCCCATAGGCGCATGCAACGCTCGACTTCCTCGCTGATAGCCTTGCGCGCCCCTTCGAGCAAGCCGGTGTAACCGCCTTGCTGCTCGATATTGCCGCGAATGCGTCGGCCCGCCGCGTCCGACAAGGCTGTGTAGTAATTGATCTTGCTTACACCGCTGGCAATCAAACGTCGGAACTGTTCGTCGCTCAACCCGGTGCCGCCATGGATGACCAGCGGTATCTTCAACGCGCGATTGATCTGCGCCAGGCGTTCGAAGTCGAGCTTGGGCTCGCCCCGCATACGCCCGTGCACGGTGCCGATGGAAACCGCGAGGAAATCGACACCCGTCTCATTGACGAAGCGTCTGGCCTCTTCGACGGTGGTATAGGTGATGTCCCCCGGATGGCGTTCAGCGTCCTCACCTTCCACGCCCGGCACATAACCCAGTTCTCCTTCCACCGGCACGCCGCAGGCATGCGCCATAACAACCACGGTGGCTGTCCGGCGCAGGTTCTCGTCGATCGGCTCGTGCGAGGCATCGACCATGACGCCGTTGCAACCCAGGTTAATCGCGTACACTGCCGACTCCGTGTTGGCGCCATGATCCAGATGGATGGCCACCGGCACGGATGCCCGCCGTGCGGCAGTCTCGACCGCGGGCATCAGCAAGTCAAAATCGAAATAATCGAAGTGGGATTCGGCCAGGCTGAGGATCACCGGTGCGCGGCAACGCTCAGCAGCGCTCATGATGCCTTCGAGAAAATCCAGGCTGACCAGGTCGAAAGCGCCTACCGCGTAGCCATTGCGGTAGGCATGATTCAGCATGTCGCGCAGGTTGACCAGTGCCATGGCAATACCTCCTTTAGAATCCGCGTGCCGTCCTTACTGGTCGCCGTTCATGAACCCGAGCAGGTTCAGCGCCATCGAAACCCCGGCAGTCAGCGCACTGAACAGCAGGGTCATGGACAGCAAAGCATAGGTATTGCGAATGACTTTGTTGTTGGCGAGCGTCGCGGTCTGGCTGCGGCTCGCCGTGAGTGTGACCGGGTTGTTCATGGGTGATGACCTCTATCTGATGTGTTAACAGGTTAGTCTGACAGTTGCGCGCCCGGTGCCGCCGGCCGGCCTTGCCTGAGCAGACTTTGCTGACGGTTAATCCTGCGTACTACGGTACGCCCGGCGCGATCAGTTGCGCGGTCGATTGCGATATACAGGTCGGCCTCGGTATCTTCGATCACCACATCGGGCAGACCGGCCAGCACGATCTGCACGTGGCAACGTTTATCCGCGCCGCCACGCGCATCGTTGATGTCGGATAACCGCATCACCACCCGCTGGATGTGATCGTCACAACAGGCCAGGGCGAAACGCAGCCTCCGCTCTGCGTGGCTACGCAGCTCGTCGGTCAGGGAAAAATCGCGGGCCTGGATGTCAATATGCATCGATGCCTCCGTTGTCATGCGGTTGCTGCTTCATGAACAGGCATGCTAGGCAGGTTTAATAGCCAAGAAAAGTCGATTATAGTTGCTATACTCTTCGTAATTTACGAAATATCGGTGGTCCGATGGTTAACTACAAGCACCTACACTACTTCTGGGCGGTGGCCAGGGCGGGTGGCGTCGCCCGGGCCAGTGAACGGCTGAACCTGACGCCACAAACGATCAGCGGGCAACTGAGCCTGCTGGAGGAGCATCTTGGGGTGGAACTGTTCACCCGGGTCGGGCGCAACCTGGAACTCACCGAGTCCGGGCGGCTGGTATTGAGCTATGCCGATGAAATCTTCTCGCTGGGTGGCGAGCTGGAGGAGGTGATCCGTCAGCTGCCGGAAGGCCGTCCCCAACTGTTCCGGGTTGGCGTGGTCGATGTGCTGCCCAAGTCCATCGCCCACCGAATACTCGAGCCGGCGCTGCAAATGCCGGAGCCGGTGCGCATGGCCTGCCGCGAGGCGAGCCTCGATGCGTTGTTGGCGGAGCTGGCCGTGCACCGCCTTGATCTGGTGCTGGCGGATCGTCCTATCCCTGCCACAGTCAGCACACGGGGATTCAGTCACAAGCTGGGCGAGTGCTCAGTCAGCTTTTTTGCCACAGAAAAACTGGAAAAGAAACTGCAGGGTGATTTCCCTCGCTGTCTGGATGGTGCGCCGTTACTGTTGCCCAGCAGCGGTACTCAGTTGCGCTCCGGCATTGACCAGTGGTTGGACAAACATCGCCTCCATCCGTTCACGATTGCCGAGTTCGATGACAGTGCGTTAATGAAGGCCTTCGGGCAGGAAGGCGCGGGGATATTTACGGCACCTGCGGCGATCGAGGCAGAAGTGGAGCTGAAGTATCAGGTGAAATTAATCGGCCGAACCGATGAGGTGAAAGAGCATTTCTACGCCATATCCGTCGAACGCCGGGTGACGCATCCGGTGGTCTCCGCGGTGATGGAAGCAGCCCGCGAGACATTGTTTGCCGATGAATAGTTGTAGGACGAATGGTATGACTGAAGAAAAGCATGCTGATGAAAAAGTGAAAACAGGCGAATACCACGCGCCGTGGGAAAAGAGTTTCGACAAGATCTTCACGCCTTTCGAAGAATTCATTCACCGCCAGACCACCAGTGGCCTGCTGCTGATGGGGATGGCCGTGCTTGCCCTGGTGCTGGCCAACGGGCCGCTGTCTGAGGCCTACCAGCATATAGTGCATACCTATATCAGCATAGGGGTTGGCGACTGGGCGCTAAAAATGACCCTGCATCATTGGATCAATGACGGCCTGATGGCGCTGTTCTTTTTCGTGGTCGGTCTGGAGCTGAAACGTGAATTCCTGGTGGGTGAGTTGGCGAAACCGGGCAATGCTGTGTTGCCGATTGCGGCGGCGGTGGGTGGCATGGTGGTGCCGGCGCTGATCTATTTTGCCATCAATCCGGACGGTGCTGCCGCACTTGGTTGGGGCATACCCATGGCAACCGACATCGCCTTTGCCATCGGCGCCCTGGCCTTGCTGGCGAGCCGGGTGCCCAAGGCCTTGATCACCTTTCTGGTGGCGCTGGCTATTGTGGATGATCTGGGTGCGGTGATGGTGATTGCGGTGTTCTACACCGACACGATTGCACTCGGCCCCCTGGCGGCAGCCGGCGGTCTGTTCGCTTTGCTGCTGGTGTTCAATCTGGGCGGCATCCGCAAAACCCTGCCTTATTTTATTGTCGCGGTGTTGCTGTGGTATGCCTTGCTGCAATCCGGCGTGCACGCCACCCTGGCCGGCATTCTGGGGGCCTTATCGGTGCCGGCGACACCCAAGTACAACCCGGAACGTTTCAGTGAACACGTTGCTGAGCTGATGCGCCGTTTTAACGCCAGCCACCAACCCGGAAAAAGCATCATGACCAATGACGCGTTGCGCGCCGTGGTACAGACTCTGGAAAACGGTGTGCACAGCGTTGAAGCCCCGTTGCAACGACTGGAACATGTCTGGCACATGCCGGTGGCCTACCTGGTGATCCCGATCTTCGCTCTGGCTAACGCAGGCATTCCGCTGACATTCGGTTCGCTGGATGAGACCCTGACCCATCCAGTGATGCTCGGTGTATCGCTGGGTCTGGTGCTGGGTAAGTTCGTCGGCATCACCGGGGCCAGCTGGCTGGTACTGAAACTGGGTGTGGCCGAGATGCCGAAAGATACACGCTTCACCCAGATCGCCGGGGTTTCGTTACTGGCCGGAATCGGTTTCACAATGTCCATTTTTGTCGCCCAGCTCGGTTTCGAGGGTAATGACCAATTGCTGCTAATGGCCAAGACCGGCATTCTGGCTGCCTCCCTGCTGGCGGGCGTGGCGGGTTTCATCTGGCTCTACGTGGTGAGCGAGCCGGCAGAGGCTGAAGGCTAAACGATGGAGGCCCACGACTTTTTCCTCACGCTGCTCATCATTCTGCTGACGGCGCGGGTGTTTGCCGAGCTGGCGACCCGGCTCAAGTCACCCGCGGTGATTGGTGAACTGTTCGCTGGCGTGTTGTTGGGCCCCAGCTTGCTGGGGTGGATCGAGCCGACTGAGGCGATCCGGCTGATGGCGGGGATCGGAATTATCCTGCTGCTGTTCGAGGTGGGGCTGGAAACGGATGTCAAACGTCTGGTGCGTACCGGTCTGGAATCCGTCGTGGTGGCTTTGGCCGGTTTCGTATTGCCGTTGGTGGTTGGTTTTGCGCTGGCTTACGGCTTGTTCGAACTGCCGCTACTGGTGTCCCTGTTCATCGGCGGCACACTGATCTTTCTGCCCCTGGGCGTCGCGTTGCGTGCCGATGAGGCCTTCGCAGAACGTATCGAAACGCAGGTGAAACCCATTGTACAGCTGTTCACACCCATCTTTTTTGTCATGGTAGGGCTGTCGCTGAACCTGCGCGAGATCGACTGGAGCTCGCCGTTTATCTGGATTTTCTCCCTAGCGCTGCTGGTCGCCGCGATCGCAGGAAAACTCATTGGGGCATTGCTGGTAAAAGAAAGCTGGCCAGCCCGCAGGATGATCGGCACGGCGATGATTTCGCGCGGAGAGGTGGGGTTGATTTTTGCCGAGTTGGGGCGGGAGAGCGGGATCTTCAGCAACGAGATCTACGCCGGCATGGTCATCGTCATCGCCTTAACCACGCTGTTGCCGCCTTTCGTTATGAAGTGGTACTACGGGCACTATGGTGACCGTCTGCAGGAAGCAACCCAACCCATCAGGTATTGGAATACGGTTAAGCAGTAGATGGGAGCCTGTCTGTGAATATTGAATATCTGACTGATATCGTCATTCTATTATCTGCGGCCGTGATCGCCGTGCCTTTGTTTCAGTCCCTGAGGCTGGGTGCAATACCCGGCTTTTTGGTTGCGGGGGTGGTGTTAGGTCCATCAGGGTTGGGCTATATCGAGGATTACGAAGAAATCGCGCACCTTGCTGAGCTGGGCGTCGTGCTGTTGTTGTTTGTCATTGGCATAGAAATCAACCCGTCACGCCTATGGAAATTGAAGGGGCTGGTCTTAGGGCTTGGAACCTTTCAGGTCCTGATAACAGGAGGCGTGATAACACTCATTGTCCATGAATTGCTTGTTACTTCATGGAAAGTATCACTATTGGTGGGATTGGCGTTATCCCTTTCTTCAACAGCCTTTGTGCTTCAACTGCTCGCAGAAAGAAAGCTACTGTCTTCCGAATACGGCACACCTACGATTGCCATACTGCTCATGCAGGACCTGGCGGTTGTTCCGCTGCTTGCGCTCGTTTCATTGATGGCTGTGCCGGAGTTGACTATAGCCGAGGATGTTTTCCTCGCATTGGCCGAGGCGCTCATCATTCTTTTGCTCATTATCGTTACGGCCAGATACATCCTGAATCCCTTACTCAAGTCGCTCGTCCGGTTTGGTTCGCCCGAAATATTTACCGCATCGGCTTTATTGCTGGTGTTGGGTTCGGCGCTGGCCATGGAGCGTATCGGTCTATCCAGTGCCATGGGGGCATTTATCGCTGGTCTTCTGATTGCCGATTCATCGTACCGTCACCAGATCACCGCCGAGATACAGCCGTTTCGCGGTTTGCTGCTGGGGCTGTTCTTTATGTCCATGGGTATGTCTCTGAATCTGGCGGTCTTCCTGGAAACTCCGCTTGCGTTGTTAGGTAGCGCGCTTGCGTTAATAGCCGTCAAGATCATCACGCTTTGGCCTTTGTCACGTTTATTCGGCATCAAAGGAAAGGCGTCTGTTTCCTTAGCAGTGCTTCTGGCGCAAAGCGGTGAGTTCGCATTGGTGTTGTTTGCATTGGCGAAAGGTATGGGGTTGTTGGACGCGTCGTTATTCCAGCATCTTCTTATTGTGGTCCTCCTCGGCATGCTTGCGACGCCAGCGCTGGACAAATTGGCTTACCGGATATCGTTCACATCTGGTAAACGCATCATAACGACACCCGATGTCGATGTAAGTAACGCGGAGGGCGACGCTAAGCCTGTGATTCTTGCAGGCTTTGGACGCATGGGCCATAGGATCGGCTATGTCCTGGATTTAATGAACGTACCTTATGTTGCTATCGACGCGGATGCGTCTCTTGTTGATCGTGAACGTGCCGAAGGCAAGCCTGTCTATTTCGGGGATGCCCAGCGACCCGAAGTCCTGAGGGCGGCCGGTGCGGCGGAAACCCCCCTGGTTATCGTCTCAATCGATGACCGTGAGGCGGCAGAGCGTGTGGTAGCCTCGCTTCATTCTGCTTTTCCCGATGCGCCCGTTTTTGCGCGCGGCCATGACTTGGCAAGGTGTCATGATTTAAGAACACTGGGTGCGGACTTCACCGTTTCAGAAACGCTTGAGGCCAGCGCAGAACTGGCACGCGCTGCCTTGCTTCATATAGGCGCTGACGACTCGGACGTGGAGGCTGCGCTGGAGCGCTTTCGGCAAGACTACTATGGAAGAATCGACAACATCTTGGGTGTAGAGAAAATTGGTGAGCATGTATAAACGGCGTGTTGATATAAGTAACGAGAACGAGACGAGTTGTTGGCAGCGCCAGGCCGCGAATTCGCCAACGCGTGTTTACTCTTGGCATGAGTGTAGCCTTCCTTCCCTGGTTACGCGGCACCGAGCCGTGGTACAGGAGTAGATACAGAGACGTATGAGTGAATCATGACGCCTGTATTCAGCGATGTCTTTACTGAAATGGCGGTGCTACTGTTGGTGGCCGCCATTATCGGTGCTATCGGCGTCCGCTTGCGGCAGTCCTCGATCGTCGCTTTCATCGCGGTGGGCATCCTGGTGGGGCCATCGGTACTCGGCTGGGTGTCGGCCAACGACCAGGTCGATTTGCTGGCCAAGCTGGGCATCGCGCTGCTGTTGTTCGTGGTGGGGCTCAAGCTGGATCTGCACATCATCCGCACCATGGGTCCGGTGGCGCCGGCCACTGGCCTGGACAGGTCTTTTTCACCTCGGTGGTCGGCTACTTTATCGCCATTGCCCTGGGCATGACGCCGGTAACTGCGCTGTATGTAGCGGTGGCGCTGACCTTCTCCAGTACCATTATCATCGTCAAGTTGCTATCCGACAAACGCGAGGTGGACGCGCTTAAAAACCACGCGTCCTTCGGCCAGTGCGGGGATAATCTGCTGGACGGTCGAGAATGCATTGAGATTGAGTGCCGGGGAAGTCTCAACGGGCGGTAAAGCGACTGCGGTTTCGGGGGTATGTTCTATTTCCACTGCAGAAGTTAAGGTTGATTCGGCGTGGGTGTACCCACTGATGAGCGCCAGGATTACGAAGAGGTTAAGTTTTGACATGACACAATTATAACGGTTCGTGCCGCTTTGATACCTGTTGTGAGTTTCTGTTGATTCGATGATGGAACAGTGCAGCCTCCATTGAAAGCTTTCCTTGATATCAAGGCGAACGGGTGGACGATGAAAGTGGTGCCGCCCCTGCAGAACGATCTCCAAAACGGGGTAATTGCCGCCTCCCCCTGGGGACGCCGATCACAGATATTGCCCTGCAGATCTGGTAGGCCGCCTGGATTATTGAAGGTGCACCTGAAAAGACGGTGCACCTGTAAATCCCGTTATCGCTCAGTGCGCGCTACTCCTGGCTGCCGGTCGCGCCCAGCAGGTGTAACAGGCTGGTAAACAGGTTAAAAATCGACACGTAAAGAGTGACGGTTGCCATCACGTAATTGGTTTCACCGCCATGGATGATATTGCTGGTTTCATAGAGGATCAGTCCAGCCATCAGCAGCACGAACATCGAAGACACCGCCAGGGATAATCCCGGCATGTCGAGGAATACCGCGCCCAGCCCGCCGAGGAATGCAACCAGTATGCCCACCATCAGGAAACCGCCCATAAAACGGAAGTCCTTTCGTGTGGTCAGTGCATACCCGGACAGCCCGAGGAAAACAGCACCCGTAGCGCCCATGGCGGTCATCACCACCTGGCCGCCGTTGGGCAGGGACAAATAGGCATTCAGTATCGGACCCAGTGTGTAGCCCATAAAGCCGGTTAGTGCGAATACCAGGCCCAGCCCGGCGGTGCTGTTACGAAACTTCGCGACCAGAAACAGCAAACCAAAGTAACCCGCGAGCGTCAGAAGCAGTCCCGGGTGCGGCAGATTAAGGGACATTGAAATCCCGGCAGTCAATGCGCTGAACAGCAGTGTCATTGACAGCAGCATATAGGTGTTACGTATCACCTTGTTGGTGGCCAGCGCGGATGAATGGTTCCGGGTTTCGGTAACAATTGCTGGGTTGTTCATGGTGTACTTCCTCTTAATCTTAATGGTTCCTGAATCTGTTTGAGTTGTTGCCTAAATAGATGGCTCCGCATCCCATACTGGCGGACGAATCTGTTTGTTCAGTTTCTGCCTGCGATTGATCTTGCGCATTACGGTGCGTGCAGCGCGATCCGCAGCACGATCGATCGCGAAATAAAGATCAGCCTGGATATCTTCAACCACAACATCAGGCAGACCGGCAAGCATGATCTGGACGTGACACCGTTTGTCGTTACCACCCTTTGGACCATTGATGTCGGATAACCGCACAACAATCCGCTGGATATAATTGTTAGCCGAAGTGAGAGCAAAACGCAGTCGCCGTTCTGTGTAGCTGCCAAGTGCATCGGTCAGGTCAAAATTCCTGGTATGTATGGATATATGCATTTTTTCCTCTCCTCTATGACATCGAATCTCAATCGTTGCGACAATGCTAGACACGTCAGCTGCCTGAAAAAAGTCGATAATTGGCGTAGAAAGCTTCGTAATTTACGAAGTGTTTTGTATCGGCAGCGGCGTCTCCGCCGGGGGAGGGCAGGACAGTCCTGGAGGCTTGGGGTGCGCAGGTTTACCGGATTGTTCAGGGCGCGTTTCGCTGGTTTTCCCGGGTGATTATAGACTCGCCGGTTCCCAGCCAGAATCCCAGGCTTTTCTCCAGGAATTCATCCCAGGGCATGTAGTGAGATCCATCGCAGGAAAAGTTCAGGCCGACCATTCCATTGAAAATATTGAGTGAACCGGCGCGCAGGTAGATGGTTTCATCCATGAAGCGCAATTCACGAAATGTTCTGAAGACTTCGCCGACTTTTTCCAGCGGAATCACTGCATCTTCCGGATAGGGGTCTCTGCGATAGGTGAGAACAATGCCCGGATCGGTCAGGTCTTCAATATCCAGGATGCGATAGCGGAGCGGATCATTGATGAACCAGAGTGTGGCTCTGGAGCTGGAGAAATGCAGTTTGCCATGGAAAACGCCGTGTACCGCGAACAACTCGGTGAGCAGGTCAAGGACCTCATCGATGCGCTGGTCCAAGGGGCTTTCGACGCGTTGCTGATTAAACAGGCCACTGCGTATCGCCGGGTCGCCCTTGATCTGCACCCACTTCTCGGGTTGTTTGCAGATCTCGCGGGTCAGGGGGAGTTCGCGCAGGTCGAAATCTGCACCAAGATAGCCGATTAAGATGCCGTCCTCATTCTCTATGCGTTGTACCGCGGTCAGCGACGGGCGCCTTGCATTGCGGCTTAAATATGCGTCGGACATGGTGAACCGCTCACCGGCGAGCGCGCTGGCCAGATAGGGGCGTTGGCTTCGGTCGCGGCCGAACTGGTCTGGCAACAGTCCCCGTGCAGTCACATTGGCGGTGATCTG
>CBFDBP010000034.1:0-19441 GCA_965603065.1 uncultured Gammaproteobacteria bacterium
TCCCCTCATCGAGAAGGGCATTAAAGTCTTGTATGGCCAAACCGCGTGCCCCAGGACACCCTCTCCTCCAGAGGACCCTCTCCTCCAGAGGACCTTCTCTTGCTGCGCAATTCACCTTGTCTCGCCTGGCGGCGATTCACCTTGTCTTGCTCCGCAATTCACCTTGAAGGACGCTAAGGGCGCGAAGTAAAGAACGTTTTTCTGTATAAGGGCTGTAAGGCCTCCTGACGCACTGTTTCGAACGACAACGCTCACTTCATTGTATTGTTGTTTCCTTCGCGTCCTTAGCGTCCTTCGCGGTGAGAAATACGGGGTTCAGGCAGGCGCATCCAGAGTCTGAACAAGTGCCTCCCGTAGTTCGCCCTGTTGTTCCTCGCTCAACGGCTTGTCGTCCCTGCCGCTCACATAAAAGACATCTTCCGCCTGGGACCCGAAGGTGGCAATTTTGGCGTTCTGTAGAGACACATCGTAGTCATCAAACACCTGGCCCACATTGGATAGCAGGCCGGGATAATCGGTGGTAAACAGTTCTACAATTGTGCGTTGACTCTTGTCATCGGTATGAAAATAGACCCGTGTCGGGACCTTGAAATGACGCACCCGACGCTCAGCGGGACGCCACACAGGATTTGATGACAGTTCCTCCGAGTGCAAGACCTTTTCCATGAGCGTCGAAATTTCTTCCAGTTGATAATGGTCAACAATCGGTTCGCCGGCGGCATTGAGCAGCAGGTAGGTATCGATGGCAAAATTACGTTTTGAGGTGATAACGCGCGCATCGGTAATCGTCAGGCCTAACTGATCGAGCAGTGCTGTGGTACGACTGAACAGCTGGTCTATGAGCGGCGTATAGATGAACAGTGCACTGCCCCCGCGAGGGGAGTTCGGACACAAGTCGACACGGACACCTTCGCTGTGGCCGGGTTTCAAAATAGTTTCCGCATGCCAGATAACTTCGTCTACATTGTGGCGCAGGAAGTATTCCTCAGGGAATTCGTCCCACAGGGCCTGTAAGCGAACGAAATTGATGTTTTTACCGGCCAGTTTTCCCAGTGCGGCTGTCTTGATGTCGAGAATCAGTTCGTCGCGGTGCAAGGGGTTTTCCAGGCCGCGGCGTAAGGCACGGTTTGTCGCGGCGTACAGATCCTTGAACAGGGCATCCTTCCAGTTATTCCATAGTGTCGGGCTGGTGCCGCGAACATCGGCAACGGTCAGCAGATACAGATAATTCAGTCGGGTCCGATCGCCCACCTGTTGCGCAAACTCATTGATGACATCGGGATCGGATATATCCCTGCGTTGCGCGATCTGCGACATCAGCAAGTGCTTCTCGACCAGCCAGGCCACCAGTCGCTGATCATACGGGCTCAAATCGTGCCGTTGCAGAAATTTTTGCGCTTCCACGGCACCCAGCTCCGAGTGGCTGCCACCGCGCCCCTTGGCAATGTCATGGAAAAAACCTGCCAGGTAAAGCAACTCGGGCTTGGGAATAGTCTCGAAGATGCGGCTGCAAAACGGAAGCTCATGGGCATGTTTTTTGATCGCGAAGCGCCGCAGATTGCGGATCACAAACAGGGTGTGTTCATCCACCGTATAGGCGTGAAACAGATCGTGCTGCATCTGTCCGACAATGTTTGCGAACACCGGGTAATAGGCAGCCAGAATACCGTAACGGTTCATGCGTCTGAGTTCATGGGTCAGGCCCCGTGGCTGACGGAAAATTTCCATGAACAGACTGCGCGAGCGAATGTCATCGCGGAATGCTTCGTCGATCAAATAGCGATGATCACGCACCAGCCGAATGCTGGAGGCTGAAACACCTTTGAGTTCGGGGTGTTGCTCCATTAACAGGAACAGCTCGAGGAGCGCGAAAGGATAACGTTTGAAAATATTATCACCCGTAACTTCAAGAAATCCGTTGCGAACCTGGAAACGGCGATTGATAGCGACAGCTTCCCCGGGAGCATTACTATAGAGAATGACCTCCTTGAAAAGCTGTAACAGCAACTCGTTGAGGCGACTCAACTCCTGAATGGCGCGGTAGTAATCCTTCATAAACCATTCAACGGCCAGTTTATGTTCCTTGTCCTGGTAGCCAAACTGCTGTGCCAGTGTCCGCTGGTGATCGAACAGCAAGCGATCCTCACGCCGCTGGGTGAGCTGATGCAGACCGAAGCGCACCTTCCAGAGAAAGCGCTGGCCATCCATCAGGGCGTGGTATTCGTTGTTGGTGATGAAGCCCCTGTCGACCAGGTCTTCCAGACTGTTCGAGCCGAAATGGCGTTTTACGACCCAGCCGATCATCTGGGCATCGCGCAAACCGCCGGGGCCTTCCTTGATATTGGGTTCGAGGTTGTAGACAGCATCGTTAAAACGATGATACCGATGCTCCTGTTCTTTTAGTTTGGCGGCAAAAAAATCACGACTCGGCCAGACCTGGTCCGGGCCGACACGTTCGCGCATGGACTGGAACAGATCGTCCGACCCGGTGATCAGCCTGGCTTCAATAAGATTGGTCGCTACCGTGATGTCCGCTTCCGCCTGTTCATAGCAATCATCCAGCGTTCGCACACTGTGGCCGACCTCCAGCCCGATATCCCAGAGCAGCATCAGGAAAGTTTCTATTCTCTCTTTCGTGCTTTGATCTTCGGCTTCGGCAAGCAGCAACATGATGTCAATATCCGAACCCGGTAGCAGTTCATTCCTTCCGTAGCCGCCGACTGCAACCAGCGCACCGTTAAAGCCCGCCAGCGTCCTGTCCCAACAGCGGTTCAGCACCTGGTCTATCAGCCAGCCGCGCGCGTGTATCAATTCTTCTATGTCAGTACCGGACTGGAACTGTCTGGCCAGTTCCTGGTGCGCGGCCTTGAGGAAGTCCCGGCATACCGGCAAGGGTGGGGTATCGGCCCGGAAAGACCGGTCCAGTTCAGCCAGCTGAAACCATTGTTCGAATTTTTCACTGCTGCCTGTATCCGCAGTCGATAGCTGCTGATTGCCGTCAGCGGACATCAGATTTCTTCATCGCTGCGCAGGGTAAGGACTTCATAGCCATTCTCTGTGACCAATATGGTGTGCTCCCATTGAGCGGAAAGACTGTGGTCCTTGGTCACGACCGTCCAGCCGTCCCGGAGCACCTTGGTATATCGTTTGCCGGCATTGATCATGGGTTCGATGGTAAAAGTCATGCCCGCTTGCAGAATCAGGCCGGTCCCTGATCTGCCGTAGTGCAGGACCTGTGGGTCCTCGTGGAACTCACGGCCAATCCCGTGACCGCAATATTCGCGGACCACTGAGTAGTTATGCGCTTCGGCGTGGCGCTGGATGGTGTGGCCGATATCACCCAGTTTTGCACCCGGCTTCACCATCCGGATACCGAGATTCATGCATTCGTAGGTAATGACCGCCAATCGCCTGGAAATGAGCGAAGCTTCACCGACGAAGAATATTTTACTGGTATCGCCATGGAAGCCATCCTTGATGACGGTGATATCAATATTCAGCATATCACCATTTTTCAGTCTGCGATCCCCCGGGATGCCATGACAAACCTGATGATTCAATGAGGTGCAGATAGACTTGGGAAATCCGCGATAGTTTAACGGAGCCGGGATAGCACCCTGCTTGTCGACGATAAAGTCGTGGCACAGGCGATCCAGTTCTTCGGTGCTGACACCTGGCTGGACCTGTGGCCCGATCATCTCCAGTACCTCTGCGGCCAATCGGCCGGCGACACGCATTTTTTCGATTTCTTCGGCTGTTTTTATTGATACCGTCATGCCGCCCTGTCTCCCCCTGGCCCGTACAAAAATGATTTGCGGTTAGATTTCAGTACTCCGGCAGGCCCCAAAGTTACCGAAACGATTGCTGTTACAGGCAGTGTATGGTATAAAGCGCGGCTTGTTAACAGTCTGTTGTACATGGGTTTTGTGGCCGTCTGTCGCTGAACCTGAAATTGAATCCACACATACGCCGACACATGCGGTCGGGTGCCTGAATTTCCGGGTTACTGCATGGGGCGTATGGAGGCTTAACCCTACAAAGAGGTTGTATATTATGTCGAGCGTAAGTATGCGCCAGATGCTCGAAGCTGGCGTACATTTCGGGCATCAGGCCCGTTTCTGGAATCCGAGGATGGCCCCCTACATTTTCGGTGAACGCAGTAAAATCCACATTATTAATCTGGAAAAAACTCTGCCACTGTACACCGATGCCATGAACTTTATCGGCAAGCTGGTAGGCAACAAGGGCACGGTGCTGTTTGTCGGTACCAAGCGTTCTGCACGCGATACCATCCGTAGCGAGGCTGCACGTTGCAAGATGCCTTACGTCAATCATCGCTGGCTGGGCGGCATGCTGACCAATTTCAAAACCGTTCGCCAGTCCATCAAGCGGCTTAAAGACCTGGAGGCGATGGATGAGGATGGTACCTTCGACAAGATCAGCAAAAAAGAGGCGCTGATGTTGACTCGCGAAAAGGACAAACTGGATCGCAGTCTGGGTGGTATCAAGGACATGAATCGTCTGCCCGACGCTATGTTTATTGTCGATGTCGGCCACGAAAAAATCGCTGTTGCGGAAGCGAAGAAACTGGGTATCCCGGTTGTAGGTATTGTTGATTCGAACAATTCACCGGAAAATATCGATTATGTCATTCCGGGCAATGATGACTCGATCCGTGCCATTCAGATTTATGTGCAGGGTGTTGCGGATGCCGTGGATGAGGGCCGTAGTGCCATGGCTCAGGTCGGTGGTACCAGCGAAGATGAATTCGTCGAAGTCAGGGGTGGAGCCGAGGCCCAGTGAGCGGAACAAACCGCTTTCAACATTATTCAGTCTTTTTAAGAGGAAAGAGTCATGGCAATTACAGCAGCGCAGGTTAAAGAACTGCGTCAGCGCACCGGCTGCGGCATGATGGAATGTAAGAAAGCCCTGGTGGAAGCCGACGCCGATATGGAAGCAGCCGCCGAGGCTCTGCGTAAATCAGGCCTGGCCAAGGCAGACAAGAAGGCAGGCCGTGTCGCGGCCGAAGGTATTATCGTCGTCGAAGTCAGTGGCGATGGTAAAGCTGCGGCGATGGCGGAAATCAATTCCGAGACCGATTTTGTCGCCAACAAAGAAGAGTTTCAGAATTTTGCACGCGCCGTTGTTCAGCGCGTCCTGAATGATGTGCCTGCAGACATGGACGCTTTATTGGCAATGCCGCTGGAAGATGGTGGCGAAACTGTGGAAGAAGCGCGCCGCAGCCTGATTGCGGGCATTGGAGAAAATATCAACGTGCGCCGTTTCGTTCGTAGTGAAGCCACTGTCGGGACACTGTCCAGTTACCTGCACGGAAACCGCATCGGCGTTCTGGTCGATGTGCAAGGCGGTAACACCGATCTGGCCAGAGACATCGCCATGCACATCGCTGCCAGCAAACCGGTGTGTGTTGACGCGTCGGGGGTACCGCAGGAACTGCTCGACAAGGAGAAGGAAATTTTTTCCGCCCAGGCAGAAGCCAGTGGCAAACCGGCAGCTATTATCGAAAAGATGGTCAGCGGCCGTATCCGCAAGTTTCTCGGTGAAATTACCCTGTTGGGTCAACCGTTTGTGAAAGACCCCGAGCAGACGGTCGGCAAACTGTTGCAGGCCGCCGGTGCCAGCGTGCAGGCTTTTGAGCGTCTCGAACTGGGAGAAGGGATCGAGAAAAAGACCGAGAACTTCGCCGAAGAGGTTATGGCACAGGTTCAGGGCAGCTGATTCCGGGGCGGGACGTGAGGTCTGCTTCCCGGTATGATTTATGGGGTCGCGCTGCGGCCCCATTTTGTAACAGAATAAAGAAAGGACTATGCAAAAAAGCCAGTTTGCCTACCGCCGGATTCTGCTGAAACTGAGTGGCGAAGCCCTGATGGGCGACGGTAATTACGGTATCGAACCCGCTGTAATCGCTCGTATCGCAGAAGAAATTCATGGGCTGAGCTCAGCGGGTCTGGAAATTGGCCTGGTGATTGGGGGCGGTAACATATTCCGCGGTGCCGGTCTTGCCCAGGGTGGCATGGATCGGGTCACCGGCGACCACATGGGTATGCTGGCGACAGTGATAAACTCGCTGGCCATGCAGGATGCCCTGGAGAAAGTGGGTAGCCAGTGCCGTGTCATGTCCGCTTTGAAAGTCAACCAGGTGTGCGAGGACTATATTCGTCGCCGTGCAGTACGGCACCTGGAGAAAGGCCGAGTGGTTATTTTTGCAGCCGGTACCGGAAACCCGTTTTTTACCACGGATTCGGCCGCCAGCCTGCGCGCTATCGAGGTGGGTGCGGAAATCATGCTGAAGGCGACCAAGGTGGATGGCGTCTATACGGATGACCCTGTCAGGAACCCGGAGGCCAGGCGTTATGACCGATTGACTTACCAAGAGGCGATTGTCAAGAAACTCGCGGTCATGGATACCACGGCACTGGTGTTATGCCGAGATCAGGGTGTGCCGATCCGGGTGTTCGATTTACATACACCAGGCAATCTGGGCCGGGTAGCTGCGGGCGAGGACGTAGGTACCCTGGTGGAGTGAGTGTAATGATTGAGGAAATAAAAGACGATGCCAAAGCCCGCATGGGTAAAAGCATCGAGGCACTGAAGAAGGATTTAGGGAAAATTCGCACGGGACGGGCCCATACCAGCCTGCTGGACCACATCAGAGTCGACTATTATGGCTCCGAAGTGCCGTTGTCTCAGGTTGCGAATATTTCGGTCGAGGACTCCCGGACACTGATGCTCACACCGTGGGAAAGGCCCATGGTAAAGCTTATCGAAAAGGCCATCATGAGCTCGGATCTGGGTTTGAACCCAAGCAGTGCGGGGACTGTAATCCGTATCCCGATGCCTGCGTTGACAGAGGAGCGCCGCAAGGACCTGGTGCGTGTGGTGCGTTCGGAAGCAGAGGGCGCCCGGGTAGCGATCCGGAATATCCGTCGCGATGCCAATAGTGACTTCAAGGAACTCTTGAAAGAGAAAGAGATTTCCGAGGACGATGAGCGGCGCGCCCAGGATGACATCCAGAAACTGACCAATCACTTTGTCGAAGAAGTGGATAAACTGCTCGCCGTCAAAGAAGCGGAGTTAATGGAAATTTAACCCCCATCATGGCACAGGAAAACGTCCAGGCGGAAGTGCAGCCTACACAACTGGCGTTGCCTCGCCATGTTGCCATCATTATGGATGGTAATGGCCGTTGGGCTAATAAAAAGAATCTGCCGCGTTATATGGGGCACCGTGAAGGTGTTAAAGCGGTTCGCCGCATCGTTTCCGCCTGCCAGAATCGCGGTATCGAAGCGCTGACACTGTTTGCATTTTCGAGCGAAAACTGGCGCAGACCCAAGGCTGAAGTTGGCCTGCTCATGGACTTGTTCGTTCACACCCTCAAAAAGGAGGTTAATCGCCTCGACAGAAACGGTGTGTGTATGCGGTTTATCGGTAACCGCACAGCCTTTGATCCCAAGTTGTGTTCACTGATGGATGCTGCGGAGCAACAGACTGCCCATAACGACCGGTTGACACTGGTAATCGCCGTAAACTATGGCGGCCGCTGGGATCTGGCCGAAGCGGCCAGGCGTCTGGCCGCCAAAGCCGTGGCTGGTGAACTCGGCGTGGAAGATATCGACAGCGATGCATTGGGCAGGGAACTCTGCGTCGCTGACCTGCCGGAACCGGATCTTTTTATTCGTACCGGTGGTGAACAGCGAATCAGCAACTTTTTATTATGGCAGCTGGCCTATACCGAGTTATATTTCACCGATCTGTTATGGCCGGACTTTGCAGACGTGGCTTTTGCAGAGGCGTTACGTTCCTTTGCCGGCCGCCAACGGCGTTTTGGACAGACGGGCAATCAGGTTGAACAGTCCAAACGTGCTTAAGCAACGCTTCATCAGCGCGCTGGTCGGAGTACCGCTGGTGGTGCTGGTGGTATTGAAACTGGATCTGTCCGGCTTTGCGCTGATCGCCGCGCTGGCCATGATGCTTGCCGCCTGGGAGTGGGGCGCGCTGATTCCCTTACACCATATGACGGCGCGTATCGCCTATCTGTTGTTAACCCTGTCCTGCATTGCTGTTGCCTGGAATTTTGCCCAATCGGACGTTCTGGTTGATGTCGTGTTGTGGTCAGCTTTGGGCTGGTGGCTGTTGGTGTTGTACTGGATCACGCGACCAGCGCTCGGTGGTGAAGCGACGCTGGTACACGCGCTTGCCAAGGCGCTGTTGGGTGTTGGCCTCATGATCAGTACCTGGCTGGCGCTGGTGGTCCTGCACAGCCGGCCGGATCAGGGGTCGCACTGGGTGTTGTACGTGCTGGTGCTGGTGTGGGTTGCCGACAGCGGCGCTTTCTTTGCCGGCCGGCAGTTCGGTCGCAACAAGCTGGCCCCCAGGGTCAGTCCCGGCAAAACCTGGGAAGGCGTGTTGGGCGCCCTGGCAGCCTGTTCCCTGTTCGCGTTTGGCTATGCACGCTTTATTGATTTACAGGGTGCGGCAATGGCCGGCTTTATACTGGTTTGTCTGGTAACGGTGTTGTTTTCCATTGCCGGTGATTTGCTGGAAAGCCTGTTGAAACGCCAGCAGGGGATTAAGGACTCGGGCACCCTGATACCCGGCCACGGCGGTATTCTGGATCGGATCGACAGTCTGCTGGCGGCAGCGCCTGTTTTCCTGCTCGGTTTGCGATGGGTGCAGTTATGAGCCAGCGCACGGGAATAACCGTGCTTGGTGCTACCGGCTCCATTGGCGTCAGTACGCTGGATGTTATCAGGCGAAATAGCGCTCGCTACCGGGTGGTGGCACTGACAGCGAACCAGGACGTCGACCGCCTTGCCGCGCAGTGTCTCGAGCATCGGCCCGAGTTCGCCGCGATGGCCGATGAGGATGCGGCCGAACAGCTGCAAGCTCGCCTGCGTAAACAGGCGCCCGATATCGAGGTCATGAGCGGTCTGGACGCGCTGGTGAAAGTCGCCGGGCTTGAAAATGTTGATTGTGTCATGGCGGCTATTGTCGGCGCCGCCGGATTGTTGCCCACCCTGGAAGCCGCGAAATCGGGCAAACGCGTACTGTTGGCCAACAAGGAAGCGCTGGTTATGTCCGGCTCGTTGTTCATGCAGCAAGCTCAGGCCGGTGGTGCCGAACTGTTGCCTGTGGATAGTGAACACAATGCCATATTTCAATGCATGCCGCAGGGTTTTGTGGCCGGCTCAGGTCAACCCGAAGGTGTGGTAAAAATATTGTTGACCGCTTCCGGCGGACCGTTTCGAACCACCGCACTCGATCAATTATCAGGGATCACTCCGGAGCAGGCCTGTTGCCACCCGAACTGGGATATGGGGCGCAAGATTTCCGTGGATTCCGCCACCATGATGAACAAAGGGCTGGAGCTGATCGAGGCCTGCTGGCTGTTTTCGGTGCCCGAATCGATGCTGCAGGTGTTGGTTCATCCGCAGAGTGTTATTCACTCAATGGTGCAGTATCGGGACGGTTCGGTACTGGCCCAGTTAGGTAATCCAGATATGCGTACCCCGATCGCACACAGTCTGGCCTGGCCGGAACGCATTGATGCGGGAGTCGATGTGCTGGATATGCTCAAGACGGCCAGGCTCGATTTTGAACCACCGGACCTGCAGCGTTTTCCCTGTTTACGCCTGGCTCAGGAGGCCTGGCGGGCCGGAGGAACGGCGTCTGCTGTTCTCAATGCGGCTAACGAAGTGGCTGTACATGCCTTTCTGGATGGCCGGATTAACTTTACCGCGATAGCCGAAGTTATTGAATCCACGCTGGCTGAAGTTACGCTACGGGAGGCGGACTCATTTGACGTCATTCTGGAAGAAGATGCCCTGGCGCGGGCCTGCGCCAATGAGATGATCGCTGCAAGGCAACCCAGGCGGGCGAATGTATGAGTGGATTCGGCGGTTCACTACTGGCTTTCATTGTTGCCATCAGTCTGTTGGTGGCAGTGCATGAATTCGGTCATTTCTGGGTTGCCAGGAAACTCGGCATCAGGGTGCTGAGGTTCTCCATTGGCTTTGGAAAACCGATCTGGAGACGCCGTTTTGGAGCTGATCGGACCGAGTTCGTCATCGCAGCGTTGCCACTGGGCGGCTATGTGAAGATGCTGGATGAACGTGAGGCGCCGGTCGCGCCCGATGAAGTGTCCCGATCGTTTAACCGGCAAGCGCTATGGGTGCGTTCTGCGGTGATTCTTGCCGGCCCGCTGTTTAATTTTCTGTTCGCAATAGCAGCCTACTGGTTGATGTTTGCCAGCGGCGTGCCGGGCCTGCGTCCGGTTGTTGGTGAAATCGCGCCACAGTCGGTTGCCGAACAGGCCGGATTCCAGAAAAACGACGAGTTTCTGAGTGTTGCCGGCAAGGCAACGCCGACCTGGGATGCAGCAACACTGGAACTGCTGGATGCTGCTCTATCAGGTGAGCATGTCGAAATTTCCGTACGCAGCCTGGATAACACTCAGCGGCTGCTGTTTATCGACTTCGCTGATGTCCCGGATGCCCTCGACAAAGGCGGTTTACTTGGCAATCTGGGGCTTTCCGTATGGCGCCCGAGGCTGCCGCCGGTTATCGATCGTCTGGTGGCGAATGCGCCGGCGGAGCAGGCCGGATTACAGCCGGGCGACCGCATAGTATCGGTCGATACACAAGCCATCGAAACCTGGTCTGAATGGGTGGATTACGTCCGTGCGCACCCGGAACAGTCATTACAGCTCGGGGTATTGCGGGACACCGAACACTTGGAAGTGGTGCTGGTTCCAAAGGCCGTGAAACAGGATGGCGAGACGATTGGGCAAATAGGCGCCTATGTCCGGCAACCTGAAGGCGCGCAGGATAACACGCGTACCGAAGTGCGTTACGGGATAGCCGAGTCGGCAGGCAAATCTGTGCAGAAAACCTGGGAAATGACGGCGCTCACGGTGCGTACCCTGTGGGGAATGCTATCGGGCAGGGCTTCTGTTGAAAATATCAGCGGACCGATCAGTATAGCGCAGTATGCCGGCTATTCTGCTCGAATCGGACTGGCCAGTTTTCTGAAATTCCTGGCTATCGTCAGCATCAGCCTGGGGGTGCTGAATCTGTTGCCCGTCCCTGTTCTGGATGGAGGTCATCTGCTGTATAACGTTATTGAGTGGGTACAGGGCAAACCACTGTCTGATTCGGCTCAACAGGCTGGTCAGCAGTTAGGCATACTGTTGTTGCTGGCTTTGATGACGATTGCCTTTTATAACGATTTGTCGCGTCTGTTCGGAGCCTGAGCTTTCGGGATTGTTGATGCATCGCATTCTGCAAATAATAGTTCTTGCTGTATCTCTTCCAGTCTACGGCTTCGAGGCCTTCGAGGTCAGTGATATTCGCGTAGAAGGATTACAACGCATCTCGCCGGGTACGGTATTCAACTTTCTACCGGTGGAGGTAGGCGGCAACTTCACCGAACACGATTCCGAGCTCACCATTCGCTCCCTGTACAAGTCGGGATATTTCAGGGACATCAGACTGGAACGGGATGGAAGCGTGTTGGTCTTCATCGTGCAGGAGCGCCCGGCGATTGCCAGTATCAAGGTTCAGGGTAATGACGATATCGAGACGGAACCCTTGCTCGAGTCTCTAAAAGACATCGGTCTGGCCGAAGGTAACGTGTTCGATCGTTCACTACTGGAAAAAGTCGAGCTGGAGCTGGAGCGCCAGTACTACAGTCGTGGTAAGTACGGGGTCAAGATCGAGACGACGGTTACTCCCCTGGAACGCAACAGGGTCGGTATCCTGATCGATGTTTCTGAAGGTGCGGTGGCCAAGATCAGGCAGATCAGTATTGTCGGTAACCGTGTCTTCGACGATAAAACACTGGTGAAACGGTTATCGCAAAGCACGCCGAACTGGCTGTCCTTTTATACCAAGGATGACCAGTACTCCAAGCAGGAGCTGGCGGCGGATCTGGAAACCTTGCGTTCCTATTACCAGGACCGGGGATATATCAAGTTTAATGTTGATTCTACGCAGGTTTCCATTACCCCGGATAAAAAGGATATCTACATCACCATCAATATTACCGAAGGTGAACAATACCGGGTCCGTGAGGTCAGACTCTCTGGAGAGTTGCCTGTTCCGGCGGAGCAACTGTATCAGGATTTCCGTATTAATGCGGGTGATGTGTTTTCACGTAAGCGGGTCACAGATACTGTAACGCGTATTTCGGACAGCCTGGGCAACGCAGGCTATGCCTTCGCCAACGTCAATACGGTTCCCGATGTCAATGAAGAAACACGCGAAGTTGATCTGACATTTTTTGTCGATCCGGGTAAACGCGTTTATGTACGCCGTATCAATTTTGCCGGTAATACCAAAACGCGTGATGAGGTGTTGCGCCAGGAACTGCGGCAATTGGAGGGCGGGTGGTTCTCGGCCGAGAAGGTTGAACGCTCGCGCACCCGTCTTCAGCGGCTTGGCTACTTTGAAGGTGTTAATGTCGAGACACCAGCGGTGCCGGGCTCGACCGATCAAGTAGACGTCGATTACTCTGTGACAGAGCAGGCGTCGGGCAGCATTTCCCTCGGCATCGGCTTTTCCCAGACATCGGGCATTATTCTCAATGGCAGTGTTACCCAGGATAACTTCCTGGGTTCCGGGCGCAGGGTCAGCGTGTCTGTCAATAACAGTGATGTCACCAAGGTCTTGAGTTTGTCTTATACAAATCCCTACTACACTGTCGATGGTGTCAGCCGCGGATTCGGCGCCTTTTATCGTGACACGGACGCCAATGAAGCCAACATCGCCGATTATTCCACCGATACCTATGGCGCCAATGTCACCTACGGCTTTCCGATCAGTGAGTACAATTCATTCCGTTTCACGATCGAGGCTGACAGTCTGAAACTCAAGACTTCTGAATTCTCATCCTTTGAAATCACAGAATTTATCGCTGACCACGGTGACAGTTTCAAAAGCCTGGGTCTGGCGACGAGTTTGTCTCACGATACCCGTAACCGGCGCATCTTTCCCAGCTCGGGTGGTGTGCGACGAATCGGTTTAGATAGCAAGATCCCGGGTTCCCAGCTTGAATTTTACAAAGTGGATCTGCGTATACAACAATATATCCCCCTGACCAAACTGTTTGTTTTCCATACCAAAGCGGATATCGGATACGGCGATGGCTATGGCGATTTTGACAACCTGCCGTTTTTCGAAAATTATTTTGCCGGTGGTGTGCGCTCGGTGCGCGGTTTTGAAGATAATTCATTAGGACCGCGGGACTCGGATAACGATCCTCTCGGTGGCAGCTTCAGAACGGTGGCCAATGCTGAAATCCTGTTTCCGCCACCATTCATGACAGACAGTAACAGCGTAAGGTTGAGTACTTTTTTTGATATCGGTAATGTGTTCCCTGGTGTGGAGGACTTTGAGAGCAGCGAACTGCGTATGTCGGTAGGTCTCGGCGCGACCTGGTTGTCGCCGGTGGGGCCGCTGGCGGTCAGTTTTGCCTTACCGCTCAATGACAAGGAGCGTGATGACGTTCAGGAGTTCCAGTTCAGTCTGGGGGCCGGGTTCTAAAAACATTCCGGGTTCCCTTTGGTATTTTAATTAGGAGAAGAATCTTGAAAACAATTAACAGTATATTTTTTGGTCTGGCCGCACTTGGCGTCGCGGCAGCACCGCTGCAGGCGGATACCAAGGTTGGAGTGGTCAACACAGTTCAGCTGATGGAAGAAGCGCCACAGGCAAAAGACGCGCAAAGCAAAATCGAAACAGAGTTCGCACCTCGTGAAAAGGAGCTGGTGGCGTTGCAGAAAAGCATTCGCAAACTCGAAGACCGCCTTTCCCGCGATGGTGCAGTCATGAGTGAAAAGGAGAACAGCAAGCTGGAACGTGAAATCCTCTCCCAGCGCCGTGAACTGAAGCGCACCCAGGACGAGTTTCGCGATGACCTGAATATCCGTAAAAACGAAGTGTTAACGACCTTGCAGCGACAGATGTACGAAGCCACCGTGAGCCTCGCCAAGGAAAAGAATTATGACGTCATCCTCGGACAGGGCGTGGTGTATTCGAGTAAAAACGTCGATATCACCGATATGGTGCTGGATAAGCTCAAGGCCGGGTTCAAGTCCGGCGGCGACAAGTAGTATCGCATAGCGATGACACTGACACTCGCGCAGCTGGCTCAGCAATTGAATGCTGAGCTGAGAGGCGACGGTGATGTCAGCGTGTCAACGGTGGCAAGCCTGCAGCGCGCCGGGCCCGGCGCGCTGAGTTTTCTGGCCAACCCGAAATACCGGCGCTATCTGAAAAACACCCACGCCTCCGCAGTCGTGCTCTCGGACCGGGATGCTCAGGATTCCCCGGCGCCCGTTCTGATCAGTGATAATCCCTACGCCTGCTACGCACGGGCGGCGCGTCTTCTCTATCCGCAGGACAAACCGCGATCCGGTATACATCCGAGTGCCATTGTCGATGAAGCCGCTCAGATTGATCCCAGTGCCTGGATAGGTGCGAATACGGTTATTGCCCAGGGTGTGAAGATCGGACCGTCTGCTCAAATCGGGCCTGGCTGTATTGTCGGTGCAAAGGTGGAGATCGGAGAGGGCAGTCAGCTGGTAGCCCGGGTCACTGTTCTGGCTGAAGCTCAAATTGGCAGACGCGTCATACTGCACCCGGGTGTCGTGATTGGCAGCGACGGTTTTGGCCTGGCGAGGGTGGAAGGTGGCTGGGAAAAAGTGCCTCAACTGGGTAGCGTACATATCGGCAACGATGTTGAAATCGGCGCCAACAGCACAGTTGATCGTGGTAGCGTCGAAAACACCACTATCGAGGAGGGTGTGAAGATCGATAACCAGGTGCAGGTCGCCCATAATGTGTTTATCGGCGCACAAACGGCCATAGCAGCTTGTGTGGGCATATCCGGAAGCGTGCGAATCGGCAGGCACTGCGCACTGGCCGGCGGCGTCGGTGTTGTGGGTCACCTGGAAATCGCCGACCATGTCTGCATCACCGGGATGGCGATGGTAACCCGGTCGATCTCTGAGTCGGGTACCTATTCCGCCGGAACGCCGCTGATGGAGAATGGGCAGTGGCGTCGCAACGCGGTCAGAATGAAACAGCTGGATCAGCTGACACAGCGTCTGTCCATTCTTGAAAAATCCAAATAAAATAAAAAGCTATGCTAACAACGAGGCATCAGGTTTAATATCAGTCCATGGACGTTCTCGAAATTCAGAATTTGTTGCCGCACCGTTATCCGTTTCTGCTCATCGATCGGGTGATTGATTTCCATGAAGGGCAGTCACTGCTGGGCGTTAAAAATGTCACTGTCAACGAACCGTTTTTTCAGGGCCATTTCCCTGAGAAGCCGGTCATGCCGGGTGTACTGATTCTGGAGGCGCTGGCGCAGGCCACCGGCTTGCTCGCCTTCAGAACGGGAAATCGCGGTGCAGCACGTGATTCACTCTACTATCTGGTCGGTATCGACAAGGCGCGTTTCAAGCAGCCGGTCGAGCCCGGCGATCAATTGCGCCTGTCTGTTGAGCTGATCAAAACCAGGCGCGGCATCTGGGTGTTCGATACCGAGGCGACAGTGGACGGTAAAACAGCAGCCAGGGCGGAGATCATGTGTACCGAACGAAAAATCGACAACTGATTCGGCCAGAACCACAACGCGTTGAACAAGACCCAGGTGGGGCACTCAACCCCGAGCTTTGACCACAAAGGACATCAAGGTCACAAAGAAAGGTGCAGGAAATGTCTGCTAGTGGTTGGCTGATTCATCCGACAGCTGTGGTTGACCCTGCAGCCCGGATCGCCGCTGACGTTATTATCGGCCCCTACAGCGTTATTGGTTCCGAAGTGCAAATAGACAGCAACTCGTGGATCGGCTCACATGTGGTGTTGAGCGGTTCCATCCGTATGGGTGCCAATAACAGGGTTTTTCCGTTTGCTTCACTGGGAAGCGATCCGCAGGACAAGAAATACAAGGGCGAGGCCACCTGCCTGGAAATCGGCTGCAATAATACGATTCGCGAATACGTCACTATAAACCGCGGTACGGTTCAGGATATGGGTGTCACGCGCCTGGGTGACGATAACTGGATCATGGCCTGCGTGCATATTGCGCATGACTGCCGGATCGGCAATCATGCTGTGCTGGCGAATAACACAACCCTGGCGGGACACGTTCACATTGGTGATTATGCGACATTGGGTGGGGCAAGCCTGGTTCACCAGTATTGCCGTATCGGTGAACATGCTTTTACGGCCTACGGGGCGCGCATCAATAAGGATGTCCCGCCGTTTGTCATGGTGTGCGAAGGTAAAGCCAGGCCACGCGGGCTCAATGTCGAGGGGCTTAAGCGGCGAGGCTTTGCCGAACACAGGATTCGTTTACTAAAGGAAGCATACCGCATCCTGTATCGATCTGAACTATCCCTGGATCAGGCGATCGGCCAATTGAAACAGCTCGAATCGGAGAGTGATGACGTGCTGCGCTTGCGCAGCTTCGTAGAAGCCTGCGAACGAAGTATAGTGCGCTGACGGAGCAGCATGACCGGCGGATTACGCATAGGACTGGTTGCCGGCGAGTTGTCCGGTGATCGGCTCGGCGCAGCACTGATTGAGGCCATCCGCAAGCGTCATCCTCAGGCGCAGTTCGAGGGTATTGCCGGTCCAGGCATGCGTAAAGCCGGTTGTCAGGCGCTGGCCCATTCTGAGCGCCTGGCTGTCATGGGACTGGTCGAGGTACTGGGGCATTTGCCCGGCCTTTTACGCTTGCGCAGAAAAATATCCCGCCATTTCCGTCGCACACCGCCCGATGTGTTTGTCGGCATCGATGCACCTGATTTCAACCTGCCGCTGGAACAATCACTCAAGCGAGCCGGTATACCGACGGTTCACTGGGTTAGCCCTTCGGTCTGGGCATGGCGCCAATACCGGCTTGGCAAGATCTGTCGCAGTGTCGACCTGATGTTGACACTGTTGCCGTTTGAAGCACAATTTCTTGAACAACACGGGGTGTGCGCGCAGTTCGTGGGGCACCCATTGGCCGATGAGATCACAACGAATCATTCGCAACAGGGGGCGCGTGAGAAGCTGGGCCTTGATAACAACAGGCCCTGTATCGCAATGCTGCCGGGCAGTCGGGCGACTGAAATCAAACGCCTGTTGCCACTGTTCCTGCAAGCCGCGCATCTGTGCCGACAGGTGATCGCCGAGCTACAGTTTGTGCTGCCGGCGGCAGCGGGTTTGCTACCCGTGTGCAAGACATGGATAGACTCGGCGCAGCATGATGAACTGGCAGTGACACTGCTCGAAGGCCAGGCACGCGACGCAATGATTGCGGCGGATGCCGTGTTGCTGGCGTCGGGTACCGCGGCACTGGAATGTATGTTGCTCGAGCGGCCGATGGTGGTGGCGTATCGCCTGCATCCTCTCAGTTACCAGCTGGTCAGCCGCCTGTTGCGCGTGCCTTATGTGTCATTACCCAATCATCTGCTGGGAACGATGCAGGTGCCGGAATATCTGCAGGCCGATGCGACGCCGGAGAAGCTGGCCGGGGCGTTGCTGGAGTTGCTTCAGCATCCGCAAAAAGCAGCTCAACAGATCGAACCGTTCGCGCAGGTGCGTCGGCAGTTACGACAGAATGCGGCACAGCAGGCAGCACAGCATATTATCGAAAGGGGCATGCATTGAGCGGGCAAAGCGACGTTGAGTTCCAGACCACGGGGCAACGTCTGGCGGGTGTGGACGAGGTAGGGCGCGGACCCCTGGCCGGGCCGGTGGTTGCCGCCGCCGTCATTCTTGATCCGGACAGGCCGGTTGAAGGTCTGAAGGATTCCAAAAAACTCAGTGAACGGCGCCGGGAAGAGCTGGCCTGGCAGATCCGGGAACGGGCGCTGGCCTGGTCGCTGGGGCGCGCAGAGGTGCACGAGATCGACCGCATCAACATTCTCCAGGCCAGCTTGCTGGCCATGCAGCGCGCGGTTGCCGCCCTGTCACTGGCGCCCGGGCTGGTGCTGGTGGATGGCAATCGCTGCCCCCGACTCGACTACCCCTCTCAAGCGGTGGTCAGGGGTGACGCCCTGGTGCCGGCGATCAGCGCCGCATCCATCATCGCAAAAGTCAGTCGTGACCGTGAAATGGTCGAACTGGACAGCCGCTACCCCGGCTATGGTCTGGCTAAGCATAAAGGCTATCCCAGCAAGGCTCATTTGGAGGCCTTGCAAACCCTGGGGGTAACACCGATTCACCGGCGCTCCTATGCCCCGGTTCGGCGTCTGCTGGAAGAGCCCCGGTGATCCATTTCTGGAATTTCCTGAAAACACTGCCGATTGCCCACGAACTGTCCGAGCGGCATCGGCCGTACGCTGCGGACAGTGCATTACAGACACATGCGGGCAGTATTGAAGCCTACCTCGACGCGTGCCGGCAGCGGGTCGAAGCGGCCAGAACCGATCTCGATGGAGAACGGGCGGCCTGGGTTATTGAGGGCAACAGCCCGTTTGTATTTAAACCGGATTGCAATGACAGACCGCGGCGCGGCGTCCTGATGGTACACGGACTGTCAGATTCACCCTTCATGATGCGTGATCTTGGCCACTTCTTTCAGCAACAGGGTTTTTATGTGCTGGCCATGCAGTTACCGGGGCATGGTACCCGGCCCGGTGATCTGCTCAGGGTTCGCTGGCAGGACTGGGCTGCATCCCATCAACGGCTGCTGGAACTGCTGGCAGCCGAAGTCGACGATGTCTATCTGCTGGGTTTTTCCGCAGGCGCGACACTCAACATCTACCAGTCGATGCGTAACAACACCATCAAGGGCCTGTTCCTGTTTGCCCCTGCGCTTCGTATCTCCGCCATGGCGCGGCTGGCCGGTCCATTGTCGCATTTCGGCAAATGGTGGCAACGCTTTTCCTGGTTCGAGCTGCAACCGGACAGCGATTATTTCAAATACGAGTCGCTGACTAACCGCGCAATCCACGAAGTGTACGACATGATAAAGGCGGTCAGGCGCCAGGCTTCACAGCTTGAACGCCGCCTGCCGGTATTTGTTGCCGCCAGCGAAAACGACGTGGCGGTCGACAGCAGGGCGACACTCGACTGGTTCTCCCGGCAGCGGGGGCTACCCAAACGCATGCTGTATTACAGTACCGGCCGTCCCGGGACACCGGAAAAGGTCACGCTGGTCCCGGCGCATCTCCCCGCTCAGAACATAAAAAGTTTCTCGCATACGTCGTTGATGCAGTCACCGTCAAATCCACATTACGGAAAACAGGGTGAGCACTGTTTCTGCACCCACTACTACCACCTGGACCCCGCCAGGTATCGGCGCTGCAAGGCGCGGCAGGAGGATTGTCTGGGCGAGATGTTCGATGAGTCAGCGGACTGCGAAGTAATTCGCCGCCTGACCTATAACCCGCTGTTCGAGGAGTTGTTGGCCGAGATCA
>CBFDBP010000035.1:0-18465 GCA_965603065.1 uncultured Gammaproteobacteria bacterium
GCTCTACCTTCGCCCATCCCTGGGCTCGTGCTGCCGACGGTCCCGTCAAGGTATGCCGGCTATCCAATGTTCGGCTTAGTATGTTAGCCAGTCACGGGGTTTCAGATAAACCTCGTAAAGCTCTGACTCTGCGGTACCGGCTTGCGGACGCCAGTCATAGCGCCACTTCACGATCGGCGGAAGAGACATGAGGATGGATTCTGTGCGGCCACCGGTCTGCAGGCCAAACAAGGTCCCACGGTCGTAGACGAGGTTGAATTCGACATACCTGCCGCGTCGGTACATCTGGAAATCACGCTCACGTTCACCGTAGGAATGAGTTTTACGTTTTTCTACGATGGGTACATAAGCGGGCACATAGTGGTCACCGATACTGCGCATGAAGGCGAAGCTGTCCTCAAACCCCAATTCGTTGAAGTCATCAAAGAATAATCCACCGATACCGCGCGGTTCGTCGCGGTGTTTCAGAAAAAAATATTCGTCACACCATTTTTTGAAGCGGGGATAGACGTGCTCACCAAATGGCTCACAGGCTTGTCGCGCAGTCTTATGCCAGTGCACGGCGTCTTCTTCAAAGCCGTAATAGGGAGTCAGATCAAAGCCGCCGCCAAACCACCAGACCGGTTCTTCACCCTCCTTTTCAGCAATAAAGAAACGCACGTTGGCGTGTGATGTCGGGATATAGGGATTGCGCGGATGGATAACCAGTGAAACGCCCAGGGCCTGGAAGCTTCGCCCGGCCAGTTCCGGCCGGTGTGCAGTGGCGGATGCCGGCAGTTGTCTACCGTGTACGTGAGAGAAGTTAATACCGGCTTTTTCGAACACGGCGCCCTCTTCCAGCACGCGGGACCTTCCGCCTCCACCTTCCTCGCGTTTCCAGGTAGCCTCAATGAAAGATTTTTCCGCGTCGAGATTTTCCAGCGCCTGACAAATACGGTTCTGCAGATCGAGCAGGTAATCCGAAACCGCTGCTACATTTGGTGTGGTCATGTCGTTTCCCATCAGATAGTTACCACTGCGTACCGCTTAAATCTACACTGTGTGTTGAACCGCGAGAGTAGGTGGCCATGGCGTTGCAAGACCGTCTGCGGCAGGGATGCCGCAGCCGAGCGTACAGGGACGTATTTACAGCGTGTCTTGCAACGCCATGGCCACGTACTCTCGTACGCCTTCAGTGCTAATTCTCGCGAATAATTTGTCCCGAAGCCATGTCACGTATTTGCGTGGCGTGTTTTTGTCCGCCCAATGACCCGGGCAAAACAAAATCAATCCGGGTGCCGAATCGTAACCTGATGTCCAGCATCGATCGAGCCGGCCGTTGGCCGCTGGTATTTGCGCTGGTGGAGACAATGGCTCCGTCGAGGATATCGCACAGCCGGCGGACCACCGGGTGTGTGGTAACCCGCACAGCCAGCGTATCGTGTTCACCGCGCAACCAGTTCGGGCAATCCCGGGCTGCCGGCAGCAGCCAGGTGGTCGGTCCAGGCCAGCTGTTGTCCAGTTGCCGTGACCAGCCCTCACGAATTTTCTCCAGCCAGGGCTCCAGTTGCCGTCGCTCCGAGGCAATCAGGATGAGGCCTTTTCGCCAGGATCGATTCTTTAAAGCAAGCAGACGCTCGACTGCGTTCCAATCGGCGGGGTCACAGCCAAGCCCGAATACCGCTTCGGTAGGATAGGCAATGACCCCTCCCGCCCGTATCCAGTGTGCTGCAGCGTGCAGTTGCCAATGTGAGGGGCGTATCAAGTTTCTTCGCTATCCTCGGTAGTCTCCAGTTCGAATGGCTCGACAAACTTGCATTCCTGTTGCGGGCAGCTCCGTTCGGTGCCGCGTTTCTTGGTGGTCTTGATGGTCAGGATAGGCCAGTTACAGTCCGGGCAGGGACCTTCAACCGGTTCGTTCCACACTGCATAATCACACTCCGGGTAGGTCGAACAGGAATAGAAAATCTTGCCGCGCCGCGATTTTCGCTTGAGCATGCTGCCCTTGTTGCACTTGGGACAGCTGACCCCGGTATCCGTCGGTTTCTCAAGTGGCTCGATGTATTTGCAGTTCGGGTAGGCTGAGCAGCCGATGAACTTACCATAGCGGCCGCTGCGAATAATGAGCTGTGAGCTGCACTCAGGACACTGGCGTCCCTCTACGATTTCCGGCTCTGCGTCTTCACCGTCTTCGTCAAGATTGCGCGTGTAATCGCAGTCCGGGAATCCACTGCAACCGACAAAGCGGCCACGCCGCCCGAGGCGGATGTTGAGCTTCTTACCGCATTTCGGGCAGTCTTCATCCAGCGCTTCGGTGGTGACTTCGGCACGTGAGACACTCTCTTCCTTGTCTTTGACCAGTTCCTTGAACGGGTACCAGAACTCTTTCATCAGCGGTACCCACTCTTTCTCACCACGCGAGACTTCGTCCAGTTCGTCTTCAAGGCGCGCGGTGAAATCGTAATCGACGTAGCGGGTAAAGTGGTTGGTCAGAAACTTGCTGACTATGCGTCCCACGTCGGTTGGCTGGAAGCGCTTTTTCTCCAGCGTGACGTACTCGCGTTGCTGCAGTGTGGAGATAATAGTCGCATACGTGGAGGGGCGGCCGATGCCGTGTTCTTCCAGGGTTTTGACCAGGCTGGCTTCACTGTAACGCGGTGGTGGTTCGGTAAAGTGCTGTTCGGGACGGATCTTGATGAGTTGTATCTGGTCGCCCTCTTTCATCGGCGGCAGCCGATTTTCGTCAGCGGAGGACTTCTTGGCGTCATCGACACCCTCTTCGTAGACCGCCATGAAACCGGGTTCGACCACGGTGGAACCGGTGGAGCGCAGGATATTGTCATCGCCCACAGCAAAATCGACACCGACTGTGTGGATAGTGGCATGGATCATCTGGCAGGCAACGGTACGTTTCCAGATCAGGTTGTAGAGTTTGTACTGATCGGCGGACAAGTGGGGCTTGATGGTGTCAGGCAGGTTGAATGCCGAGGTCGGGCGAATTGCCTCATGGGCTTCCTGGGCGTTTTTCGCCTTGGTCTTGAAGTGGCGTATCTGCGCAGGCAGTTTGTTTTCGCCGTAGCGCTCGCTGATCAGGCCGCGTATTTCATCCAGGGCTTCGTTGGCAAGCATGACCGAGTCGGTGCGCATATAGGTGATCAGACCCACCGAACCTTCGCCGACATCGATGCCTTCGTATAACTGCTGGGCAACACTCATGGTGCGTTTGGTGGTAAAGCCCAGCTTGCGCGATGCCTCCTGCTGCAAGGTGGATGTCGTGAACGGTGCGGCAGGGTTGCGCTTGCGTTGTTTCTTTTCGAGGTTGCTGACAGTCAGTTTGCCGTTGGCGGCATCAGTCAGTTCCTGTTCAGCGGCGTGCGCCTGTTTATCCTTGTTAATCGTGAACTGGCTGAGTTTTTTGCCATGAAGATGAGTCAGTTTGGCGGTGAAAGCCTGTGTATCCTTTTCCAGATCGGCTTCGATAGTCCAGTATTCACGCGCTTTGAACTTTTCGATTTCCTCTTCGCGCTCAACAATCATGCGCAAGGCCGGGCTTTGTACCCGGCCGGCGGAAAGTCCACGGCGAATTTTTTTCCACAGCAGCGGCGACAGATTGAATCCAACCAGGTAATCAAGAGCCCGGCGCGCCTGCTGGGCGTTGATCATATCGATGGACAGTTCGCGTGGATGTTCGATGGCGTCATTAATGGCGCGCTTGGTGATTTCGTGAAAAACCACCCGGCTTACACCCTTGTCTTTTAAAGCCTTGCGGTCGTTAAGCAGTTCGTACAAATGCCATGATATCGCTTCACCCTCGCGATCCGGGTCAGTCGCCAGATACAGCTTGTCGGCTTTTTTCAAAGCTTTGGCGATGGCATCAACGTGCTTGGAGTTGCGTTCTATCACCTGGTATTTCATGGCGAAATCCGCATCCGGATTCACCGCGCCTTCCTTGGGGACCAGGTCGCGCACATGGCCGTAGGAGGCGAGGACCTCAAAGTCCTTCCCCAGGTATTTTTTTATGGTTTTCGCCTTCGCTGGCGACTCAACAATAACCAGATTTTTACTCATGGGCTCTTATCGTTAAAAAGCCGCACGATGGTGCGGCCTGATTCAGTTGCTGATATTAGCGGCGTTAGTGCAGGTAACCACCCGGCAGGCTTTCAAACACCAGATCCTCCATCCAGGCATAGGCGGCCTCGGCACCGGGCTGGTTGAACAGCACCATGAGGATGACCCATTTAAGCTGGCTGAGATCAAAGTCGTCTGTCTCCAGTGCCATGACACGCTCGATGACACGTTCCCGTGCGTCGGGTGGCAGAATACCCATTTGTTCCAGGAACAGCAGGAATCCACGGCTTTCAGAATCCAGTCGTTCACATTCACGACCGGAATAGATGCGAATGGCATTCTCGGTCTGTGGTGCCTGCATCTGGTGCTGTTGTACGGACAGACCCTCCAGCCATTCGAACGCCTGATTGATGTCGTTGGAGGGGAAGCCGGCTTCCATCAATTCGCTGTGCAGTGATTCACGATCCGGGCTCAGTTCGGTCTCCTCATCCATGTAATAGTGCTCAAACAGGTACATAAGCACATCAAACATATCTTCTTTCATATCAGGCCCCTATCTTGTGCGGGTATAGCGCCCCCCGGCTCCGCCAGCGATGTGATCTTCGAGTTCCAATACCAGCAGCATGGAGGAAACCTGTTCCGGCGTCAATCCGCTTCGCTCCACCAGCTGGTCGATAGAAACCGGATGATAGCCCATAAAATCCAGCAATTGCAGGTATTCGCCGGCAAGTTTTTCGGCTTCTTGTTTCCCCCCGGGGGCCTGATCAGCAGCGGGTTTGTTTTCAGCCCGTGACAGGGAGACGGAAATCAGGGCCGCGAGTTCCTCCAGAATATGATCGCCGGTTTCCACCAGTTTGGCGCCTTCCCTGATCAAGGCGTGGCAGCCTCGGGTCAGCGGGTTATGGATCGAGCCGGGGATGGCAAATACCTCTCGGCCCTGCTCCAGGGCGGCGCGGGCTGTGATCAGCGAACCTGAGCGCAGTGCCGCTTCAACCACCAGTGTCCCCAGGCTGAGGCCGCTGATAATGCGGTTGCGACGGGGGAAGTTCGCAGCCAGCGGACCGGTGCCCGGTGGGAATTCCGATAGCAGGGCGCCGTTTTCAGCAATCTGATGGGCCAGGCCCCGGTGTTGTGCCGGATACACCCGGTCCAGACCGGTACCTGTCACCGCTATTGTGCCACCTCCCGCGCGCAGCGCGCCCTGATGGGCTGCGGCGTCGATTCCGGATGCCAGCCCACTGGTGATGGTGAGCCCGCAGCAGGCCAGGTGTGCGGCGAACTCAGCGGCCAGCGATCGGCCGTCGTGGCTGGGGTTGCGACTGCCGACGATCGCCAGTTGGGGTTGAGTCAGATAGTCCGGATCACCATGAATAAACAATAGCGCCGGCGGGTCGGAAATTTCTTTCAACAGCACCGGGTAGCCAGGATCCCGGCAGGTCATGATGCTGTTGCCGGGTTGCGCTAACCAGTCCAGATCGCCGGCGACAGCCTTCCAGTCAGGGTTGGCGAGATAATCGATACTTTCCGGCGGCAGGCCAATGCTGCGTAAATGCTCAGCGCCTGCCCCGAATATCGCGGCCGGAGAATTAAATTCGGCAAGCAGCTTCAGGCAGCGGCGGTTGCCGATACCCGGTGCCCGCTGCAATGCCAACCAGTAGTGGGCGTCGTCCCGTTCGCTGGCCGGTCGTTGGCAGGGGTTAGTGTGTGGCCTCATCCTTGAGGGTCCTCATGAAAAAACCGGTACCCGGCACATGGTTGACTACCATGCCCGAAGGTACCGGTTTTTGCCAGCTTTTATACCGCCCGGTCAGGGATTGCGAATACGATCTCCGACATGCAGGGCGCTGGTGGCTTTCATGATGAGTCCGAAGCTGACCTTGTCAAAGGTTCTGAATATCATCAATAAACCCGCTTTTTCATCCGGCAGTTTGACGCTCGCGTTGCGTTCATCACTGACCTGGTCGACGATCAGTTCACCGGCCTGGTAGATCTCGAACACGCTGCCGACGTCTACACCTTCGCGGGTACCGCGGTTAACGACGACAATCTGGTATTGTCCGATCTGGCTGACGCCGTCGACGACCGAAATAATGGTGCCCTCAATCTCGTTTTCGGGAGAATGTGGTGTGAAATACGCATACACATCCTCCTGGGTCATCGGCATGACGCGGTCGCCAATATTGATTTCGCGTGTGGTGCGGGTCAGTTTCATCGTCGACGGGTCGGCGAATTTCTCCGCCGCACCGTCGCCCAGGTAATGTGCTTCATAACCCAGCACCTCTCCGCTATGCGGGTCCACGTAGGCTTCGCCGGGTCGGAAAAGGTGGAAACGGTCGCCTTCATCGTTCTTCAGGTCGCGCACATAAACCCGGTCGCCTGCGCCAACAATCAGGTGCTCATCCGCGCTGGAGACGACATAGGCGGCATTTTTCAATGTATCCTGATCGACAACCAGTGGCTGGGTCAGGAATTGCTGAATGGCATCAATCGGGATGGTGGGGATCGCCTTGTCGAGGCGTTCCACGCGTGCCTTTGGCGAAAGCTTGTAAGTGCCTTTGCCGCGCTGAACACGCAGTTGTGGCTTTCCGTCCATGTAAACCAGGTTAATGATGTCCCCGGGGTAAATGAGGTGGGGATTATCGATCTGTGGATTGACGTACCAGATTTCCGGCCACAGCCAGGGGCTATCCAGAAACTGTTCAGAAATATCCCACAGGGTGTCTCTCTTGACGACCACGTGGCGGTCGGGGTGCCCGTCCTTGAGTGTCACCTGGTCAGCGTATGCGGCAGTGGCCAGCAGAGCCAAAGCCAGCGCCAGCGATTTGAATGTCGACATATAGGCGTCCCTTTATCTGTGTCCCATTTTTGTCTATTGTTTGTACCGGCGACAGCGCCAGCACACGAATTCGATCATAGTTAACGGCAGATGGTGCCGGGAGTGTAGCGAAAATTGCCTCATTTAAAAATATCGATATTCGGCAAACCGTCGTATGATCATTATGTTAGAGTATATAAATATCATAAATGGTAATTTGTGACAGACATCACATGGCTATTCTCGACATACTCCATTACCCCGATCCACGACTTCGCACACCGGCCAAGGCGGTTGACAGTGTTGACGATCAGCTGCGTATGCTGGTCGGGAACATGTTCGAAACCATGTATCAGGCACCTGGTATCGGCCTGGCGGCGACCCAGGTAAACGTGCACAAGCGGGTTCTGATTATTGATATATCCAAGGATCAGGATCAGCCCATGGTGTTCATCAACCCCGAGATTCTGGAAAAAACCGGTGTTGAGGATATGGACGAGGGGTGTCTTTCGGTACCCGGCATTTATGAGCGGGTGCAGCGCGCCGAGCGCATCAGGCTAAGGGCACTGGATTTGCAGGGCGAGTCGTTTGAGCTGGAGGCAGATGGTCTGCTTGCGGTCTGCATTCAACACGAGATTGATCATCTTGATGGCAAATTGTTTGTGGATTACCTGTCCCAGCTGAAACGACAGCGAATCCGCAAGAAGCTCGAAAAACAGCGCCGCCACGGTGAAGGTGAGGCGTCTGCCGAGAGACACGCCGAACCTGTGATCTAGTCTAATGATGCGAGTCGTATTCGCGGGGACTCCGGAATTTTCCGTACCAATACTCCAGGCGGCGCTGGACAGCAGGCATTCTGTGGTTGCGGTTTACAGCCAGCCGGATCGCCCCGCTGGTCGCGGGCGTAAGCTGACCCCGGGTCCGGTCAAACAGCTGGCCTTGAGGCATCATGTCCCGGTTTTTCAGCCCGTCACTCTCAACAGTAGCAAAGCCCGGCACGAACTTGCTGAACTCAGGCCTGACCTGATGGTGGTCGTTGCCTATGGTCTCATTCTGCCGCAGGCGGTGCTCGATCTGCCCCACAGGGGTTGTGTGAATCTGCATGCCTCACTGTTGCCACGCTGGCGTGGGGCGGCCCCTATACAACGTGCGATTCTGGCCGGTGACCGGCAATCGGGGGTGTGCCTGATGCAGATGGAGGCAGGACTCGATTCCGGGCCGGTGTTGGCTGCGGTGCGAACCGACATCGCCGACGAGGATACCGGTGGTTCGCTGCACGACCGTCTGAGTCGGCTGGCGGCCGACCTGCTGGCCAGGCACCTTGATGATCTGGAACAAGGTGTTCTCGAGCCGATTGTCCAGGATGAAAACCTGGTCAGTTATGCCAGCAAGCTGGATAAAAGTGAAGCCGTCATAAACTGGCATCAGGATGCAGGACAACTGGAACGCCAGGTTCGGGCGTTTAATCCCTGGCCGGTGGCGCAGGCAAAGTACCGGGGACAGGTGTTGCGCGTCTGGAGTGCCAAAGCCATCGCTGGTGACGCTGGACTGCCCGGCAGCGTGGTTGCTGCCGGTAAACAGGGCATTGATGTGGTGTGTGGCAGTGGTTGCCTGCGGTTGCTGACCATCCAGTTGCCGGGAGGCAAGCGGCTAAGCGCAGCCGATTTTCTGAACGCTCGCAGCGTAGACGGCGTCGTGCTTGAATAAGAGCTCTGTGAAAACACCCGGCCAGCCCCGTAAGATCGCTGCACAAATGGTATTTCATGTGTTGGATCAGGGGGAATCGCTGAACAGCCTGTTGGCGCCGCAGCTTGCAAAACTCGGCGATCCGCGCCAGCGCGCTTTGGCTCAGGAATTGACTTTTGGTACCTTGCGCTGGTGTTATCGTCTTGAAGCCGTGCTCAACCGGCTGCTCAAAAAACCACTCAAGAAAAAGGACAGGGATGTTCACGCCCTGCTTCTTGTCGGGCTTTATCAGTTGCTGTTTCTGGAGATGCCGCCACACGCGGCAGTCAGTGAAACGGTGGGCGCTGTTCGCCAGTTAGGTAAAGAATGGGCGGCGGGCCTGGTAAACGGTGTGTTACGCAATGCGCAGCGCCAGTACAGTGCCCTGCTGGAGTCTGTCGACGGCGCGGCGTCGGCGCGCTGGTCACACCCGGACTGGTGGATCAAGCGGCTGAAGCAGGACTGGCCGCAGGACTGGCAACACATTCTGGAGGCCAATAATCAGCGTCCGCCCATGGTGCTGCGTGTGAATGTGTCACGAACGGATCGCAGCGCATATCTGCAGCAACTGAAACAGGCTGGCATCGAGGCAAAACCGTCGCCCTTTCCCGACACTGCCATCCGGCTGGAAAAGCCGGTCGCTGTCGATAACTTGCCGGGATTTTCCGATGGCCTGGTTTCTGTACAGGATGGCGCCGCTCAGCTGTCGGCATCATTGCTGAATCTGAAAAGCGGGCAGCGCGTGCTGGATGCCTGTGCGGCACCTGGTGGAAAGACGGGGCATATACTTGAATCGGTGCCGGATCTGGGGGCTGTAGTAGCCATCGATAGCGATGAAAGGCGGCTGATAAAGGTAGGGGAGAACCTGCAGCGATTGCGGTTCAATGCCGAATTGCTCGCTGCTGACGCCGGAGACCCCGAGTCGTGGTGGGACGGTGAGCCATTTGACAGGATATTGCTGGATGCACCCTGTTCAGCCAGTGGCGTGGTACGCCGCCACCCTGATATCAAATCGCTGCGCCAGGCCGGGGATTTGCACACACTGTCACAGCAGCAGCAGCGGCTGCTGAATGCTTTATGGCCCTTGCTGGCTTCTGGCGGTATCCTGTTGTACGTGACATGCTCGGTGTTTAAGCAGGAAAATAGCGGTGCCATGCGGGTGTTTCTGGATAGGCATCATGATGCCGCCGAGCTTCCGCTACAGGTTCAGTGGGGTGAGGCGCTGCCGGTGGGGTGTCAGATGTTGCCTGGTGAGCAGGGGATGGATGGATTTTATTTTGCGCGTTTGACCAAAGCTTGATTATAACCGACACAACAGCAGCTGATAACAAACGCTACTATGGCAAATGCCGGTGGTGTATATCACTGCTGGTTGCTTTATGCCTCGTGGTGGGGCATTCATCTGCCCGCGAAACACGGATCTCTGCTGTACGCACCCTGTTGGCCGACGGCGTCTACCGGATTGGTGCCCGCGTGGATTTCGAATTTAATGAAACACTGCACGACGCGCTGCACAACGGGGTTCCCCTACTGATAGAGCTGCGTATTGAAGTCCTGCGTGATAGACGCTGGTTATGGGCGGTCCTTGTTGCAGAATTGCGGCAACGCTTCGAGTTGCAATATCATGCCTTAAGCCGCCGTTATCTGGTCAGCAATTACAGTACGGGTGTGCAGCGCAGTTTCAGTACCATGAGCGATGCGCTGGAGTATATCGGCAATGTTTACGAACTTCCGTTGATTGACGCCAATCTGCTCGAAGCGAAGCAGGTCTACTCGATTCGGATGCGCGCTGATCTCGATGTTGAGTCTTTGCCCACGCCGGTTCGTCTCTGGGCATACCTGGGTTCGGCGTGGAGCTTGAAAGGCGACTGGTACCAATGGCCGTTACAGCCGTAAAAAGTTCCAGTCTGGGCATCTGGCCCATGTTGCTACTGTTTTGCATCCTGCTGGTGTCGCTATCCTTGATGAGTGATGCCACGCATAATTCCGATCGTTTTGGTCAGCTTTATTCCTGGCTGCTGCTGATTAATGCGCTCGGGCTGATTGTGCTTGTGGGCATGATCGGGACTAACCTGTACTGGCTGGTGTCTCAGTATCGGGCGCGTGCCGCGGGAGCAAAACTGACCTCTCGCCTGGTCGTGACCTTTGTCATACTCGCGGTTGTGCCGGTCGCAATCGTTTATTATTTTTCTCTGCAGTTCCTGCAGCGCGGTATTGACTCCTGGTTTGATGTGCAGATTGAAGAGGCACTGGATGATGCTCTTGAGTTGAGCCGCGGGTCGCTGGATGTGCGGCTGGGCGATCTGCTGAAGCTGACCGAAAAAATTGCCGAAGAAGTCAGTGAAATGTCACCGGCGCTGATTCCGATCGGGCTCTATGATCTGCGCGTGCTCAGTGGTGCCGTTGAGCTCAGCGCGTTTGGTCTGGACGGTCGTATCATTGCTTCAAGCAGCGCCGAAGGTACCAATATTGTGCCAAGCCGGCCAACCCAGAACGTGCTGATGTCGCTGGCGCAGGGGCGTTCTTATGTCGGGCTTGACCCTTTCGGGGAAGCCGGTTTGTATGCTCGTACTGCGGTTCCGGTGCCGGTCACCACGTCCGATACGGAGCCATTAACACTGCAGGCACTGTATCGGATACCGGGGCGCCTTAGCATTCTGGCAGATAACGTGGAAAGTCAGATCGTACGTTACAAGAAGCTGGCTTACCTGCGTAAGCCTCTCAAGTACAGTTATATTCTGACATTGTCCCTGGTGCTGGTATTAAGCCTGCTGTCGGCGGTATGGGCGGCATTTTTTTCAGCGCGCCGCCTGGTGGAACCCATCGGTATACTGGCGGATAGCACGCGAGCGGTTGCCGAGGGCGACTACAGTAAACGTCTTCCGGTCACCAGCGAAGACGAGCTCGGTTTCCTGGTGCGTTCGTTCAATGACATGACTCGTCGCTTGTCGAAAGCTCGCGATCAGGCGCGCAGCAGCCAGCAGGAAGTCGAAAGGCAACGCGCCTACCTTGAAACCGTGCTGGGCAGTCTGTCGTCTGGCGTGCTGAGTATCAGCAGTGACGGTGAGCTGCGCACCGTTAACGAGGCTGCCTGCCAGATTCTTGGGATTGATCTGAGCGGCCAGCTGGATTGCGATCTTGGTAAAATCTCGGCGCAGTATGCGTTCCTCGAGCCGCTGCTATCAGTGGTGGAAGCCCGGCTCGCCGAACACGTACTTGACTGGCAGGAGCAGATTATCCTGTTTGACAGTTCCGGTCGCAGAGTGTTGATGTGTCGCAGCACCGCCCTGCCGACCAGCGAAGACATAGCCGGTGGTCAGGTAGTGGTATTCGACGACGTGACCGATCTGATTCGTGCTCAACGCGATGCGGCGTGGGGGGATGTGGCACGGCGTCTGGCGCATGAGATCAAGAATCCGCTGACACCGATTCAGTTGTCGGCTGAACGTTTACGACGTAAATATCTTCATACCATGCAGGATGATCAGGCAGAGGTTCTGGACAGAGCCACGCGCACCATTGTTCAGCAGGTTGAAACACTCAAGACAATGGTCAATGCCTTTGGTGACTATGCACGTGCGCCCAGGTTGCAGCTGGAACCACTCGATCTGTACGAGCTTTTGCGGGACGTGGCGGATTTGTACCAGGGTTCCAAACTTCGCATACAATTGGATTTGCTTGAGCCGGCGCCTATGATGAATGGCGATGCCGGTCGTCTGCGTCAGCTGTTGCACAATCTGTTCAAGAATACCCTGGAAGCAGTGCGCGGGCGGCAGGATGGCGCGCTGGTGGTTCGTTCACGCTGGTCATTCGAAGCGGGAGAGCGTTTTATTGACCTGTCTTTTGAAGATAATGGCAGCGGGTTTTCCGACGAAGTGCTGAAGCGCCTGTTCGAGCCCTATGTAACGACCAAGACCCGTGGAACAGGATTGGGTCTGGCAATCGTGAAAAAGATCGTCGAAGAACATAATGGTCAGATTCGGGCGCAAAATACGCAGCAGCATCACGCCTGTGTCGAACTTCGGTTCCGTGCCGAAGCGCAGAGCGCGCTGTCGACCACATGATGGCTGCTTCTTGGCTCGATAATCCGGCCATTATGTGTTTGGCAGAGTATTGATGCTTTAATAAGATAGCTGCTGCTCTATACTACACAAGAGAAGTTACAGGTATTTGAATTTTCCTAAAGATAAAATAGAAACAGGAATTAATATGTCCTCTGGCCACATTCTGGTGGTAGACGACGAGCCCGATATTCGCAATCTGGTTAAGGAAATCCTCGAAGACGAGGGATTTGAAGTCAGTGTTGCTGAGAGTGGTGAAACGGCTCGTCATGCACGGCGTATGCGTCGCCCCGACCTCATCCTGCTGGATATCTGGATGGAAGATGTCGATGGCATTACCTTACTGCGTGAATGGTCCGAAAGTGGAGCCCTGCCTTGCCCGGTCATTATCATGTCCGGTCATGCGACAGTGGAAACCGCTGTGGAGGCAACCCGTCTGGGCGCCTACGATTTTATTGAAAAACCTATTTCGCTCGCCAAACTGTTACTGATCGTCAATCGGGCGATGGAATCCGAAAAACTGCAGCAGGAGAACCTGGGCCTGAAACGCCAGGCGCAGCCGGTGGTCGAGCCGGCGGGAAAAAGTGAGGTTATGCACGCCCTGCGCAGTCAGGCAAGGCGAATTGCCCAACATAGCACCTGGGTGCTGATCAACGGTGAACCCGGAGCGGGCAAGGAAGTTGTTGCACGTTACATTCACGCACAGAGTTCCCTGCGGGATCGGCCTTTTGTAGAGGTGGCGGTTGGTTCCATGTCAGCAGGAAATTCGGCGGTTGAGTTGTTCGGTTCCGAGGAAGGCGACCGTATCGTATACGGGCGACTGGAACAGGCTAATGGGGGCACGCTGTTTCTTGGCAATATCTCTGATATGGATATGCAGACCCAGTCGCGTTTGCTGAGCGTCTTTCAGACACATTCTTTTCTGCGTATGGGCGGTACTGAGCCGATTCCGGTCGATATCAGGGTGATAGCAACAACATCACGAGACCTTGAGCAGGAAGTCAGGGAGGGGCGTTTCCGTGAAGACCTCTATTATCATCTGAACGTGGTGCCGCTGACAGTTCCACCATTGCGCGAGCACAACGAGGACGTGCCCGAACTGCTGAATTTCTATGTCGACCGGTTTGTGGTGCAGGAACATCTGCCTTACCGGGAGTTTTCAATCGCTTCCCAGAATCGTTTGCGTAACTACGGTTGGCCGGGTAACAATCGCGAGCTGAAGAATCTCGTTCAGCGCCTGCTGATTCTCGGGCAGGGTCCGGTGATTGATATCGATGAAGTGGAGGCCGTACTGCAGCAGACCGATGAAGCTGCCACGCCTGCCGGTTCCAGCGCCACCTTGCCGCTTGATCTGCCGCTACGGGAAGCGCGGGAACAGTTTGAGAAGGTATATCTCGAACACCAGTTACAGGAAGTCGGTGGCAGCGTTGGCAAGCTCGCCAAACGGGTGGGTATGGAGCGGACCCATTTGTATCGTAAATTGCGCGGTCTGGGTATCGACTTCAAAAAGGGTGGCGAATAGTGCCGAGGCACACTAGCCCGCCATACGCAAAATGAAAATAATCATCCTCGGTGCCGGACAGGTTGGTTCTTCAGTTGCCCAGAATCTGGCCAGCGAGGCCAATGACATCACTCTCGTCGACCATCGTGCCGATATTCTTCAGGACCTGCAGGACCGTATCGATATTCGCACAGTCCTGGGGTCGGCATCGCATCCGGAAGTGTTGATGCGCGCCGGCGCTGAAGATGCAGACATGATCCTGGCGGTCACCAACAGCGACGAAACCAATATGGTCGCCTGCCAGGTGGCCTACACCTTGTTCCATACACCCATCAAGATTGCCCGGGTGCGTGCCCAGGCCTATTTGCGCTTTTCCAAACTGTTCACGCAAGAGGCATTGCCGATTGACGTTCTGATCAGCCCGGAGCAGCTGGTAACCGACTATATTGAACGGCTCATCGAGAAGCCCGAAGCTTTGCAGGTTCTGGATTTCGCAGGCGGGCTTGTGCAACTGGTCGCGGTGCGGGCGGTGCGCGGTGGTCCGCTGGTTGGGCAGGAGCTTCAGGCACTGCGCCAGCATATGCCCGGTGTCGACGCCCGCGTGGCGGCAATATTCCGGCGTGGGAATCCGATTCTGCCGCAGGGTGATACTGTCATCGAAGCGGATGACGAAGTGTTCTTTATCGCCGCACGTAAGAATATCCGGGCCGTCACCAGTGAGTTGCGCAACCTCGATAAGCCGGTAAAACGGGTGATGATTGCCGGCGGCGGCAATATCGGATTACGTCTGGCAGAGTCGATCGAGGGCAGGTACCAGGTCAAATTGATAGAATCCAATTCGAAAAGGGCTCGGCAACTCTCTGAAATGCTGGATAAAACTATCGTACTCCTGGGTGATGCAGCCGACGAAGAGTTACTCATCGAGGAGAATATTGAGAATACAGACATATTCTGCGCACTGACCAATGACGAAGAAGCCAACATCCTGTCTGCCATGCTGGCCAAGCGACTGGGGGCACGCAAAGTGATGTCATTGATCAATCGTCCCGCCTACGTCGACCTGGTACAGAGTGACGTTATCGATATCGCAATATCGCCTCAGCAGGCCACCATCGGAAGCCTGTTGACGCACGTGCGACGCGGCGATGTGGCTGCGGTACATTCGTTAAGGCGTGGAGCGGCCGAAGCCATCGAAGCGGTGGCACACGGCGACAACAAAACATCCAAAGTGGTGGGGCATACCGTCGATGAAGTCAAGCTGCCGCCCGGCACCACGATTGGCGCTATTGTTCGAGGTGAAGATGTCATCATCGCGCATCACGATACTGTGATAGAGAGTGATGACCATGTCATCCTGTTTTTAGTCGATAAACGTTACATCCCGGATGTGGAACATCTGTTCCAGGTCGGCGTCACTTTTTTCTGAGTGCCATGCATTTCAGTTCCATACAGCGCATTCTCGGTATGTTGCTCATGGTGTCGAGTGCTACCCTGCTGCCACCCCTGTTGCTCGCCCTGTGGTTTGACGAAGGCAGTAAGGCCGCTTTTGCTACCGTCATGCTGGGAGTGCTTATTGTCGGCGCGTTGTTCTGGTATCCCGTGAAAGAACAACGCCACGAGCTACGTGTACGTGACGGGTTCGTGGTGGTTACCCTGTTCTGGGCTGTGCTGGCGCTGGTCGGCGCTATTCCATTTGCCTTGGCGGAACAGCCGCACATGGGGTTTACCGATGCGTTGTTTGAGTCCACCTCCGGTTTGACCACAACCGGCGCCACCGTAATCACCGGCATTGACCGATTGCCCTTGTCCATCAAGTTTTATCGGCAGGAGCTGCAGTGGCTGGGTGGCATGGGTATCATCGTGCTCGCGGTTGCAGTGCTGCCCATGCTGGGTATTGGTGGTATGCAGCTGTACCGGGCGGAAACACCGGGGCCGATGAAAGACAACAAGCTGACGCCGCGCATCACGGAAACGGCCAAGGCGCTCTGGTATATCTATCTGGGCCTGACAGTCAGTTGTGCGGTTGCCTACTGGGTTGCGGGCATGGAATTGTTCGATGCCATTGCGCACAGTTTCTCGACAGTGGCTATCGGTGGATTTTCTACTCACGATCTGAGCATCGGTTATTACCATAGCCCAACCATTGAACTCGTAGCGGTGGTATTTATGCTGCTCGCCGGCATCAACTTTTCCCTGCATTTTGTTGCCTGGCGTTCGATGAACCCATTGGTCTACTTCCGTGATTCCGAGTTTAAGGCGTATATCACCGTGCTGGGGCTGGCTGCGGCAGTCACGGTGTCATATCTGTATTTCAGTGACACGTTTGAAGACATTGGCGACGCCCTGCATCATGGCATTTTTCAGGCGGTTTCGATTGGCACAACAACTGGATTTACCACTGCAGCCTATTTTTACTGGCCGGGATTCCTGCCGGTGATGCTGTTGTTCACCAGTTTCATCGGCGGCTGTGCCGGTTCTACCGGTGGCGGTATGAAGGTCATACGCTTTCTTCTGTTATTCAAACAGGGCATGCGGGAAATTACGCGTCTGGTGCACCCCAATGCCCAGATTCCGGTTAAGGTGGGAAACAAAGCCATGCCGGAGCGGGTAATCGAGGCAGTCTGGGGTTTTTTCGCAACATATGTGGGTTGCTTTACCATCATGATGCTGGTGCTGCTGGCGACGGGCCTGGATCAGGTTACAGCATTTTCTGCGGTGGCCGCCTGTCTTAATAATCTGGGTCCGGGGCTGGGAGAGGTCGGCTTCCACTATGGCGACATCAACAACACCGCAAAATGGGTGTTGTGCCTGGCGATGATACTGGGCCGCCTGGAGATCTTTACCTTGCTGGTCTTGCTTTCACCGGCCTTCTGGAGGCGTTGATGCCTGACAGTTAAAAAGGCAGGCCACAGGCCGACACAGTCAAACAGCTATACTTGTTCAGAACACTTAACGGGGACGTTACCATGGCCGATGTAAAAACCATCTCACCCAGGGAAGCCTGGCAGATTATGCAGGATGATCCGCGCGCAGTCATGGTGGACGTTCGCTCGGATATGGAATTTTTATTTGTCGGACACCCGGTCGGTGCTATCCACGTACCCTGGATTGATTATCCGGACTGGAAATTGAATCCTGATTTTGTCACCGAAGTACGTAAGCTGGTTCTGGGTGGTATTTGCCACGAGAACGTCAATTCCGGGGCGCCGGTACTGCTTATTTGCCGCAGTGGGAAACGTTCTCTGGAAGCGGGTATCCTTTTGATTAAAGAGGGGTTTTGCGATGTCTATAACGTGACGGACGGGTTTGAGGGGGAGCTGGACGAACACCATCACCGCGGTACGCTGGGCGGTTGGCGAGCCGAGGGCCTGCCGTGGGCACAATGCTGATTCAGTCATTCAGCTGACCGCGTTTCGCCTTGCTGAACCCGGTAATATCACCTTGACGGGGCACCAGGTTTGATGCCAATTGTTTGACCCTGTGAATAAGCGTTCATATAATCAGTAGCTGGGCAATATCCCCTGCCAGTCTGTCCGGCCTTTCGGTCGTAACCTCGGGGCAGTGGCGCTAAATCCTTTGGGGTACGGGTGTGTCCGAGAGTCAATAGCACATCCTGACTAATTGTTGCTAATCAACTATCCGTGAACTTGACGGGTAGGAGGAGAAACTTATGTCAATGACTGCCGAAAGTATGAACGAAGCTCAGATGACTGAATGGCTGAATAAAAGACTGGATGAACTGTTGCCTGCCAAGCTTCAGGAGATTGACGACGCGCGTACGCCCGCGCTGTCCATTATTGCCACCAAAGGAACCCTTGACTGGGCGTACCCACCCTTCATTCTGGCCTCCACGGCGTCTGCTCTGGGTTGGGATTCGTCCATTTTCTTCACGTTCTACGGCCTGTTGCTGTTGAAAAAAGAAATCAAATCAGATGTCAGTCCCCTCGGTAACCCGGCCATGCCGATGAAGATGCCATTCGGTCCCAAGTGGTTCCAGGATTACGAATGGCCAATGCCGAACCTGCTTATGGCCGGTGTGCCCGGTTTTGAAAAAGTTGCTACTGGTTTGATGAAGCAGACGTTCAAGAACAAGGGCGTGGCAAGTGTCGACGAGCTGCGGGAGCTGTGTATTGAAGCGGAGGTAACGATGTATGCCTGCCAGATGACGGTGGACGTGTTCGGTTTCAGCCACGACGAGTTCATAGACGGCGTCGACTATGTTGGAGCAGCTTCGTTCCTGCCGATGGCCAGAGAATCTGACGTCTGCCTGTTTATCTGACCGCGGGCCTTCGGATCAGGAAAAAGGCGTGTCAGGC
>CBFDBP010000036.1:0-18169 GCA_965603065.1 uncultured Gammaproteobacteria bacterium
CCTGGTTGTCAAAGCGCGTCCGGCGTCACATCATAGCCCTCATGACAGACACTACAGCGCAAAGCGGCTTTCCCGTGTTGGCCAATTCGGCCACAGAAATCATCGATACGGTCCTGTTACAGGACCGGCGTGTCCTGTTATACGGGCCGCCCGGCACAGGCAAGTCGGTCACGACCGCCCAGTTGGGGCAGGCACTTGACGCAAGCGGGCGCGACTGCTGGTGTGTGAGCGCTGATCCGGGTTCGCCGGCTTTCGGTATGCCCGGTGCCGTGTCGCTCGGCAGGTGGACGGCTGGCGGCTGGCGAGTGATCGCGTTTGAAGGCCTGGCAACACTGGATGCGGGACGCTTCCGTCTGCCCCTGCTGGTGGCCGTGCAGCGCCTGTTGCAGACTCGGCTTGACGGCGTGGTGTTGATCGATGGTCCGGGGGTGGTGCGGGGTGTCGCCGGCAGGGAACTGCTGACGGGCCTGCTTGAAGCAACCGGCGTAGACACGGTGCTGGTAATGACAGGTGCAGATCGGGCGCCGGCGCTGGCGGCTGAACTGGCGGGTGCAGCGGCCGAGGTGTTTGCGGTGCCTGTGGCGGCAGCAGCCGCAAGACCGGGTAAACGTGTGCGCGCGCGCCGGCGAACTGGGCAGTGGGACGACTATCTGGGCCATGCCATTGAGCAAACCATCACACTGTCAGCTGTCAATCTGGTCGGTGTACCGCCGCCGCTCGACGTGCCAGATGCCTGGATCGGCCGGCAGGTCGTGTTACTGCACGACCACGCCACCCGGGCAATGGCCGAGGTGCAGGACATGAGCGCGGACCAGTTGACGCTGCGCCTGCCCGCGGCAGTGCGGGAATTCGACACGCTGTTGATCCGCGACGCGACGCGGACCACGGACGGTGTAGTCGAGACCGCTCCCCCTTTTGCAGCGGAACGGATCGACTATCTCCCGCCCGGCGATCTCCTGGCACCGCTGGATGAGTCGGGGGGCGCGCGCGTCGCCGCTCGCGTGGGTGCGGTCGACGTGGCTCTGGTAAACGGCGTATTCGGTGATCCTTTACTGCATCTGCGCCTGCGTCATCTGGGGCGCAGCCTGTTGTTCGACCTGGGACAGGGTACACGCCTGTCCGCCCGCGTGGCGCATCAGGTGACAGACGTGTTCGTCAGCCACGCCCATATGGATCACATCGGCGGATTCCTGTGGCTGCTGCGTTCCCGCATCGGCGAGTTCCCGGCTTGTCGCATGTATGGTCCACCGGGTCTGGCGCAACACATTGCGGGCTTCATCCAGGGCATCCTCTGGGATCGTGTTGGTGAGGGAGGGCCCTGTTTTGAAGTGGCGGAGGTGCACGCTGATCGGCTGCAGCGCTTCCGTACTCAGGCCGGGCGAGGGCGGTGCGAACAGCTCGACAGCGTAGAGATCGCCAATGGTGTGATTTGCGACGAAGCGGGCTTCAGGATCCGCGCCGTGACGCTTGACCATCATCAGGTGCCGGTGATCGCCTATGCGTTCGAGCCCGCCAGGCAGCTCAATATCCGCAAGAACCGTCTGCTGTCGCGCGGACTGGAACCAGGCCCCTGGCTGGCCGAATTAAAACAGCAGTTGCTGGCGGACAATGCGAACGCCGTGATCGAACTGCCCGACGGCACGCGGGAGACGGCCGCAGCGATGGGCGCGGAGCTGGTGCTGTTCACTCCGGGCAAGAAACTGGCCTATGCCACCGACCTCGCTGATACGCCCGCTAACCGTGAGCGTCTGCTGGCACTGGCACAGCATGCGCATACTTTTTTCTGCGAGGCGCCGTTTCTGCAAGCCAATAGTGAGCAGGCCCGGCGCACAGGGCATCTGACCGCGCGTGCCTGTGGTGAAATCGCGGCGGCGGCCGGTGTCGCGCGCCTGGTACCCTTTCATTTCTCGCGCCGTTATACCAGAAGGCCGCAGGCGATCTACGCAGAGATCGAGGCGGTCTGCAGCACTCTGGTGGCGCCGAAGACGATGGCGGTGTTCGGTGATGCGCACACCGAATCGGTTCTGGAGCTGGACTGAAGGTGCTCGGCGTGGCCCGTATAGTGCAAATAATAGAACGCGCGTTCAAGCCGCTTCAAGATACTAGAATTTTAGCGTAGCCCCAAGGGAATATTTGCGAGCACACCGGTCGCTGGGCGACGATTTATATGTTGACGAGACTTTCATTTCCTGCGTCTCCCCCATACTCTCAACTCAACCGCCCGTGGAAACCGGGCATACCCCCCATGTATACTCGGAGTAATTGGTAGACTCGGTCATTTCCCCTTTAATCAGTCTTTTTAACACAGCGCTCGATCGCTTCGCTGATGTTAACTTCCAGCCTTTTCTCAATAACCGGCACTGAAACCGAATTGTAGCCTTCTGCAAACTCAACGGCCCGGATGTTGGCAGGTGGATCACCGTAGGCATACTTGATAGTGAACCCGCAATTGGCCTCCACCTGGTGACTCAACGAAGCCAACCGCCTGGCGTCCGCACCGCCTGCATAATAAACGTAACGGTCCGCACCAACGTCACCGCGAGCCATTGTCCAGCCACGATCATAATCATAGCCACGACCACTCGGGGGGTGATACACACCGCAGGCTGTAATCACTGCAGCCAGTGTCACAAGCGATACTTTTCCGGCCACGTTCATTGTCACTGCACTAGCAGTGCTGCAAGCTGTTGGCCCACCGTACCTCCGATTGTTGCCAAGGTCTCACATCCAGCACACAAGACCATTTATTCGCCTCTTTCTACCAGCGTCATGCTCTACTCGCCGACTTAGCTTCTTTTTAACCTCGATAACTCGGCGGGCCAGTTTCTGAACACTGGCATCGTATTAGGTTATTGGCAGGGACAGCCGATTCAATCGTTTGACTCATGGCGGCGGTAAAAATCGGCTTCGTGTAGCGATAACTCACGTCCGGGCGGCTTTGACAGCAACCTGGGCAGCAACGGTACAACAGCTGTCAGGGCGGCAAGCAGGCCGACAAAACGACGTCGCTCCGGCACCATGCCTTCGTACAAATTGACCGGGCTTTGCAGTCGCGCCTTCATCACCACACCCCCGGAATAGGAACCTTGCACACCGGACAACGCCCGTCTTCGGTCAACCGATTCTCGACAATCCTATTACCAATACGCTCGATCAACAGGCTATCATCCCGTGGGCAGTAGGTAGATGTGGCCTCGTTGCCGAACACGTTCCCAATATAGACATACTGCAGTCCCACGTCCATGGCCTCGGCGCGGGCGTGTTCGAGCGTCACTGTCGTGGTCGGCGGCAGATTGCGAAGCTTATACATAGGTTGGAAGCGGCTGAAGTGTAACGGAGTCTCCTCGCCCAGCTCGGAACGAATCCACTTTGCCATCCTGTGTATGTCGCCCATGTCATCATTCAAGGTGGGAATAACCAGGTAGGTAACCTCCTGCCAGACGCCCTCCTCGCTGAAAATCACCAGTGCGTCGAGCACCGGTTTCAGGCTGGCGCCACAATTGCGGCGATAGAATTCGTCGTTAAATGCTTTCAGATCAGTGTTGGTTGCATCCAGTAGCTTGCACAGTTTCCGCAGCGGTGCTGCGTTGATGTAACCCGCCGTCACGAATACATTCTTCAAGCCCTGTTCATGGGCCAGCACCGCCGTGTCATAGACGTACTCATAAAAAACGATCGGATCCGAATAGGTGTAGGCGACCGATTTACAGTCGCGTGCTTTTGCAGCTGCAACCACCTGATCCGGCATCAGTTGGTAGAGCTGTTCCATTTCCTCGCCACCGCGCTGGGAAAGTTGCCAGTTCTGGCAATTGCGGCAATGCAGGTTACAGCCGGCCGTGGCAATGGAGAATACCCGGCTCGCGGGATAGAAGTGATAGAGCGGCTTCTTCTCCATCGGATCGATATGCACGGCAGACGGACGCCCATAGGTTGTCGCGCGTAGTTTTCCGCCGAGATTCACCCTTATGCGGCAGTCACCGGCGCCACCTTGCGGAATCCGGCACTCGCGTGGACAGAGTTCACAACGAACCTCATTCACCACCCTGCCCCGCTTTCTTCGCCTTTTCGCGGTGGTACCAGCTAGCTTCGGTGTCAACCAGCTCCCCCGCTTCGATGCGGGTCTGCAGCGCCTGCAGATCAATGCGCCGCCAGCCACCCGGTGGACCGCTCTCGCCACCAGTACCGCTGATCAGAAAGCCGCTGATCAGAAACAGGTTGAGCAGCACCAGGACAACAAAACGCAGATCACGTAACCGACTGTGATTCAGCAGTTTCTCCATGATCTTGCAACCCGCCCGTGCATTGCTGCACTAAAGCAATAAGCTTCACACGACTATCATTCCAAGTTTAGTCCAGTTTGCGCTCCTGTCGATCACGCACACCGAAGTCAGCGGCGGTGACGCAGCGATGGCAATGAATGCAATCCACGTCATAGTCGTCGTGCACCCCGATATCACAGTGTTCGTAGCGCCGCGCCGGGCCAAAGGATTTCCACAGCGCCAGCTTGTTGCTCAGCGCAAGAAAGGCCCCGAAGGGACAGAAATAGCGGCACCAGAATCGATAATAAAACAGCGCGCCGACCAGGCTGACGGCGGTGATACCGCCCAGCCAGCCGCCAACGTGCCCTGCGAACAGATGCTGCATGGGGTTGAAGGCCAGCCAAGTCTTATCGCCGCCGATCCACACCGCCACCAGCAACAGGGCCAGCAGGACGAACTTGGTGTAACGCAGGCGCAGCTCGAGCTGATGTTGCGGGTAGGACCTCAGGTACAGATAGCGGCCAAGCCTGGATATAAATTCCTGCAGCGCTCCGAAGGGACAGACATAGCCGCAGTAGGCCTGACCGAAGAGCAGGCCCGTGATCAGGACAAAGCCCAGCAACAGCCAGCGCTGTGGATTGTCGACGACCGAAGCAAAATGGCCCAAACTCAGGTTAATCAGGTCCATCTCGGTCACCAGCGTGTTGAAGCCAAAACCCAGAATCCCCAGGACAGCCGCTTGGTACAGCAGTCTCGGCCCGTCCCGACCGTCACGGTAGACCGGAAAGAAGATCAACAGCAACACCAGGGTGATGACAAATTGCGGTGCCATCCAGGCTGACCTTTGTTCAGCTGCCTCGCGAGCGCCAATCGGGCTGTCGCCAAAACCGGCCCGGCTTCCAACCTCGACCGCGCGGTTGATCGAGGCGAGAGCGGCACGGCTGCTGAGCGTAGCACCGGACAGTGCATCAACCCCGTCGAGCGCCAGGGGCGAATGATTAAAATCGTGGCCGCCCAAGCCGGCCAGCCAGTTATCGATAGCGGCGATATAAGACGGTGTTTCATCCGATTCGAGGTAGCGTGCCCCGCGCAGGATACCGCCGCTGTCCACGGCTACCAGCAAGTTGAGCGGTCCCGCATACCCTCGGATATCCCGGGCAACCGTAATGGTGGCCAGGGACACGCTGTCGGCGGCGCTGCTGTCAGCGGCACGCCCGAGGTAACAGGGCACGGGCTTTTCGCACGGCTCGAATCGCTGTGAGCCGCTCAGCTGCGCCAGGGTCGAATCGCTGAAACGGGTACGGGGCTCGGGTTGCGCACCCTGCACAAGGATCAACAGCATAAGACTACTGCAGACGACAAACAGCAGCGCCCAGGACAGCCCCCCCCAGGGGAAGGTGCGGTGTCCGCGCAGCTGCAGGGCCGCAATACGTTCAGGCGCGTATTCGGCATACAGAACAGGAACCAGGACAAGACCGGCTGACAAGGCAAGTAGGTAGAAGGTACCCTGTATCCCAAGCAGTGGCACCAGCAAGGCACCGGTGACCAGCCCACCGAGTGCGCCGCCCAGGTCATCGGCGGCGGCGATCACACCGCTGCTGTGCAGGACCTCGCCGGTATCGGTCGATGCCTGACGGAAGCCGAGCGGGAAGCCGGTACCGGTGAGCAGGCCGGCCAGCAGGCACAGCGCCAGGTACCAGGCCTCGCGCGGAACCTGCTGCAGCTGTCCCAGCCACTCGAGCAGTGCCGGGATAGCGAGCAGGATGACGGCGACCAGCGGCAGCAACAGGGCAAGCGCGAGGCCTGGCCGTCGGCTGCCGGCCAGACGCTGTCCCAGCAAACCGGCGCCCAGCGCCAGGCCGGTCATGAACAAGCCATTGAGCAGCGCAATGCGGCTGAATACAAAGCCTACCTGAGCCTGGTAACTGAGCAGCAGCGCGAGCTGCATCGCCATAGCGATCATACCGAGCACCACCAAGGACAGTGTCGCGACCTGACGGCGCAGCCTCGCCGGCGCCGTCTTTTCCAGTGCCGACTTGAGCAGCAGCAGTACGACAAACACCGCCAGCGGCACCAGGTAAGGAAGGCTGCCCAACTGATTCAGTGTCTGCAGCCATTCTACCACCAGCGAATCGCTGAACTTGCCCCATAACACCATATTCAGGTAGTAGCTGACCGGCCGGCTGTCGGTGTTTATTTCCAAAACCTCGGCGGCGAGCTGCTGCCGGACGAAGGCAATACGCGCGGGCGGTAACAAGGTAAAGAATGAAACCGAGGGAAAAAGATGCTCGTCAAGCGGGATGGCCAGATAACGTTTCTCGAGGATCGAGGGATCTTCTGTGACCCGCCCGGCCATGGCCGAAGCGCAGTAGACGTGCCGATCACCCGGTGCAACGGCCAGTTCAGGAAACACGCTGGACAATGTATGATAGACAGAACCGCTGTAACTGCGAACCTCGCGCCCCAGGTAGTTGGCGGCACCGCTCACCGTCGTACACAAAACCCCGTTGCCGGCCATCCTTTTGCTGACGGCCTGGTAAAAGTCCAGAGTGAAGTAGCGATTGCTGTGAGCGCTGGACGGGTCCGCTGACACTACCAGTACCAGATCAAAGGCTTCATGGCGCTGCAACTGGTTAATAAAACCGCGTCCATCGCTAAAATGAACTGTCAACCGCGTGTCCTGCAGTGCTTCCTGGGTATCTGCCGGCAGGTAGGAGCGTAAACGCGCAAAGGCGTAGCGATCCTCAACCACAACATCCACCTGCTTCAGCGGATAACGCAGCAACTCGGTCACCAGCCCACTGTAGAGTCCCCCGAAGACCAATGCACGCTCGGCATCGGGGGCCTGGGCGGTGTAGTAAGCGGCTTCCTGCTGCACGGCTTCGCGGTCTGGAAAACTCGTGATAATACGGCCATCTTCGATAACCGAAATCTGTGACCCCAGACGGGCAATGTTGATATGGCCGTAGCGTGTCTCGACCGTGTCCAGTAGCTCCAGGCCCGGCTGTAGTATTGAGAAGCGCAGCCGCTCCATGGCCCGATCCACGGTACCGCCCAGCGGTGTAACGGCCAACACCAGTCCAGCGAGCACCAGGCTCCACGCGCTCAGGCGAAAACCGCTCGCAGCGCCGCCTAACATGGCCGACATGGCGCCCATCAGCGCTGCAACAATGCCCAGGCTGCGCCAGACCCCCGCCCACTCAATCAAGACAAAGGTAAACAGCATAGCACCCAACAGGGCTCCGAGGGCATCGACGATGTAGAGTCGCGACACGCCGCCGACCCTGGCGTCTGATGTCACATTTTCACCAGACCGCTGCCCGCCCCCGTCAACCAGGGCCTTGCAGGCCAAAGGGAACGCGAGGCCTACGCCGAGGCTGGTCGGCAGGGTGATCAGCAACAAGGAAGCAAAAAGTTCACCGAGTGGAATCAACTCGCTGGCGGGTACATCGAGGAACAGGCGTACGGTGCGGGTGGTCAGCACCTGCAACACCAGCGCCACTGGAAGAGCTGAAAAAAGCCGCCTCAGCAGTGTCAAAGGGTGCGCAATCAAGCGGTGTTGCTGCAGCCAGATAACGCTCACAGACCCGACTGCGACCCACAGCAACCAGCTGCCAAAGAAGACCCCCAGGCTGATATCGCTGCCATAGAAGACCACCAGGCTCTCGCGAATCAGCAGGGCCTGGGCGATCTGCGCGTAAAGACCCAGCGCAAATAACGCAAGGTATACGAGAAAACGGTGTGAAAAACTCACCACTGGCCTTCGACGCTGCAGAGTGTCGCCGACAAGCTCTTCGGCAAGGTGGCGCGAGCCGTGCGCAGCAGAGCTGCCTGTCTGGAAAACTCGTAATGCAGACAGCGTGTAATATGCATAGTGACTATGGTCATGCCGCGAGCCTCAACAGCCAACACACGTCGGGGCGCCAATCCAAATAATAGCGCAAATAGTCCAAAAACGCTTAGACGAACCGTGAGATGCATTTGTGGGCTAAAATTACGGATACTCTATTTGCGCGCGTTCAACGGCGTTTTAATGAAACGATCATGAAGATTACCAACTACAGCTTTGGTCATATCGAAGTCGACGGCCTGGCTTACAGCTCCGATGTCATCATTACGCCCGAGGGTGTACAGCACGGCTGGTGGCGAAAAGAAGGGCATAACCTGGCTATTGAAGACCTGGATAGGATCATCGCTGCCAAGCCTGACACGCTGATCATCGGTTCCGGTTACCACGGGCGTATGCAGGTCCCCGCTGTCACCAGGTCCTTCCTGACCGGCAGGGGAATCAGGGTTGAAGTGGTGCAAACGTCAGAGGCTGTGGAGGTGTTCAACAAGCTCCAGCAGAAGTACGCCCGCATTGTAGCGGCGTTGCACTTGACCTGCTGATCACTGCCAAACAAATATCAAGAAACCCGACAGCCAAGTTTTATGGGCATAAGACTCCAGAAGCAGATACGTGTACTGCGTATTTGGCATGCACGTGAAGAGCGAAAATAAGACCTGAATCCCAAGCCAGTTCGTGAACTTCGTATTACAACCCCTATTTAGGCGTCATACGAGCTGGCAATCCGACGAGTACCAGTATTCCGCCACTCACTGGTAGCGACAACCAGAAAACAGGTCTGTCCTAATTCACTCTGCCGATCTTCCGCTCCGGGTATAAGTTCCGCTACTATTGCAGGAATGTTCGAACAAGAAGGCAATCGTGAACGTATTGCCGCGGTGACCGGCGCCAGCGGGGCCATCGGCATGGCTATTGCCCGCCAACTGGCTGCGGTTCCTGGTCATGATGTCGTACTTGTGTGCCGAAACGAGGACAAGGCTGTCCGCTGCGTAAAGAACATTTCACGCACAACCGGCAATCCCCGGGTTCGCTATGAACTTGCTGATCTCTCCCGACGCGCTTCCATTGAGGCGTTGGCACAACGCTGGGAAGGGCCGCTTGACGTCCTGGTCAATAACGCTGCCATCACCCCACGCCGTCTTACGCATACGCCCGAAGGCATCGAGATGCAGTTCGCAACCAATGTTCTGGGGTACTTCTGGATGATTGAGGTGTTCACCGAACATCTCAAACAAGGGTCCGCCGCGCGTATCATCAACGTGGCCAGCTACTGGGCAGGTGGTCTTGATCTCGGAGATCTCGAGTTCGTAAAACGGCCCTACAACAATGATGCCGCCTACCGACAATCCAAACAGGCCGACAGAATGCTGACCGTGGCCTTCGCCCGGCGACTGCAACCGTTCGGCATTAAGGTGAACGCCTGTCATCCGGGCGATGTCAACTCCACCCTGAGCAAAAATCTGGGCTTCGGCGGACACGAGTCGCCCGACGCGGGGGCAAGAACCCCGGTGTGGCTGGCAACCAGCGACGCCGGAGGCAAGCACACCGGCAAGTACTTCGAACATCAGCGCCAGGTGAGCTGTCCTTTTGGCAGAGATCCCGCAGCGGTGGAGTCATTGTATGCCGCCTGCCGGTCTTACACTAACTGAGGCGAAGTGAATTATTTTCGGTGTGATTTTCCGAGTCTGGTGAAATAATGGGCAGTGAGGAAATCTAAGTGTTTGATATTACTTGGAGACGACGCCCGGAGTCGAACCGAGGTCCACGGATTTGCAATCACCTTTAGAATCTTTATTTTATAACCTGTGGGTCCCGCATTCGTAATTTTCTCTTGAAAAGGCGCATGACGCAATCTTGACGCTTGCTATCTGCTTAACCTAAGCTGCGCCAGCATGAAGGACATCGTCATTCTTAATGGTCCACCTGCTAACCACCGTCGCGAAACTCCTCGGCCCGGGTGGCGCCAAGGCCGTGATTGCCGAAAACCTCCTCCTCAAACAGCAGCTACTGGTTGTCACTCGTTCTCGGCGACGTGCACCAAATCTTTCAAAGATGTGAGTCGATTCGTCTCAAAAACCGTTGGGTGCTGGTAGTGATGGATCAGTTCACCCGCCGTCTGATCGGTTTCGGTATTCATGCCGACGATGTCGATGGCATCGCGCTTTGCCGCATGTTTAACCGAATCATCTCGGGAAAGAAACCACCCTGCTATCTAAGCTCTGACAACGACCCACTTTTCGAGTATCACCGATGGCAGGCGCATTGCCGCGGGCTCGTCCAACTTCCAATGGCAGCGTAATTACGAATTCGAGACCCACAGCTTGCAGCGTTACGCAAACGGTTGGCCGCGACCCTATAAATTAATACCCATTGCCCAGGCCGATCCCTGTGGCAATCCAAGCAAGCCCCGAACTGTTTCTGAATCCTGTGCGTTGCACACAGACGTCGCCAACGCCGAGGCCGACACTGTATCTATTCCACTAATCGTTTCGGCAAGGTAGGGGATCATGCGCGGCTCAACAGAGAAAGACCGAAAACCGATCCCCACCAGTACAGGGAGCACGCCTGGGGACTGGGGCAGAAGACCGCATAGCTGCACCTCCGCAAGCCTTTCACCGGCCGCTACGGCTACCTCACGCAGGAAACGTAACAAGGCGGGCGCACAGGGATCCAGAAACCGGCTGAGTTCGGCGATGTTCCGGTCAATACCGAAAAAGCACTGCATGAGATCATTGCAACCGATCGCCACGAAATCAGCACGCTCTGCGAGATCCGCTATCGCGAGCGCAGCCGCCGGTGTCTCCGCCATCGCGCCAATGCGAACAGCTCCTTTCAGAAGCCGCTCAATCTCGGATCGCCAGCGCAGGTATGTTTCCAGGCCCCATACATTCGGCAGTATAAGCGATAGATCGAATTGCCCGGCGAGCCGGCCCACCGCTTCGACCTGAGCCTGAAAAATACGGTGCACCGACTCGATTGAATAAAGTTGCGAGCCGCGGGCGCCGAGCGTCCTTTCAACACCTGACATCCCCGTCTGACGATTGAATGATTTTCCGGCGGCAATATCCACTAATCGCACAGTAAGCGGCAAGGGGCGAGCAGCGTCACAGAGGCCCTCGAATACAGACTCGAAGTAATCCGCATCCGCTGAACGATCGTCCGGTGGCAGCAAGTATTCCGATCGAACCAGACCGATTGACGCGGCCCCGCACTCAACAGCGTTAGCAGCACCGAAAGTGCCGGATATGCTGGCGCTGAGCCTGACCGGCGCACTATCCGCTGTCATCACACTGGTGCCTGGCTGCGGTATCACCGGCTCGATCCGTGTTACAGCCGACGTTGCCTGCGACGGGTCGCTGATCAAACCCGTCGCACCATCCAGGGTCAGTGGCGTCCCATCGCTCAAGCCCATCAGTTGTTGACTCGATACAATGACGGTCGGCACACCCAGACTGAACAGGCGAATCATGCCATGTGATAAGGGTGCACCATCAACGGCAATAATACCTGCACCGTGAAACTTCCGGGCCAGTGCCTGCTCGTCCACTTGCGGATCCTGGACAATCAAACCAATGTCCTTGTGCGACAGCACACACAGCTTGCCTGCTCCCAAGCCATCCATGCCCCGCCGCAAGACACCGCTTACAAGGCCGGGAACATAGGGCTTACCCTGTACGCGTACTCCCCTTTGGCTTTCCATGGTCAGTCTCCTCTTACCATCTCAACTCACCTTGTATTGATCAGCCAGTCTTGCGGTAAATGCTCCGGCAGCCGTCCCACGGTTCAAAACCCACCATACAGTCTGGAAGCTGCTCATGCGCACCGATGACCAGCGAGCCACCTTCCCTGACTCTGTTGGAAAGATGCTGCCCTGTTTCACACTGTAGTTTTTCGTCGAAGTAAGTAAAGACCAGATTTCGGCATAGCAGCAAATGAAACGGACCGTTGGGCACCCCCCGGCGAATATCCTGATGCCGAATCTCGATGTTCTTGCGGTAGGGTTCCCGAAGACAAAACCTGTTTTCGTTTCTTGAAAACGCCGCCTCCCGCCACCGGTCGGGCAAATCTTTGAGACTGGTTCCAGAGTAGCAGGCTTTACGCATTCGATGAATCACGTCAGCGTTTGCATCGCTTGCCAGAATGTTGAACTTGATACCCGGAAACATCCGCGCGAGGGAAAACGCCCACAGCAGCATCAGGGTGTAGGGCTCTTCCCCGGACCCGCAGCCGGCGCTCCACACCGTCAGCGTCTGTTCCCCGTCGCGCTGTATGCGCTGAACGATATGACGTATTACGACCGTTTCCAGACACTGGAATACACGCTTCTCGCGGTAGAACCGTGATATGGTAATCTGGCAAAAAGCGTCGAGCACCCGCCATTCCTCCGGATGTGTATCCAGCCAGGCGCGATAGGCCTGCACATCACTCAGACCCAGAAGCGCGATACGCCGCTGAACGCGTTTACACACCTGGCGGCGAACCTCGCGAAATCCGTGCCATCGCAATTGTAGGCGGGGTAAGACCTCCTGCAAAAAAGGAGTACAATCATCGTCCTTCATATCTGCCGACCAGCGAAGATCCGATTTCCATAAAGTTCCACTTAGTATTGATAATACTCAATGCAGAGGACCCGAGAATGTACCATTATTTAGACATTATTATTCGGAATACCTTTTTTCCAGGCTCAAGCATCTCTGAGGAGGTACACAATGACGACGGCAGAAACTCATATCCGGGCATTTGATTCAACACTCCAGACCACGCACCGCTGGCTTCAGGAACTCGAGCTGGCTGCCTCATTGGATAATGAGGCCGAGGCCTATTCCGTACTACGCGTCGTACTGCATGCACTGCGCGACCGTTTGCCGGCCGACGAAGCCGTCCACCTCGGCGCGCAGCTGCCCATGCTTATCCGTGGTTTCTATTACGAGGGCTGGAAACCGAGCACCACACCGAAAAAGCAGCGCTCACTGGAGGCTTTTCTCGAGGGCATGCAGCCGCTGCCCACGCTAAAAGGCGAGATAAGCGCTGAGCAGGCGTTACGTAGTGTTTTCCTGATGCTCGATCACCGTATCAGTGAAGGTGAGATAGCCGACGTGCGCCAGGCGATGCCCGAAGAGGTTCGCGATCTGTGGCCGTAGCACTAATATACCCATCACGAACAGGTTTTCGCGCCCCGGACGATTCGATATGACCAGTGTCCTAATCACCGGCAGTAACCGCGGCATCGGGCTGGAGTTTGCCCGCCAATATGCGCTGTCCAGCTGGCGAGTATTCGCCACCTGCCGGCGGCCCGCAGAAGCCGGAGAGCTGCATGAGTTGGCCGAGCAACATACCAGCCTCAGTGTGCATCGCCTGGATGTCACTGTTCCGGAGGACATCCGGGCCATCGCCTGGGAGCTGGAGGACACACCCTTGGACGTTTTGATCAACAACGCAGGCGTCTACCTTGAAAAAGGTACACCCGAACTGGGTGGATTGCGCTATGAAGACTGGCTGCGCACCTTCGCAATCAACACACTGGGCGGAGTGAGAGTGACTGAAGCCCTGCTAGACAACATCGCCCGTAGTGACACGCGCTTAATCGTCACCATCAGCAGCCACATGGGCAGCATTGCCGATATACAGAGTCCTGGAAGTTATTACTACCGCTCCAGCAAGGCCGCATTGAATGCTGCCATGCAGGGACTTGCCGTCGCCTTGCGACCCAGGGGCATAGGCGTACTGCTACTCCATCCCGGTTGGGTGAGAACCCGCATGGGTGGCAGTGGCGGCATCAGCCCCGAGGAGAGCGTACGCAGCATGCGCAAAGTCATAGACGAATTTACGTTGGAGGACAGCGGGCGCTTCATCCAGTACGACGGTACCGAGCTACCCTGGTAAAGGTAATAATACTGTTACGCGCGGTTCTTTTCCGACTAGCCGCGAGTTTTGCGTTCGCGGTGCTGTTCACGCCCAGTCAGCAGGACCAAGCCGTTAAGCGCCTCTGCCAGGAAGTCTAACAGGTCATCGAGGGTAAGTATGCCGACAAGCTCGCCCTCTTTGCTGACCACTGGCGCACGACGTACTCCTTTGCTGCGCATTTGCTCGATGGTGTCCAGCAACTCATCACTTTCACGAATGGTAATTAAATGATCGCTCATCACGTCGCCGACGCTGATGCTTTCCGGGTCGACCTGTTCTGCCACCAGCTCGATGACAATGTCCCGGTCTGTCAGAATGCCTACCGGCACTTTCTTGTTATCCTTGTCCATCACAACGACGACATCGCCAACATGATACTGGCGCATAAGCTTTGCCGCTTCCAACGCGTTCGCTCCCTTGTGAACGATCACGACATCGCGGCTACAAAATTCTCCGATTGACATAAGACCTCCTTACTCCGCCCAGCCTGGCCAGGCTGGGCTGGGCATCCACTCCCAGCATTTGTACTACCATCAAAGTTCCGTGTCGAGCTAAAATACGTCCAATGCATGCCACTGGCGTAATATTGATCATGGTCAATACATCAACAGCGCTTTCCAGCATCCTTTTGTTAGATGAGTAAAGCAATAATCCAGGGGACCTCTGATTTATTCGTCATTGCGAGGAACGACAGTGCCCTAAAGGATACCCTGCGGTAACGAAGCAATCTGTAAGCGCTTGATTTTCCCATGATGTAGTGCTTCGCTACGCTCGCACTGACACGATACATGTCTAAATCAGAGGTTCCCTGGCTATGGTGGTAAATACGCTAGCAACACGGCTCGAATCGCATGTCCGGATGCTTGCGGAGAACATCGGGGAACGCAATGTCTATCACCCTGATGCATTGGCCGAGGCTTCAGCCTATATAGAGCGGGTGTGGCTGGAACAAGGCTACCGGGTTACGCCACAGACCTACGAGGTGGAAGGCATCCCCTGTTCAAATCTGGAAGTTACCCACGCGGGGATAAAACATTCCGAACAGATCCTGCTGATAGGTGCCCACTACGATTCCGTCTCCGGAAGCCCGGGGGCGAACGACAACGGTAGCGGCGTAGCCGCGCTATTGGAGATAGCCCAACTCCTCAAGGATGTGGAAACCGACTGTACGGTACGTTTCGTGGCTTTCGTCAATGAAGAACCGCCCTTCTTTTTCCGCAGGCAAATGGGGAGCATGGTTTACGCCAGAGGAGCCCGTAAACGCAATGACGATATCCGCCTCATGATTTCACTGGAGATGCTGGGTTACTACAGCGAACGTCCCGGCAGCCAGCGTTATCCACCCCTGTTCAGATATTTCTACCCCGACAGAGCGAACTTTATCGCCTTTGTATCCAACCTGCGTTCACGCCGCATGCTACATCGCTTCTCGACCGCTTTCCAACGGCATTCGGAATTTCCGGCCGAGCATGTTGCCACCTGCTGGTGGATTCCCGGCGTTGCGTGGAGTGACCATCTCGCCTTCTGGCGGCAGGGCTACCGGGCGCTAATGGTGACAGACACCGCCTTCAATCGATACCCGCATTATCATGCGGCCACAGATCTGCCTGACGAACTAGATTACGCTTCCATGGCAGCGGTAACCGAAGGCGTTGCCCATGCTGTGGAGAGCCTCGCAAGAGACGGGAATGAGGCGGGTCCAGGTGCGAATGGTACTTATTCGACTTAGCGGTGAAAGAATGCCGTTTAAGTAACCGTCATTTAGATCAGGTGCCGATTAATAGTGGGCGGTCAAGGTCATCGAACAGCGTCAGAATGGAAAGCGCTGCTAAATAACTGGTCGCCGGGGCTGGGAACGTTCTGCACGGTGATCGCCGCTTCGCCGAAATCACCGCTAACGATGACCTCGTGAGTATTCCGCGTAACGTCAGGATCGGCCCAAAGTTCCATGTCGACCGGTCTTTCGGCGGCCAGGCTCAGAGCAACGGCGACATTGACGTTGCGCGGATACAATCGAATGCCCTGCCGCGCACTGCCTTTGAATAGCAGCGTCTTTTGTTTGGCGGCCTCTTCAAGCGATGCCGGGGATTTGGTAGTGCGCAGGGTGAGTATATCAAAGCGGGAAACCCGTCCGATTTTCAGGTTGTCGAGGCCGAACAAGGCACCACTCGGAATACGGATCTTTCTTGCCAGTGAGCCGGCCATACGCTGGTCGCCTATTTCCTGCCGCACGCCGATCCGTTTTACAAGGTCACCATCATCCCGCGCGGCCAGGCGCTGGGCGGAACCCACCAGCTCCCGGAGGAAGAACGGCATACCTTACCGGAGGATTATCTACGCGACCGCCTGGCCGTAACGCTGGCTGGACGCAGCGCAGAAAAAGAACTGCTCAGCACGGTCAGCTCCGGCGCGGATGACGATATCCGCCATGCCACAACACTCGCCCGGGCGATGGCCGCGCGCTGCTGAAAGTGGATAGCGGACACGGGCTTGCACCTGCTTTTGTGCACACCGGTAATGTTCGATCTTGAAGCCGCTGAGGTTATAGATATCCAGATAATCCGACAGCACGCGCGCCGGCATGTAGCCGCCCCGCCCGATCGCCACAATCATATCAGGCTTGAATCCCGACGACCGGACGAGCAGCGCAAGCTGTCTGGCCAGGGTATGGAACTGCTCCCAGGAGACAAGTTCACAGCGCATGGTCTGCTGGGCTTTCGGTTCAACTGTCGTGACTGTAGTAACCACGCCGCGCGCCGCTCAGCAAGGCCTGAAAATCCTCGCCGCTGAGATGCACCAGCTGCACATGGTCACCTGCTTCGAAATACACATCGGCGAGACTGGTGAGCGACTCGTCCAGCAAGGTCTCGATGCCGTAAGCGGGCCCGAGCGGCGGCACCGCCCCCAGCTCGCAATCGTCGAACAATTCGGCGATTTCATCCTCCGTCGCCAAGTGCAGATCGCGGTTGAGTTCGCGGCGAAGGGAGTCCATCTTCAGCCAGTTGCTGGCCGGGATCACGACAATCGCATAATCAGACGCATCCTTTACCACCACCGCCTTGGCGATATGGTCTTTGGGTGTATGGGCCGCTTCCGCCGTTTCGTGGCTGGATTCCGTATGAGGATGCAGCATCAGATCATATTCCGCTTTTTGCTGAACCAGATATCGTTGCTGTGTCGCTGCTATGGTCATCGTATCGCTCCCTGGGACACAGCTCCTGCCCGGGTTTCGGGCGGTGTCCCTGGTGCTATCTCAGGTGGTGGTGCACCCGGTGGCACTTCGGGCGGTGGCGCCGGTTCAGATTCAGGCGCAGGCTCACCCGGCACCTCTGGAGGTTGTTCAGGAGGTGCTTCCGGCGGCGTTACTGGCGGTATCTCTGGATCACCGCCATAGATTGACCGGAAAAAAGACAGGAGTGTCATGGCCACGCACCTCTTACAGCTTCCTTTTCACTGCTTATAAGCGTAGCCCATCCAGAGACGAATGCCATTGAGCTGGATCAAAGCAGGAGCAAGCCCCAACAGTTCGGATATTGGCGATCTACGCCAGCAATGCCGCGATAATGCCAGCAAAAAGTACCGTCATATGTACCGGCGCCGCCGATGGACGCGACCGCTATGCCCATCCGTTCGATATCACGAAGGCAGAGCAGATCGCCTAAAGTTCATATATGTCAAGTGAACTTATCCGTTATATCGTCTGATAACGATCTCATACAACTCGCTCGAAATTTTGCACCATACGGGTGCTTTACAGCTGGCCTCACACCAACTCGTTACTGCTTCTGTGGTCGAAAAATCATCTATACTATAAATATCCTGAAACTTTAAAGGGCGGTAGTGATGAAGCGTCTTCTGGTAACCGTCTATTCAGTCTTCCTGCTTGCAGCGACATCATCCGTGTTTGGCGGTAATGAGTCTGACTACCCAGGCCCGGGATATGTCCCCGATCCGTACGCAGCGGAACATCCTGCGCATGACTATGCCATACCGCCCGCCCACCCCATGCATGGGCCATATAGTTATAGTGCGCCACCCCGCATCCACGTGGAAAAGGCCATGTATCAGGACGGTTACTTGGTGCGTGTTTATACTCGGGGCATAACTCCGGAGGATATCGAGGTAGCTGCAGATCGTGGCCAACTCCGTTTGCGTTCTG
>CBFDBP010000037.1:0-18141 GCA_965603065.1 uncultured Gammaproteobacteria bacterium
CTAATCGAGTAGTTCATGCTGGCCTTGTATAGCCTAACCGCGTGCCCCAGGGCACGCGGTTAATTCTCTTGTGTAGTGGGCATTTGCCCGCTTGATCCAGTGAAGAATTCTTATAGTCTGGGAGTTTTCGGGGGCAGGCGCCCTAACAGGAAGACCGGTTGGTGGGTGTTTCCTGCCAGATACCGCTCAGCAGCGCCACGCCGTGCGCACTGTGTGTCATCGAAGTTTCGATCATGTCGAGGCGCATACCACCCAGCGCAAACACCGGCATCGGCAGGTCGAGACACAGTTCTGCAAACCGTTGCCAGCCCAGCGTCGTCGCACCAGGATGGCTCGGGGTCGGCAGCACCGGTGACAACACGACGAAATCTACCCCGAGTTTGGCGGCGCGTAACAGTTCCTCGCGATTGTGGCAGGAAGCCCCTACCAGGCGGGTTTTCGGGCGGGCGCGGTATTGCTTCAGTTGCCCGGCCTGCAAGTGCACGCCGTCTGCGCCCACATGCAGGGCAATGCTTTCATCGCCATTGACCAGAACCTGCGCGTCATATTGTTGTGCCAGGGCCACGACCTGGCGTGCGAATTGCGTCAACTGTTCCGGCGCCCAGTCGCGTTCCCGTACCTGAATCAGTCGAACACCCTTGTCCAGCGCCAGCCGCAAGCGCGCCATGAACTCACTGATACCGTATTTGGATGCCTGAGTGATGGCATAGACCTGCGGCAGATTCAATGCCTGTACGATCGCGTGGTTAGCAGGTAATAGTGGTTCTACACTGATTGCCCCCGGGTCTTGCCATGACACCTGTTGACCCTCGCGCCCGTGCGGTTCCCCGTGCCAGTTCAACACGCGATAGAGGTGCAGGCGTACGTTCATATGCGGATAGCTGTGTTCGCGTGTGATCCAGGGATAGGCCGCGTCCAGTTCCACCCCGAGTTCTTCGTGCAGCTCACGCGCAAGAGCTTCCCCAGGGCTCTCGCCGATTTCGAATTTACCGCCGGGAAATTCCCAGTAGCCCGCCGATGGTTTTCCAGGTGGCCGTTTGGCCAGCAGCACGCGGCCATCGGTGTGCATCACAACACCAACCGCTACGTCGATGACGGAATTGTTTTGCTTTGACATCTATTCCTTAAAAAACAATAGCTTGTATATTTTATTGACAGCCGGAAGGTAGCGGCGTGAACACCGGCTTGTTCATGCTGCATGGCTTGTCGATGGCACCGTAAGGAGCGTCTTCGATTCGGTTATAACAAAATTCTTGAAAGCCTGGGCAATGGCGGAAAAACGTTTGCCATGGCGGTGTACGATGTACCAGTGTCGCATTATCGGGAAGTCATCCACGTCGAGGACAACAAGGCGCTTGAGCATCAACTCCACTTCCAGGGTGTGAATGGACAGCACACCGAGACCCAGTCCGGCCTGAACGGCCTGCTTGATGGCCTCATTACTGCTCATTTCCATACCGGTTTTTAATTGAATGCCCTTGTCCTCGAATACCCTCTCCATGGATATTCGTGTACCGGAGCCCTGTTCGCGCATGATAAACGGCTCCTTCTGCAGGGATTCCATGGGGATATGACGCTTGTTCACCAGCGGGTGATTGGGCGGCGCAATGACCACCAGGGGATTATCCAGAAAGGCCTCCGATTCCAGATCCATTTCGCCCGGCGGCAGGCCCATGATAATCATATCCGCATCATTGGCCTCCAGATGAGACAAAAGACCCTCACGGTTGGTCACGTCCAGACTCAGGCTGACAGCTTCATACTTTTTATTGAATTCGGCAAACAGGCGCGGTACAAAGTAGTTGGCGGTGGATGCTACCGCAAGCACCAGTCGACCCTGTCTGAGCCCCTTGAGATTCTCCAGCACGGTTTCCGCTTCACTGAGCTGCTGTTCCACGCCGCGGCTGTAGTGATACATCTCCTGTCCGGCTTCCGTGATATAGACCTTTTTCCCTACGCGTTCAAACAGTGGAAGGCCCAGATTGTCCTCCAGCTGCCTGATCTGCATGGATACTGCGGGTTGACTCAGGTGCAGTTCCTCAGCGGCCCGGGTATAGCTGAGATGTCGGGCTACCGCTTCAAACACCCGTAATTGGCGTAACGTGACGTTCACAGTGCGGAAATTCTATCATAAGTAAAAACTTATGGTATCAATCATAAATATTGACTGTTAATTATGAGATAAAGGCTCTAAAGTTGCCGTCCCTTGAGTGAGTGGGGTGGCTTTACAGACTGATGTTATTTCTGGAAATATATGGAGATACATCATGTTACCCACTCACGGACCGATTTCATTTAATGTTTGAGGAGGCTCAACATGGCAGTAAAAAGTTACAATGCGGGCGTTAAAGAGTACCGCGAAACTTACTGGATGCCCGACTATACGCCCAAGGACACCGATCTCCTGGCGTGTTTCAAAATCACCCCTCAGCCGGGTGTGCCTCGTGAAGAGGTGGCGGCTGCGGTTGCTGCCGAATCATCCACCGGCACCTGGACCACGGTGTGGACCGACCTGCTGACCGATCTGGACTACTACAAGGGTCGTGCCTACGCCATCGAAGACGTACCGGGTGATGACACCTGCTTCTACGCCTTTGTTGCCTACCCGATCGACCTGTTCGAAGAAGGTTCGGTGGTAAACGTGCTGACTTCACTGGTGGGTAACGTATTCGGCTTTAAAGCCCTGCGTGCCCTGCGTCTGGAAGATATTCGCTTCCCGGTCGCTTACGTGTTGACCTGTAATGGACCACCTCAGGGTATCCAGGTCGAGCGTGACATCCTCAACAAGTACGGTCGTCCGCTGTTGGGTTGCACCATCAAGCCGAAACTCGGCCTGTCCGCCAAGAACTACGGTCGTGCCTGCTACGAAGGTCTACGCGGTGGTCTGGACTTCACCAAGGATGACGAGAACGTAAACTCTCAGCCGTTCATGCGCTGGCGTCATCGTTTTGACTTCGTGATGGAAGCCATCCATAAAGCCGAAGCCGAAACCGGTGAGCGTAAAGGTCACTACCTTAACGTGACGGCACCGACTTCTGATGAAATGATGCGTCGTGCTGAGTACGCTAAAGAGCTTGGCGCACCGATCATCATGCATGACTACCTGACCGGCGGTTTCTCTTCCAATACCATGCTGGCTCAGTGGTGTCAGAATAACGGCATCCTGCTGCATATCCACCGTGCCATGCACGCGGTGCTCGACCGCAACCCCCATCACGGTATCCATTTCCGTGTACTGACCAAGTGTCTGCGCCTGTCGGGTGGTGATCACCTGCACTCCGGTACCGTTGTCGGCAAGCTGGAAGGCGACCGTGAAGCCACTTTAGGCTGGATCGATACTATGCGCGATTCTTTCATCAAGGAAGATCGTTCACGCGGTCTGTTCTTTGACCAGGACTGGGGCTCCATGCCCGGCGTTATCCCGGTTGCTTCCGGTGGTATCCACGTCTGGCACATGCCGGCGCTGGTCAGTATCTTTGGCGACGACTCCTGTCTGCAGTTCGGCGGTGGTACGCTGGGTCACCCCTGGGGTAACGCTGCCGGTGCTGCTGCCAACCGTGTCGCAGTTGAAGCCTGCGTCGAAGCCCGTAACTCCGGTGTTGAGATTGAGAAAGAAGGTAAGGACATTCTCACCAAGGCCGCCAAGTCCAGCCCGGAACTGGCTGCTGCGATGGAAACCTGGAAAGAGATCAAGTTCGAATTCGACACAGTTGACAAACTGGACGTTTCTCATAAGTAGGAGCGCCGTCCTTCGGCGCGATATCCGGTGGCCCGCCGCGAGTAATCGCGGCGAGGACGCCGGCTCCTACAGTGAGTAGTTCGAATTTACAAAGAGGATTTAGAAATGAGTGATGTACAAGATTACAATTCAAGCCTGAGCGATGCCGCGCAGAGCAGGAAATATGAAACATTTTCATACCTGCCGCCGTTGAGCAAAGAATCAACGCGTGCTCAAATTCAATACATCGTTGATAAAGGCTGGAACCCGGGCATCGAGCATACCGAACCGGAAAACGCGATCAGTAACTACTGGTACATGTGGAAATTGCCTATGTTCGGTGAAACCGATGTAGACGTAATCCTTGCTGAAATAGAAGCCTGCCACAAAGCGCATCCAGACAACCATGTTCGTCTGCTGGGCTTTGATAATTTTGCCCAATCTGCGGGGACAGCCATGGTTGTTTACCGTGGTAAATCTGTTTAATCCTCAGGCAGGTTAGTAGCATTAAATAAAGCCCCTGCCCGATTTAAATCGGCCAGGGGCTTTTTTTGTAAGAATTGAGAGTATGACAAAGCCACAGACATATATCGGAATTGACCAGGAAATACATGGCGGAATGACTGCTATCGGCAAGTTGATCCGTGATGCCTGGGTGTTCGGGGTTATCCCGGAAAGCGAGACCTGCGCCGGCTGGAATCTGGCCAGGATCGACGCCCTGTTACACAAGGTCAATGACGAATGGGACAAGTATGGCTGCCTGGTCAGTCACCTGCCCGACGAGCTGCGCAAGCGCCACCAGAGAATTCACGGTGAAGCAATGGAGCGCGCACGAGCTGCGGGGTGGAGTGGTGAAATCGAAACAAGCGATGAAGTTTGATGACCTGAGTGTCGTCGAGTTCGTATCACATGAGTCTGGAAGGTGAAAAATGTCTGTAGTGGATATTCAGCAATACAAAATCAAACAGGAACCGTTCTATAAGTCTGTTGGAGATGAGGTTGCTCTGTACGAGGCGGCTTATAACGCGCGTATGCCTATGATGCTCAAGGGTCCCACCGGTTGTGGTAAGTCGCGTTTTGTCGAATACATGGCCTGGAAACTGGGACGCCCGTTGATTACCGTTGCCTGTAACGAAGATATGACAGCGTCTGATCTGGTGGGTCGTTTCCTGCTGGACAAGGAAGGCACCAAGTGGCAGGACGGACCGCTCACTACCGCTGCACGTCTGGGTGCAATCTGTTATCTCGACGAAGTCGTTGAGGCGCGCCAGGATACTACGGTTGTCATTCATCCCCTGACGGATCACCGCCGCAGCCTGCCGCTGGATAAGAAGGGTGAGTTGATCGAGGCCCACGAAGATTTTCAGCTGGTTATCTCCTACAATCCCGGCTATCAGAGTCTCATGAAGGATCTGAAACAATCCACAAAACAACGTTTCGGTGGTCTGGATTTTGATTATCCCGAAGAAGCGACCGAGACGGATATCGTCGCCAAAGAGTCAGGTGTGGACGCAGAAACGGCTCACAAACTGGTGCAAATCGCTCATCGCGCACGTAATCTCAAGGGCCACGGCCTCGATGAGGGTATCTCAACCCGTTTGCTGGTGTACTCAGGTCAATTGATCAACAAGGGTGTGGAGCCCACTGCCGCTTGCAGCATGACCATGGTAACGCCATTAACCGATGACCCGGATATGCGCGATACCTTGAACGCTGCCGTACAAACGTTTTTTGGTTAAACCCTTGCCTGCTCGGGAGCGGGCGTTATTGGCAGAATTCTGTCCCGTGTGCACCCGACGATTGCTGGTGTGTGGAAGCGTGTTATGGCCATCAAGCTCGAAGACTACGAAGAATACCTGGAAGGCGTTGCGCCGGAAATCCGTGACGTGCTGGAAGGCACTTTTTCTGAGGCGTCGCACGTCATGTCGCCGACCGGCCTGCGGGATTACCTGGAAGGCGCCAAGGCCTTGGCTAACCTGGGGCGTGGCAGTGACCTGGTGATTTGCTATCTGCAGGAAATGCCGCTGGTCGCCAAGGAATGCGGTGAGGACATCATTACCGACTGCATTGCCGCGGCCATGAAGCTTTCATCGATGACGTCCGGTGAGGTTATTGCGCTGCTGTTCAGCAGCCTGCCGACCGCGTCGCGGCGCCTGGGTGACGCTGAGTTGTTACGTGGTTACCTGACGCTGATTCATCAACTCTCGGCTACCGCGGCGCGCGGCCTGCGTCCGATGCTGGGTCATATTGACCAACTGCTGTCCAAGCTGACCCTGAGCGGCCTGCGCCGCTGGGCCAACTTCGGGGCTCAGGCCTACCGGCGTGATTTCCAGAACCTGACGTCCTACTTCAACCTGGAATCCCAGGACAGTCTCGCCGTACTGCAAAAAGAACGGCGTGGTACGCTGTTTATCGATACCCAGCGTAAACTCAATTTTTACTTGCGCGCTCTGTGGGGCCGTGATTTTTTTCTGCGGCCGACCGGCGCGGACTATACCGACTTCAAACCCTACATAGAAAAGAATATTGTGCATATGCCCGATGCCGTCGACGCTATGGGGGATATCTCCGGCCTGGAGCTGTACCGCGCAACTTCGGCGCACATGGCCGCACACATCTGTTATACCTCGGCCCGCATTTCCGCCGAACAGCTCAGTCCGGCGCAGATGTTTTTTATCGGTCTGGCCGAAGACGCGCGTATCGAGTACAAGGCGATCAAGGAATTTCCCGGCCTGAAAAAGCTCTGGCGTTCATTGTTACTGCTTGAATACGAGGAGTCCGTGGAACATCCGACCATCCCGGTCCTGGAGCATTTTGCGCTGATGCTGCTGGACTCTTCGGAACGCTCCGACGATGCGGAACTGAACGCCCTGGCTGATCGTTTCCACGATGACATTGAGCAACACCAGGATAACAACCAGTTTTCCTGGAACCTGGGTGTCGATCTGTTCAACCTGTTCATGGCGCGTCGCGAAGTACCCAGCCTGCGCATCCTCGACCGTATCCGCATACCCTACCGGGACGACAATCGTTTCGTCTGGGAGTTCGAGGAGTTCGACTGGGACCAGGGAACGGAGTATCTGCCGGCCAGCCAGAGACAGGTGCGGCGCACGGTCAATGTCATGGAAATGATCAACGAAATCGACTGCGAGCTGGCCGGCGACGACGCGCAGGAAATCTGGACCTGCGAAACCGAGCTGTTCCCCTACGAAGACGAAGGCATCAGCTTCAACGAAATGTGGGGCAAGGAACCGGTATCGGAACCCTTTCATTACCAGGAATGGGACTACCAGATTCAGCTGCACCGTCCCGATTGGGCGACGCTCTACGAACGCCGCCAGCCCAAGGGAGACCCGGAGATGATCGAGAACATCATCACCGAGTACAAACCGGTGGCGCACCGTATCAAGCAGATCATCGACCTGTTGACACCGGAAGGTGTGCAGCGCATACGCAACATGGAGGATGGTGACGAAATCGACATAAATGCCGCCATCGATGCCATGGTTGCGATCCGCATGGGCGAACAACCCAACCCGCGCATCACCATGCGTAATGTCCTCAAAAACCGTGACCTGGCCGTCGTCGTGTTGATGGACCTGTCTGAATCCACCAATGAAACCGTGGAAGGCTCCGACAAGACTATTCTGCAGCTGACGAGAGAGGCAACGACGCTGGTGGCTACGGCGATTAATGGGATTGGCGACCCGTTTGCGTTGCACGGTTTCGCCTCTGACGGCCGTCACGATGTGCAGTACTATCGCTTTAAGGATTTCAATCAGCACTTCGACGATGATGCAAAGTCGCGCCTGGCCGGCATGCAGGGTGGTTTGTCCACCCGCATGGGTGCCGCCATGAGGCACGCGGGGCAGCATTTACTCAAGCAGCCCGAGCGCAGAAAGCTGTTGCTGATCATAACCGATGGTGAACCCGCCGATATCGACGAACGCGATCCGCAGCATTTGCGTCACGATACCAAGAAGTCGGTTGAAGAGCTGTATAGCAAGGGCGTTATGAGCTACTGCCTGACGCTCGATGCCAATGCCGACAATTATGTCAAACGCATATTTGGTGCCAACAACTACACTATCATTGACCATGTGCAGCGGCTGCCTGAAAAACTGCCGGTGTTGTTCGCAACATTGACATCGTAGGTTAAAGAATTGCGTGCGCGGCTGTTTCGAATTCAGAAAGAAGCCGCGCAAGGTGCGAAAACAGCCGGTTGGGACCCGGAACCCGGTAGTGTAAACCTGGTAGTTGCATAATTTTCTGTCTGCATATCGATTTCACCTTGTGAAAACCGGGACGTACTACCTAACTCAATATGTTTCTGGAATCCACCCATAGTGAGGTCCTGCTTTCACCTGTAGGAGCGGTCTCCTGACCGCGATTGATTAAGGCCTATTCTTATCGTGGCCAGGAGGACGCTCCTACAGGAAGATTTTTCCAATGGTTGGGTAAAGTTCAAGGCGGTGGGGAGGTAGTCATATGGAGCTGAATTTTGAGCGAGGCGAAGAGATGCGGCGTGAAATACGTCAGCTGCCTGCCGAGCACTATAACAGGATTCGCTTGCTGTTTTCCCGCGCCGGCAGCGAGGCTCTTTTTGTCCCGATACGTTCCATGCAATACCTTGCCATAGTCGATCGTGATGAAATCGTATTTATAGACGGCCAGAGGCCACGTCGCATTGAACTGGCCTGGCGCGATTTTCAGACCGGTGAGCGCGAAGACCTGCGCGAACCGGTAGCTTACAACTGTGTCTATTACGAGGAAAAAGGTCGAGAGAACATGAATCGCCTGCAGAGCGAGTTCTTCAAGGCACTTGAGCTGATGCAAGACCGCCAGCCCAAGGCTGACGGTGCAACCATAACACCGCTGGAAAGGCGCTGAAGTCAGCCTGGCCCAACATTGTTTAATTTATTGCGACCCTGCTGACCAGGGGTGGGTGCTGATAAACTATGATCTATTTAATGATCAGGTGACTGACCCAGTCTTCGCTCGCAGCACGCGTCAGCTCCAGTATGCTGTTCGGATAGAATCCGCCAACCAGAATCAGGATACCCATCACGGAGACGACGATCAATTCGCGCGCACGCAGGTCAACGGCATCCGCAATCACCGCCTTGTGTGCCGGACCCAGGAAGGCGCGGCGGTATATGCCGAGAAAATAGGCGGCACCCAGAATGACGCCGGCCAGGGCCGCCAGACCGGCGCCGGTATGCGTCTTGAGTGCGCTGAGGATGAGCAGAAATTCGGCCGGGAAGCCGTTGGTGCCGGGCACACCCATGCCGGCCAGGCCGAACAGGAAGAAAAAGGCCGCTAGCAGCGGCATACTGTGTGCAACGCCGCCGAGGCTGAGCAGGTCGGTAGAGCCGACCCGGTGATGCAGAAAGCCGGCTAAAAGGAAAATTCCGCCTGCGACAATGGTGAAGTTCAGCAGTTGGAAGAGGGCGCCCTGTATGCCCTGCAGGTTGAATGAGGCGATACCGAGCAACACCAGCCCGACATGGCTGAGGCTGGAGAAGGCCAGCATGCGCCGCAGGTTGGTCTGACTGAGTGCCGCCAGTGCTCCGTACAGAATGGCGGTCACACCGAGACCGGCCAGCAACCAGTGGAAGTTCTGCGCAGCATCGGGTGCCAGCGGCACGGTAAAGCGTATCAGGCCATAGGCACCCAGCTTCAGTCCGGTCATGATGGCCGCGATTGCGGCCGGCCCTTCCATGGCCACGGTTGGCAGCCAGGTATGCAGAGGGAAGACCGGCGCCTTGACCGCGAAACCCAGCAACAGCAGGAAAAACACAGCGGCCTGCCGTTCCGGCGGAAGGGTTTCATTGAGCAGGGTGGGGTAGTCGAAGACCAGGCCGGCCGGCACGCCCGCCCCGCTCAGACCGGCATGATTGAATGCCAGCAGCAGAAAGCCAAACAGTAACGGCACACCGCCCGCCAGCATCATCAGGGTGTATTTTACCGCAGCGTAACGCCGCTGCGGGCCGACGCCCCACAGGCTGATCAGGAAAAAGGTCGGGATCAGGGTCAGCTCCCAGAACAGGAAGAACAGCATCGTATCCAGGGCGCAGAAGATGCCCAGTGTCGCACTCTCCAGGATCAGCAGCAGTGAGTAGTACAGGCGTGGCAGGGTGCGCACACTCGACCAGGAGGCCAGCAGGGCGGCGATGAAGAGTAGTACGGTAAAGGGCAGGAACAGCACAGAGATTCCGTCGATACCGACCAGATACTCGATATGCAGCGTCGGAATCCACGCATGATGTTCGACGAACTGGAAGCGGCCGGCATCGTGGTCGAAACCTGTAACCACCGCCAGCGCGAACACCAGGTCGACCAGCGCCGTCAACAGCGCGATCCAGCGGGCGTGGCGCGGGTCGGGAGTGAGCCAGATGAGTGCTGCCCCGAGCGGCAGGGTAATGATCAACAGACTCAGCAGTGGAAAACCGGATTCAGCCATGGTCAATATCGCCTCTTATTAATGTGACATCAGTTCCATGGTGCCGGTGTGGATATGCTGGTACTGGGTGCTCAGGCTGTCGAATGAGTGTTCGATAAGCTCCAGCCAGGGTTCGGAATAGAAGCCCGTGCCCAGCAGGATAACGATCATCATGATGGCGATGGTGCGTTCCATGCCGGTCGCGGGATCAATGGTATGTTTACGTGCCGACTCGTCGAGCGGCGCCAGGAAGGCGCGCTGAAAGGCCCACAGCAGAAACGCAGCAGCGGTGACATTGCCCAGAGCCGCTGCGATCGTCGCCAGTGCGCCAAACTCCTGGATCGCCGCTTCCAGCACCAGGTGCGCGGCATCGAAACCCGGCGTGCCCGGCATGCCGATGATGGACAGTCCGGCAATCAGGAATGTCACGCCGATCACCGGCAGAGGATCGAACAGGCCACCGAGGCGCGACAGGGTCAGGGTGCGCGTGCGGCGGTAGACGACGCTCGACATGAATAGCAGACCGGCGGTGGCGAGGCCGAAATTAGCCGACAGCATGAGACTGCCCTGAAAGGCCGTGGTGCTGAGGGTGAACAGGCCGATAATCAGCAAGCTGGTGTGACTGACCACCGCGAAGGCCAGCAAACGGCGCAGGTTGGTCTGCATCAGTGCCAGGATTGCGGCGTAGAAGATACCGGCAAGTGCGAATGCAACCACCCAGGCATGCCACTGCATCACGGCATCGGGCAGCAGAGGAAACACAAAGCGCAGCAGGCCGTAGATCCCCACCTTGAGACCGAGCAGGAAAACTCCGGCCACGGCCACGGTGCCATGTTCGGCAATCGATGGCAGCCAGCCGTGCAGGGGAAATACCGGTATGCGGATACCCAGGCCGTAGAACAGCAGAAAGAAGATCACTGTCTGGATCGCGCTGGGTACCGGTACGCGTGCAAGCCGGTGCAGGTCGAAACTCCATTGGCCGTCGTTAGCCACGGCGTAATTCCAGCCCAGCATGACGAGACCGGCGCCCAGCAACAACAGCCCAGTGCCCATAAACTGCAGGTAACGCTGTAAGGCCATTTCTTCATGCGGTGCGTTCGACCAGCCCTTCACCAGGTAGGCGATAAGGATGAGTTGAACCGGGGACAGCAGTGTGAACCAGAGCAGATCCTGGCTGGCGAACATGCTCTGAAGGGAGGCCTCCACGGCGAAAACGATCACCAGGTAGCGGTCCAGTCCGCGCACATGCCGTTGCTGTGCATAGAGCACTACCATCAGCGACAGCAGCGCGGTGAGCAACATGAACAGCACCGTCATGCCATCGGCGGCCATATGGTAGCTGAGGAAGGGTAGCAGCGGAATGTATTCGCCCAGCTGCATGGCGGCCTGCGTGGAATCAAAGTGACGGTACAGATCCACGGCCAGCAACAGTTCCACGGCTGCGAATCCGGCGGCAATCAGTGACAGACCCTTGCGCTTGCGCATGACCATGATCAGCAGCATTGCAAGCAGCGGCAGTAACTGGAGAGCCGCCAGGATCGGGTAAGCGGACTGTGATGTCCAATGGAGTTCGGTTATTTCCATGTCACAGTATCACGATGAAGGTGATCAGTATCAGCAGGAAAAGATAGCGAGGCTGACTGAGCAGAATCTCGACTTTTTCCAGGTCTCTGCCGAGGCGCTGTATCAGATTGAAGATGCCCTCGTCGCCGCCTTTGAGTACCAGGTGTTCTTCAAACCATTGCAGCAGTGTGGCTACGCCTTCCATCAGGCGGCCCGCCAGGCCTCTGCCACGGCCGACATCGCCGCTGTCGTCAACCACACGGCCCGATTCGCCGACTTTGAATTTCTCCCACTGTGCCAGCGAAGACACCGCACTGGCCGAGCCGGGCAGGCCGACCAGCCGGTTGACCACCTGCTGATCGAAGGACTGTGTATCGCGTGCCAGGTCGCGGACCGGCTTGATCAGCAGCCAGTTGGCGATGTTATCGAGCCAGAAGCGCTGCAGGCTGGCGGTATACAGCCAGCGCCGGTGTTGCAGCCAGCGCGGTACCGGCCGACTGGAACGGCCCATGAGGTGCATCAGTCCCGGAGCACCCAGGAACTGGTAGGCGCGCCAGGCTGCGTGTGCCGCCAGATGCCAGGCTGCGAAGCTGAACCAGCCGAGACCGCACTCCAGGAACATCAGGCCCACCTGCCCGGTGGTGGAGAAGATCAGACTGCTCTTGATGTCAGTCTGCACCAGGCCGGCAAGGAATCCATACAGTGCAGTGATGGCGCCGAACGCGGCCAGCAACAGCATCAGTTCCGGTATCAGTTCAAACAGCGGGGCAAGCCGGATGATCAGATAGACTCCGGCATGCACCATGAGAGCACCATAAAAGATGGCGCTGGATGGTGTCGGACCTTCCAGCGCACGCGCGATCCAGGGTGCGAAAGGTACCTGGGCGGATTTGACCAGTGCCGCCAGCAGGAAACATGATAGAACCAAGCCGATCTTTAGCGTCTCCAGGACACTGCCGCAAGCGAGGATGTCGGGCCACTCGACACTGCCCAGCCAGAACAGCGATAACACAATGGCGACGATGAAGCCGGCATCACCGATGCGGTTGGTGACCAGGGCGCGGGTGGCATTGGCGGTGGCCGTGGGGCGGTCATAGGCGTAGGCGATCAGCAGATAGGAGCTGACGCCCGCCAGCTCCCAGCCGACAAAGGTGAGCATGGCGCTGCCGGCCATCACGATCAGCAGCATGGCGCCCATGAACAGGCTCAGGATCATGAAGAAACGCTGAAAGCCGTCTTCACGGTGCATGTAGTTTACCGAAAATCGCAGCGTCAGCAGCGACAGCAGTGCCACCAGGGTGGCCATCGACAGACCAAGTTTATCCAGCGTGAAGCTGATGCGGATTTCGTAGTCACCGCTGCTCAACCAGGAACCGAAGGCAATCTGTCCCGGTGCCCCCTGTACCAGCGCCAGCAGGTCAATGACGAGTATCAGCAGCAGGGACAGTGTGGCTGCAGCAGTGGCAATGCGGCTGGTTGATTTCTCCAATGCTTCGCCACGGTTGCCGGCGATGACATAGACGGCCCCGATCCAGGCTGCGGCCAGCATCGGCAGGGCAGGGATCAGCCAGGCGAGCTTATGCATGCTTGGCCACCGTTTCGATTAGCGCCGGGGTCAGCGGCAGCGTGTGCCCCCTGTACCACTCCGCTGAGCGGGCCACCATTGGCAGTTCACTTATATCACCACGCCAGGGTTCGAAGCCTTTGCCGGGTGTGAAAACATGGATGCGCTCACTGTCCGGATCTTTCGCGCTGAGCAGCAGCCAGCCGTTGCCGATCAGTTCCTGCAAGGGTGGCTGACGTTGGTAGATGCGGGTGAGTACGTCGATTTTTGCCTCCACGATGACCTGCAGGCGCATGGCCTCGTGAATCTCTATCATTTGTTTTGGCAGGCCGGTACGCAGGTCGGAGCCCACGCCCTCCATGATACCGAACAGGCCGGTGACATTATGGGTGATCTTGGAACCGCAACCGTATTGCTCGTTGTTGACGGTGGAGAAGTAGTACTCGAGGTTGATGCCTGCGCCTACCGGTCCGGCGGCGAGCAGTATGGCCTCCAGCACGTCGCCCTCCGGGTCCTGGCTCGGGTCATAAGAGATCAGGAAGACACGCCGGTCGAAAAAGGCGCCCTGGCTGAGCGAACGCCGGCCGATGATAGCCGCGGCGTTGGTGGCATGTCCGAGCTCCGGCCGCGCCTGGCTGAAATCTTTGGCGCGTCCGAGCATGTGTCGCAGTGCGCGTTGCGGGCTTGGATTTCGTGGCGCCGAGGCCAGCCGGCGCGCGCGTTCGTGCGCGGAGCCCAATGTGGCGACAGCGAGATCGCTGCTGAGTTTTTCAAAACGCTCTCGCGATGCCGGTGGCAGCTGATCCAGGTCGTACCAGCTGATGTCCTCGCTGCAGGTGTTGTGCTCGGCGCCCAGGAACCAGGTGTCATCCGGGATGTTGCAGCCACGCGCCCTGATCAGTGCCCGGATCTCGGGGCGGTTGGCCATGACCGCGAGCACGCGCGCGTTCGGACCGCCGTGACGGCCGCTGCAGGCACCGCAGTCATAGGCCGCCAGGTGAGGGTTGTTCTGGCTGCTGGAGCCGTGGCCCATGAGGACGACCAGCGGCGCGAAGCCTTTCTGTAGTCCAATGGTGCGCAGGAAGCCGAGCACACGGTCGGCCTGTTCCACGTCGGTGAAACCGGGGCGTGGTTGTTGCGGTGTCGCCGGCCTGTCTTCGCTGGCGTTGATATCGACCCGGGTCGGTACCAGGTGTTCGAAGGCGATACGCAGCCGGTCCGAGAGTTGCCCGAGCTGGCGTGGTGCCAGCAGTTTGGCCGTCAGCACCGCCAGCGCGCCCGGCGCAGCGAGCAGGATCAGCAAGGTCGAGCGTAACAGATTGCGGCGTGTTTCCTGGTAAAGCAGGTCAATGAAGCGTTGACGCAGGCGCCGGCGTCGGTGGTGCTGTCCGGCCAGTGCCTGCTGACCGGGTTGTGACGTTTCCTGTACTTCGTGTGACGGTGTGACCACGACCGGGCAGAGAGCCGTCACCTTGGTGTCGTCGAGTCCGCGCCAGTTAATGGAGACGCCGAAAAATCCGGCGGCGCCCAGCGTCTCGATGTTCGGATTGTGTTCTTCAAGGTGGCGGCGGATGCCTTCTTCGCGGTCATCCATGCAGAACACCACTTGCCCGTCGGGACGCGTATCGCGCGTCTGCCAGCGGCCACGTCCCTGGTTGTTGACCAGCGCATTGAACACTTGTTCACGGTAGTGCAGTTCATAGGCTTGCAGCCAGATAAAGCCTGCGCGTTCGGGGTCAAGCACGTTGATGCAATCGAAAATACGCTCGATGGTGCTACGTTCGAGGGCACGAATGTCAGCGCCGCACACCCCGAGGTGCTGTGCCAGCCGGAACAGGGGCCAGGCATTTCGGTAGACGTTGTAACCGGCCGGGCGGTCAGACGCCGGACTCTGGCGCCAGGTCCAGATCATGTGTGCCAGGTGCCGCCACTGTCCCTCATCGGTGTCGCACAGAGAGGAGCAGTTGAGCAGGCCTTGCGCCAGCGTTAACAGGTATTCCGGCAGGTGCGAGTTGCACACTGTGTAACGCACCAGAAATTCGGCCTGGTGGTGCCGGAAGTACCAGCGGATGACGTCGAAACTGGCCTCGATGTTCCAGCGCTGGCGGCACAGGCGCTGGGCGATCAGGCGTTCCAGTACCAGCCTTACCGCCAGGTAGTCCAGCATATCGACCTTGATCTGCTTCAGCCCTTCGTAGCCCGGGTGCTTGTGACGCCACAGGAACATGCCCGACCAGCCGGGCAGTTCCAGTGCCAGGCGTTCCAGGTAGGGCGCCCATTTTTCCTCGGCCAGGCCCAGCCACTTGAGCTCGATGACAACGGCATCCAGAGGGTCATCCGGAAGTGCTTCGATACTGTCCTGCCAGTCCGGCAGTCCCTCGAACACCCACGCCATGTCCTGCGCAGCGCTGGCCCGCCAGACTGCATAGAAGCCGAGGTCCCGGTCCGGGGCGTTCCACGCAGCCTGACCCTGATCCAGGAAGGAGCCGATATGGCGGATCAGTTGTGGCCGCATGGCATCCATCAGGTCGATGCCGGTAAGTTCCTTTAGCAGTCCGGACAGGGTGAGTTCATGGCTCAGGCGCCCGAACATCGTCTCCATCGATTTATCGGCCTCGCGGTCGATAAGGCGGTCCATTACCAGTGGCGTCGTACCACTGCGTTCTTCCTCGCTGATGACCCTGGAGAGCATCTTTTCCGACTGCTCCGGGCTCATGTCCAGCAATTCCTCGGGATGCAGAATGTAGTGATCCAGGCCAAGGGTGTGCAGGCAGGCGCTCCATAGCTCATCGATGGCTTCGGCCTCGGTGGTCGGCCCGGGCCTGGCGGCAGCGGCGAGCAGGCGGCTGCGGCTGGCTTCGCCGATATCCGGCTGAAAAGCGCGCAGCGCATGACGTTCCTCGATCTGCCAGTTGAGCTGGCAGCCGGTCACGGGCTTGAGGGGGCGTGTCAATGCGGCAAGCAGGATGTCCCGTCGTAGGATCGGTTCGGAGTCGGCAGTAAACAGGACTTCACCGCTATCGAGGTCAGGATCATCGTTCAGGATCCTTTCCAGGTCCTCTCGTGTGATGCGCCCCTCCTGATAGTAACGCCGGAACTGCTCTTCCGGCAGGTAACCGTAGCTGCCGGTGACTTTGTGTGCGCTAGCCAGCGCCTGCGGAAAGGGCAGCTGCTGGAAGCCATGCAGCGTGTTGTGGTGGACGAAGTCCTTGATCGCCGCCTGACCGGGAAGCACGTGTTCGAAGTGCTCGATGACCTGCAGCATGTGTGCGCGAAGTTCGGCGGTCGTAGCGGTCATTGATTCAGACATTCGATAACCCCCTACAGCCCCGCGAAGCTCGCACTTAACTGCTTGATGGAAGCGGACATGAGTTCCAGTGCCGGTCGGGGTGCGACGCCCAGCAGGATGATGCCGGTGGCGAGCACACCGGCTGCTGTCATTTCCATGGCCCGCAGATCCTGCACATTACGCATTCGGGGGCGTACCGGTCCGGTGAACAGGCGCCCGATGGTGCGCACCGAATAGGCCGCACTGATCAGCATGCCCACACTCACCAGCAGCATCAGCCAGCCCCAGCGTTCGAAGCCGCCGATGATAGCGTGCAGCTCGGCAATGAAGCCGGCAGTGCCGGGGAGGCCCATGCCGGCCAGCAGTGCCAGCGAGGTGAAAAACGCAAAACGCGGCGTCACCTGCATCAGCGAGCTGTAGTCGTTCACGTCGCGGATGTGAGTGCGCTCATAGAGCAGGCCGATGAGCAGAAACAGGGCGCCCGCTACCAGTCCGTGGGCGACCATCTGCATCACCGCACCGGTGAGTCCGGCGATGTTGAACGCGGCGATGCCGAGCAGAACTATACCCATGTGGCTGACGGAAGAATAAGCGATCATTGCCTTGAGATCGCTCTGTCGCCAGGCGAGCAGACCGCCATAGATCAGACTGAACAGGGCAAGCCCCGCCAGCAGCGGCTGCAGGACCAGGATCGCCTCCGGCAGCATGGTCGCTGCGCGAATCAGGCCATATGAGCCCATCTTCAGCAGTACGCCGGAGAGAAGAATGGAAATCGGGCTGGGCGCCTCCACGTGTGCCAGAGGCAGCCAGCCATGGATGGGGAAGATCGACATCTTGACCCCGAAACCGATCAGGAAGCCGAAAAAGATCAGCACCTGGGTACGTTCCGGCAGCGTTCGGGCACCGTCCCCCATGCTGGCCATGGCGAAGGAGTGCGCGGGTGTGACATCGAAGAGTACCAGCAGGCTGACGAGCATGAACACCGAGCCGCCCATGGTATAGAGTACAAAATTCAGTGCAGCCTGGTGCCGGCGTCGTCCACCCCAACGGTCGATCAGAAAGAACAGCGGGATGAGCGTCAGCTCCCAGAGCAGGTAGAACAGCGTCCAGTCCTGTGCCATGAACACACCGAGCATGGCGCTCTCCAGGACCAGCACCAGGACAAAATACCATTTCGCCCGCTCGCGAATGCTGCTCGATGCCAGCAGGGTGATGAAGCACAGTAATGTCGCCAGCAGGACCATCGGCAGTGAAAAGCCGTCCAGGCCGAGGGCGTAGGAGGTCCCCAGGCGCGGATTCCAGGGAACGTTCTCGAAGAATTGCAGCCCTGCCATGTCCGGGTCGAACATCGATAGCAGCCCCCAGGACAGCAACATTGCCGCGGCTGCCGCAGACAGGGCAATGGCCTGGATGATGCGAACCCGTTGCCCGGGTAGCACAGAGATCAGCGCAGCACCGCTTGCCGGTAGCAATAACAGCAATGTCAGCAGTGGCATAATTCAGACCCTTGTTGCTGGGAGCAAATGCGCGGTGTGGGGTGATCCAGAGCGAACTGCGCGAGCACA
>CBFDBP010000038.1:0-17667 GCA_965603065.1 uncultured Gammaproteobacteria bacterium
TAATTGGTGCCGACGGCCGGAGTCGAACCGGCACAGCTTTCGCCACTACCCCCTCAAGATAGCGTGTCTACCAATTCCACCACGTCGGCAATATATAAAGTTATTCCGGCAGATCGGATTTGGCCTTTTCAGGCTGCCCGGCTTTTTCGGTCTGTTCCGGTTGTTCCGGAACCTCGGCAGGCGGAAGCTCCTGTGCAGCAGTCTCCTCCGATGATGCCTCTCCGCTCTGTTCAGGAACGTCAGGCAGATCTACAGGCGGCAGATCCACGGCTTCATCCTGGACAGCCTCTTCTAGCGCCGGCGGAATATCCGATTCCTGCGGCAGCGAAACACGCTCGGTCACGCTGGCGTTCGGATCCTGTACGTTGCGAACCAGCGGCGAAGACAACAGGATGCTGTTAAGAAAAAAACCGGCGGCAAGAATAGCGGTAGTCCGGGTCAAGAACGAACCGCCACCGCGGGCACCGAATACGGTGCCGGCAGAACCGGCGCCGAAAGCGGCGCCCATATCGGCACCCTTGCCCTGCTGCAGCAGGACCAGCCCGATAATGGACAGACCCAGCAACACCTGAAGAATTAACAAAGCTGAAAACATTGTGCGTTACCCGAATGCCAGACTACGATTCAGCCGCCTGCCTTACAGATAGCGAGGAAGTCATCGGCCGCCAATGAAGCGCCGCCAATCAGACCACCATCGATATCCTGCATGGCAAACAACTCTGCAGCGTTACTGCCTTTGACACTGCCACCGTACAGAATCTGTACCTTGTCAGCGACGGCCTGATCCAGACCGGCCAGCTTGCTGCGAATAAAGGCATGAACGTCCTGCGCCTGATCCGGCGTTGCGGTCATGCCGGTACCGATCGCCCAGACCGGTTCATAGGCTATAACCGCAGTACCGATGGCTTCAATACCTTCCAGTTCAATGACGGCATCCAGCTGGCGTGCCACCACATCTTCGGTAATACCCTGTTCGCGTTCTTCCAGGGTTTCGCCGACACACAGAATCGGTGTCAGACCGGCTCTGCGCGCTGCGGCGAATTTGCGGGCGGTCACTTCATCGCCTTCGCCATACAGGGCACGGCGTTCTGAGTGACCGACGATGGCATAGGTGCAACCGAAGTCCGTCAGCATGGGACCGGAAACCTCACCGGTGAAAGCCCCCGATTCCTGGTCGCTGATATCCTGACTGCCAAGCGCAATCCTGCTCCCTGCCAGCAGGTTGGCAGCCAGCGGGATATAAATGAACGGTGGACAAACCGCAATCCGGGTGTCACCCGTGTCACCAGCCCCGGCCATAATCCCGGAAACCAGTTGTTTGACGCTGTCCAGAGAACCGTTGAGTTTCCAGTTCCCTGCTACCAGAATTTGACGCATGCCGCTCTCCCGCAAGCCTTTAAAATCAGCCGCGTAGCGTAGCGGGCCAGACGACAAAAAGCAAATACTCCTTAACAGGGCAGCACGACGAATCCCCCCGGAATTCAATGCAGATCAAGACCCTGCTGAGTCATCAGGGGGGTTGATTTTGTGCCACAACAGCCATAATCTGACAGTGGAATCACACCCCTTTGGCGCCACACTCCGGGAGCCAGCGCCCAGTGTCTGGGGGCACAACGCGGTGACTTGCGGGGGCGACCGCCGACCCCGCCGCAGAAAGTCGCTAAGTCGCTTCAACGAGGAGGGCGTTTACAGTGCACACACTCAGCATGACAGCCAGCCTGATCGTGTTCTGGTTGATGATTTCCCTGGATTTTGGCGCCTTGAATCTGGCCCTGGGTATTGCATCCGCATTTCTGGTGGTAGTCATCTCGACCAGCATGGATGTCGTCGACCACGAGTCCCAGCCGATCCATCTGACGCCGCGATTGCCCCTGTTCTGGGGCTGGCTGAGCCGGCAGATCATCCGTTCCAACCTCGATGTCACACGCCGGATCTGGGCGCCGGGCCGAACCATCAGTCCGACTGTGGTGAGAATCAAATCGAGTCAGAAGAGCGCGCTCGGTAAGGTGATCTACGCGAACTCCATAACCCTGACTCCCGGCACCGTCACCCTGAGCATCGAGGGTGACGATATTCTGGTCCATGCCCTGACCCGCAAGGATGCCGAGACCCTGCAACAGGGAGAGATGGATCGCCGCGTCACCGAACTTGAAGGGCAATTGGAACGTTACTGATGTTCATCGCGGCCGCTTTGTCCATACTCGTAGTGATGGCCCTTGCCCTGCTGCGGGCGCTGGCAGGGCCCACCCTGTACGACCGGGTCCTGGCCGTAAATATGTTCGGCACCAAGACTGTGCTGTTTATCTCGGTACTGGGATTTCTGACCGGCCGTCCGGATTTTCTGGATATCGCGCTCGTTTATGCACTGATCAACTTCATCAGCCTGATCGCCGTGCTGCGTTTTTTCGAGTTCGGGCGTTTCCGCTCCATCACCGCACCGCAAAGCGCTTTCAAGGAGTATCCCTCCAATGAATGACTGGATTGATCTGGTCAGCTGGGTCTGCCTGCTGGCAGGCGCTTTCTTTGCCATCAGCGGTGGCGTCGGCATCCTCAGATTTCCCGATTTCTTCACCCGCATGCATGCGACCGGGGTCACTGACACCCTGTGTGCAGGCCTCATACTCGTGGGGCTGATGTTTCAGGCCGGCTGGAGTGCGGCGCTGTTAAAACTCTTCCTGATCCTGGCCTTCCTGCTGCTCACTTCGCCCACCGCCGCCCACGCCATCGCCAAGGCGGCGCTGCATGGCAAACTGGAGCCCGTGCTCGGCCCTCCGGGAGAACCGCCATCGAAATTCTGATCGACATCGTCCTGCTCGGCTTCCTGACCATCACCGTACTGGCGGTGATCCGTCTGCGTAACCTGTTCGCTGTCGTGATGCTGTTCGGGATCTACAGTTTTCTCACCGCTTCCCTGTTCGTCACCCTGAACGCGGTGGATGTCGCCTTCACGGAAGCGGCAGTCGGCGCCGGCATCTCAACGTTCCTTATGCTCAGTACACTGGCGCTCACGGTTCGGCGGGAAAAGGTACGCCGCAAGCGGACCGTCATTCCGCTGCTGGTGGTCACCATCATTGGCGCAACGCTGGTATACGGCACCTTCGACATGCCGTATTTCAGCGACCCCTCCGCCCCACTGCATAGCCACGTTGCCCGACATTACATCGAAGCCAGCGCGGATGAAGTCGGCGTGCCGAATCTGGTCACCGCGGTGCTGGCCAGCTACCGCGGTTACGACACACTGGGCGAGGTAACGGTGATCTTCACAGCCGGCATCGGCGTACTCGTTCTGCTCGGTTACAGAAAGCGCAGCGGGAAGTCCTGAATGCGTCCTCCAATCCAGCCCCACAACCTGGTCCTGCGCATATCGGCGAAAATGCTGATCCCGCCGATCCTGATGTTTGCCTTGTATGTGCTGTTTCACGGTGAAACCGGCCCCGGTGGCGGCTTCCAGGCCGGTGTGATCTTTGCCGCGGCGATTGTCCTCTATGCCCTGGTGTTCGGCATCGGCCTGGCACGGGCGGTCGCCACAGAACGGCTGTTGAGGGTACTGGCATCACTTGGCATGCTGCTCTACGTCGGCGTCGGGCTGGCTTCGCTGTTTGCCGGCGCCAATTTCCTCGACTATGACGTTCTCGCGCAGGAACGCCTGGAGGGACAACACCTGGGCATATTTCTGACCGAACTCAGCATCGGCATGACGGTTTCCGCAGTCATGATGATCATATTCTTTGCTTTTGCCGAACGCGGGGTGCGGCGGTGAACGTCCTGATCGGGCACTACAACTACTGGATAGTCATTTTCCTGATGATGGCCGGCCTCTATGTCGTCATCGCACAAGGCAACCTGGTAAAAAAGATTGTCGGGCTCAACATATTTCAGGCATCGGTGTTCATCCTGTTCATCAGTATGGGCAAGGTCGAGGGTGGGACCGCGCCCATCGTTACGCAAGGCGTCTCATTGTATTCCAACCCGCTTCCGCACGTACTGATACTCACCGCCATCGTGGTCGGGGTCGCCACCACCGCACTCGCCCTGGCACTGGTGGTGCGTATCAACGAGGCGTACTGCAGTGTGGAAGAAGACGAGATCCACCAGCAAGACCAGTCCTTTTGATCACCCAGCATCTGCCCATATTACAGGTCATCATCCCCTTGCTGACCGCGCCAGTTTGCCTGCTGGTCCAGGACCGGCGCTTCGCCTGGGGTGTGAGCCTGGCGGCAAGCTGGACGGCCTTCCTTATTGCCGCATTGTTGCTCGATCAAACGCTGGAACAGGGGGTTATCTCCTACGAACTGGGCGGCTGGTCGACGCCCTGGGGCATCGAGTACCGCGTCGACACGGTCAACGCCTTCGTACTGCTGATTGTCACGGCCATCAGCAGCGCGGTACTGCTGTTCGCACAGCGCAGCGTGGCCAGAGAAATCCTCTCTACGCGCATCCCGCTCTTCTATACAACCTTTATGCTGTGCCTGGCCGGCCTGCTGGGCATTGCCGTCACCGGCGACGTCTTTAATCTGTTCGTGTTCATGGAGATTTCCGCGCTGTCCTCCTACACGCTCATCGCCCTCAGCGAACAGCGGCGCGCGCTGACAGCGGCCTACCAGTACCTCTTCATGGGCACCATCGGCGCGACCTTCATTCTGATCGGCATCGGCCTGTTGTACATGATGACGGGGACGCTGAATATGCAGGACCTGTCCCAGCGTTTACCTGCGGTTACCGCTACCCGCACGGTAGAGACTGCGTTTGCTTTTCTTACCGTGGGTATCAGCATCAAGCTAGCGCTGGTCCCGCTGCACCTGTGGTTGCCCAACGCCTACGCTTACGCACCTTCGGTGGTGAGTGCCTTCATCGCCGCGACGGCAACCAAGGTGGCATTCTACGTGCTGTTGCGATTCATGTTTACCATCTTCGGCGCCAGCTTCGCATTCAAGAGCATGCCGCTCAGTTTCATCTTCATGGCGCTGGCGCTGGCGGCGGTATTTGCAGGCTCGACGGCGGCGATCTTCCAGGACAATATCAAGCGCCTGCTCGCCTACTCCAGTATTGCGCAGATCGGCTACATGATTCTGGGCATCAGCTTCGCCTCGGTGACCGGGCTTACCGCTGCCATTCTGCACCTGTTCAACCACGCCCTGATGAAAGGCGCCCTGTTCCTGTCGCTGGGCTGTGTAGTCTATCGCCTCGGCATGGCGAACATGGAACAGATGCGTGGTCTCGGGCGCCTCATGCCCTGGACAATGGCGGCATTTGTGATCGGTGGCCTGAGCCTCATCGGGGTACCGCTGACCGTCGGTTTCATCAGCAAGTGGTATCTCGTCGTCGGCGCCCTGGAGCGGGGCTGGTGGCCACTCGCCGTGGCAGTGCTGGTGGCCTCGCTACTGTCCCTGGTGTATGTCTGGCGGGTAGTCGAAGCGGCATATTTCCAGCCCCCTTCACCAGTGCGTGCCGGCGAAATCAGGGAGGCACCACGCTCAATGCTGCTGCCAACCTGGGCGTTGATCATCGCCAATCTCTATTTCGGCATCGACACCAGCCTGACCGTTGGCGTCGCCTCGCAGGCGGCACGGCAACTGCTCGGAGTCAGTGAATGAGCGCAACGATCGCTCTGCAGCTGGCATTCTGGACACCGCTGACCGGCGCCCTGCTGATCGCATTCAACGGGCGTCATCCGGCTGTGCGCGAAACCCTGACCCTGTCCACCGCAATCCTGCTGTTCGCATCGCTCGCCTCACTCGCACCTGCCGTGTTCGACGGGGCACATCCCGGACTGATGATGGCCGAGCCGTTGCCGGGTTTGTCTCTGCAACTGACAGTGGAACCGCTCGGCTTGCTGTTTGCGCTGCTCGCCAGTCTGCTGTGGATCGTGACCTCGGTGTATTCCGTCGGTTACATGCGCGCCCGCCAGGAGACCAACCTCACCCGCTTTTATACCTGCTTCGCGCTGTCGCTGTGGGCAGCTATGGGCATGGCACTGGCCGGCAATCTGCTGACCCTGTTTGTCTTCTATGAACTGCTCACGCTCAGCACCTATCCACTGGTTACGCATAGCGGCTCGGAACAGGCGCGGCGCAGCGGTCGCCTTTACCTCGGGCTGCTGCTTGCACCTTCGGTGGGTTTTCTTCTCTTCGCTATCATCTGGACCTGGCAACTCGCCGGCACGCTGGACTTTGTCGAGGGCGGCAGTCTGCGCGGCACTGCATCACCGGCACTGCTCGGTATTCTGTTTGCTCTGTATGCCTTTGGCATCAGCAAGACCGCGCTCATGCCCCTGCACCGCTGGTTACCGGCGGCCATGGTGGCACCGACACCGGTAAGCGCCCTGCTGCACGCTGTGGCTGTGGTCAAGGGCGGCGTATTTTTCCTCCTCAAGGTCACCCTCTATGTGTTCGGTATTGACCTGGTGGCGGAGCTGCAGGTCACACAATGGCTGCTCTATGTCGCCGCCGCCACCATCCTGCTGGCCTCCCTGGTGGCCCTGAGCAAGGACAATCTTAAAGCGCGGCTCGCCTATTCGACCATCAGCCAGCTGGGTTACATTGTCCTCGGCACCTTCCTGGCCACCAGCTCTGGCATCATCGGCGGCACTCTGCACATGGTTATGCACGCCTTCGGCAAGATCACCCTGTTCTTCTGCGCCGGCGCCATACTGCTCGCCACGCAAAAAACGGCAGTGAGCCAGATGCACGGTCTGGGCAGGAACATGCCGTTCACCATGTCGGCCTTCCTCATCGGCAGCCTCAGCATCATCGGCTTGCCACCGGCGGGCGGCGTCTGGAGCAAGTGGTTTCTCATGCTGGGCACCCTCGAAGCCGGACAGCAGGCCCTGCTTGCCGTGCTCATGGCGAGTTCACTGTTAAGCGCACTTTACCTGCTGTCGGTTCCGCTACGCGGCTTCTTCTACCCGCCCCCGGCAGACATGGCGGCTGCGGGAATCCGCGAAGCTCCACCGGCCTGTCTGCTGGCCATCGGCTTGACTACCCTCGGCTGCGTGGGACTGTTCTTTTATGCCGATGCGCTGTATGCCATCGCCCTGCTGCTCACACCCGGGGGTAGCCATGGATAACAGCAGCGTGCGTCGTGTGTTATATGCCCTGTACACCTGCTGTGCCGCTTTGCTGGTGATCGACTTCCTCTATCACCGCCACAGCATGCATCCCTGGGACAGCTGGTGGGGATTCTATGCCGGGTACGGTTTCCTCGGCTGCGTGCTGCTGGTCCTCATCGCGAAACTGCTACGCAAGCTGGTCAAGCGTCCCGAAGACTACTATGTCAAGGGGAACAAGCGGTGATGTGGCTTGCCGAATTACCGCCCTTTGTGCCCTTTTATATCGCCGCCCTGCTGGCCGGCCTCACGCGGGGCAGAATTCGCATGTTTATCCTGCTTGCCGCACCGCTGCTGGGCGGGCTGCAGCTACTCGGCATCGAGCCCGGCGTCGAGCTACAGACCCGTTTTCTCGGTTACGAGCTGATGCCGTTCCGCGTCGATAAGCTGAGCCTGCTGTTCGGCTATCTGTTCCATATCGGCGCCTTGCTTGCCATTGTCTTCTCCCTGCACCTGCGGGACACGCTGCAGCATGTAGCCGGCCTGTGCTATGCCGGCAGCGCGCTCGGTGCCGTGTTCGCCGGTGATCTCATCACTTTGTTCGTGTTCTGGGAACTGCTCGCGGTCAGCTCGGTGTTTCTCATCTGGGCACGACGCAGCGAACGCGCCCTGGCCGCCGGTTTCCGCTACCTGATAATGCAGATCCTCTCCGGTGTATTGCTGCTGGCCGGCGTGCTGCTGCATGTGCAACAGGGTGGCTCGCTGCAGTTCACCTATCTTGGTCTCGACGGGCTGTCCGGCTGGCTGATGTTTATCGCCTTCGGCATCAAGTGTGCTTTCCCCCTGCTTCACAACTGGTTGACCGATGCTTACCCGGAAGCGACACCGACCGCGACCGTGTTCCTCAGCGCGATGACCACCAAGGTCGCCGTGTACGCGCTGGCAAGGGGCTTTCCGGGTACCGAGTTGCTGATCTACATCGGCGTGGTCATGACCTGCTTCCCGATCTTCTACGCGGTGATCGAAAACGACTTACGCCGTGTCCTCGGCTACAGCATGATCAACCAGATCGGCTTTATGGTCTGCGGAATCGGCATCGGGACACAACTTGCGCTGAACGGTGCAGTGGCCCATGCCTTTAACGAGGTTATCTTCAAGGGCCTGCTGTTAATGTCAATGGGCGCTGTCCTGCACGTGACGGGACGCATCAATGGTTCGGATCTCGGTGGGCTGTACAAAACCATGCCGAAAACCGCAACACTGTGCATCGTCGGCGCGGCTTCGATTTCAGCCTTCCCCCTGTTCAGCGGCTTTGTCAGCAAAGCCATGATCATGACTGCGGTATTGGAGGAGGGACATGACTGGGCCTGGTTGTTCCTGCTGTTTGCATCGGCCGGGGTCTTCCACCATGCCGGTATCAAGATACCGTATTTTGCCTTTTTTGCCCATGACAGTGGGATAGTGGCCACCGAACCACCCGTTAACATGCTGCTTGCCATGCTGCTCGCCGCACTGCTCTGCATCTTGATCGGCAGCTACCCGCGGGTGCTGTATGATCTGCTGCCATTTTCAGCGACCTACCAGGCCTACGATTTAACCCACGTGATCAGCCAGCTGCAACTGCTGTTGTTCGCTGCACTGGCCTTCGTCTGGCTGAATTTACGCGGCTTGTATCCGCCCGAGCTACGGGCGGTGAATCTTGATTCGGACTGGACGTACCGGCGCCTGCTGCCACTCACAGCACAGAGACTGCTCACCGTCGGACAACCGCTCGATGCCGCCATGCGGCGCTGGGGGTCAGGCTGTGCGAGGGCCTTGATCAACACCTTCTCGCGCCATCACGCGCCGCAAGGCTTGCTGGCGCGCAACTGGCCTACGGGCAGCATGGTGTTGTGGGTCGCCTTGCTGTTAGGCGCCTATCTACTGGCCTACCTGTTCGAAGTCAGCGATCAATAGGCGGCGATTGAGGCTTCGGGAAATGCGGGCCGGTGATTGAACTCCACACGAGTCACGCACTTTCAGCATGACCCGTGATAGTGTGCTCGACAATTTCGGCCAGCAGTTTAGACTGCTGGTGGACGAGGGTTTCATCTTCACCCTCGACCATGACACGAATCAGGGGTTCGGTACCGGAGGAACGCAACAGCACACGTCCTTTTCCATTCAGGCATGCTTCCGCGTTCCTGACGGCGGATTGAATCGGCTCATTGTTATCGACATCGAAATGACTGACCAGTGGTACGTTAATCATATGTTGAGGATACTTTGTCATACCCTGTTTCAACTCGTGCAGGCCGACATTCTTCTGCATCATGGTGGCCAGCACCTGCAAGGCTGATACCATGCCGTCTCCGGTCGAGGTCCGATCCAGGCAGATAATATGACCGGAAGACTCTCCTCCCACCACACCGCCATATTCATTGAGCATTTCCATGACGTAGCGATCACCCACACTGGCACGTCTGAATTCTATGTTTAGATGACGCAAGGCGTGTTCCAGCCCGAGGTTACTCATCAGGGTACCGACTACCGGTCCGGACAGCTTTTCATTTTCCTTGCGGGAAGCGGCGATGATGAAAAGCAGCTCGTCGCCATCGACCAGCTCACCTCTATGATCAACCATAATGACGCGGTCGCCATCACCATCCAGCGCAATACCCAGATCGGCACCTTCTTTCAGCACCCTCTCGCATAAAAGCTGCGGCATGGTTGAGCCGCATTCTTCATTGATATTCAGCCCGTTCGGTTCAACACCAATGCCTATGACATCTGCGCCCATTTCTTCCAGCACACTGGGGGCTACCTGGTAGGTCGCACCATTGGCGCAATCGACAACAACTTTCAGACCACGAAGACTGATACAGGAGGGAATGGTGCTCTTGCAGAATTCGATATACCGGCCGCGGGCATCCTCAACACGTTCCGCTTTACCCAGTTTCTCGGACGAAACGGTAAGCATCGGATTGTCCAGTTCTGCCTCTATGGCAGCTTCCACATCGGCAGGCAGCTTGGTGCCTTGCGCCGAAAAAAACTTGATACCGTTATCGTGGTGCGGATTGTGGGAAGCACTGATGACGATACCGGCACAGGCATGCATGGTGCGTGTCAGGTAGGCGATGCCCGGGGTCGGCATCGGACCCAGCAAACGAATGTCAACACCCGCCGCCGACAAGCCGGCTTCAAGCGCCGACTCAAACATGTACCCCGAAATACGCGTATCTTTTCCAATCACCACGCGTGTTGCTGCGCCGTTACCCAACACCCGTCCCGTCGCCCAGCCGAGTTTAAGCATGAACTCCGCGTTAATGGGATGCTCCCCAACACGGCCACGAATACCGTCTGTACCAAAATACTTCCTGGCCACAATACTTCTCCCGGTCCTAATTTATATTCTTCAGCGCCGCCTTCATTTGTAGCGCCTGCCAGGTCGCTGCCACATCGTGTGATCGCACCAGCCTGGCACCACGTTCCACGGCGAGTACCGCCAGGGCTATGCTGGCCGGCAGACGTTCGCCAGGCTCAAGCCCCAATAATTGACCAATCATCGACTTTCGGGACAAACCCACTACAATCGGCAGCCCCAGGCGGGTCAATTCGTCCAGCCGTTTCAACAACCGCAGGTTGTGAACGACAGTTTTACCGAACCCGAAACCGGGATCCAGTAATATTCTTTCACGCCTGATGCCCACCTGCGCACACGCGGACACCCGCTGTTGCAGAAATTCCGCCACTTCGTCGACAACATTCTCATAGCGAGGATCTGCCTGCATGCTACGCGGTTCGCCCTGCATATGCATCAAACACACCGGGACAGTGCACTCGGCAGCCATCTCCAACGCACCAGGATCACGCAATGCATTGATATCATTTATAAAGCCTGCACCCGCCTGGATCGCAGCCCGCATCACCTCGGGCTTGCGCGTATCGATGGAGATCGGCACCTTGAGCTGTGACTGTAATGCCTCGATGACCGGTACCACGCGCCCGATCTCGTCATCCACAGCCACCGGCACGGCACCGGGCCTGGTTGATTCTCCACCAATATCGACAATCGCCGCGCCTTCCGCCTCCATCTGCAGGGCACGAGCTACCGCTTTATCCAGACAAAAAAAATCACCCCCGTCGGAGAAGGAATCAGGGGTGACATTGAGTACGCCCATCACCTGCGGGCGCGTCAGATCCAGTATTTTACCGTTGCAATCGAATAACAAGAGCCGTGCTCAAACGACACTGGCAGGCTAGTGCTGTCCAGCCGGACCACCGATCGGACCGCTGCTATCCTTGCCACTCTTGTCATCGACCTGGGCACTGCTGGCGGTACCACCACCACTGGACTGGCTGTCATCCCAATCCTGCGGTGGCCGAGGTGTCTTGCCCGCCATGATGTCATCGATCTGTGCGGCATCGATGGTCTCATACTTGATCAGCGCATCCGCCATGTTGTGTAACTTGTCCAGGTTCTCCGTCAGCAGGCGCTGGGAACGTTCATAGTTGCGGTCGATAATCGAGCGGATTTCGCCATCAATGGCGTGTGCTGTTTCATCAGACACATTCTTGTGCTGAGTGACCGAATGCCCCAGAAAGACTTCTCCCTCTTCCTCGCTGTAGGTCAAGGGTCCAAGGCGCTCGGACAGACCCCATTTGGTCACCATATTGCGTGCCAGCTCGGTGGCACGTTGAATGTCATTGGATGCACCGGTGGTAACCATGTCTTTACCAAATATCATCTCTTCGGCGAGACGGCCGCCGAACAGGCTGGAAATCTGGCTTTCCAGGCGTTGCACACTGAAGCTGTAACGGTCCTCTTCGGGCAGAAACATGGTGATGCCGAGGGCGCGCCCGCGCGGGATAATGGAAACCTTGTAAACCGGGTCGTGCGACGGTACCAGGCGTCCGACAATGGCATGGCCGGCTTCGTGATACGCGGTGAGTTTTTTCTCGTCCTCACTCATCACCATGGAGCGTCGCTCGGCACCCATCATGATTTTGTCCTTGGCCTTGTCCAGGTCTTCCATGTCGACCAGGCGCTTGCTGGCGCGCGCCGCAAACAACGCGGCCTCATTCACCAGGTTAGCGAGATCCGCACCCGAGAATCCCGGTGTGCCACGCGCAATCACGCCAGGTTCAAGCTTTTCCGAGCTCGGCACTTTGCGCAGATGTACTTTCAGGATTTGTTCGCGTCCACGGATATCCGGCAAGGGCACCACGACCTGGCGGTCAAAACGTCCCGGACGAAGCAGCGCAGGGTCGAGCACATCCGGCCGGTTGGTGGCAGCAATGACAATGACACCTTCGTTGCCTTCAAATCCATCCATCTCGACCAGCAACTGGTTGAGGGTCTGTTCACGTTCATCGTGACCACCGCCAAGACCGGCACCACGATGACGGCCCACGGCATCGATTTCATCGATGAAAATAATGCACGGTGCATGCTTCTTGGCCTGTTCGAACATGTCGCGTACCCGCGAAGCACCGACACCGACGAACATTTCTACAAAGTCGGAACCTGAAATGGTAAAGAACGGCACCTTGGCTTCACCGGCAATGGCTTTGGCCAGCAGTGTTTTACCGGTACCGGGTGAACCGACCATCAGAATGCCCTGGGGGATCTTGCCACCGAGCTTCTGGAACTTGCCAGGGTCACGCAGGAATTCGACCAGCTCCGCCACTTCTTCCTTGGCTTCCTCGACACCAGCCACGTCATTGAAGGTGACCTTGACCTGGTCTTCGCCCAGCATGCGCGCACGGCTCTTGCCAAAGGACATGGCACCGCGGCCACCGCCGCCGCCCTGCATCTGACGCATGAAGAAAATCCACACACCAATCAGCAGCAACATCGGGAACCAGGAAATGAAAATCTGCATGAGCAGGGAATCCTGTTCAGGTGGCTGCGCCTTGACCTGAACGCCATTGGCCAGCAGATCGTTTATCATTTCCGGATCGTTCGGTGTGTAGGTGGAGAATTTCTCACCGCTGGCCAACTGCCCTTTCACCGTGCGGCCGTCAATAACCACACTCTGAATACGCCCTGCTTTGACGTCAGCGATAAAGTCCGAGTACACAACAGATTGTGCCCGCGGGGTCGGCGGTCCGAAATTGTTAAAAACGGACATCAGGACAACCGCGATGATCACCCAGAGAAGAATATTTTTCGCCATGTCATTCAAATCGGATACCTCGTTAACAGGAACGGCGATGTACAGATAACAGAATAGCTGAAAGGTATTGTGCTGTAAGGCGTTTCGGCCAGATAGACTGTTTCCTCAAACATACTATACTTTACGGCCCCTCGCCAGCGCGTATACCTCACGGCTGCGGGGTCGGGATGCCTTCGGCTTGCGTATGACAACCTTATTATAGTGGCTGCGCAAACCCCGCAGCAGCTCGTCAAACCCTTCACCCTGAAAGACTTTTATCAGCAGCCCGCCGCCCGGTCGAACCACCCGCTCAGCAAAATCCACAGCCAATTCCGTGAGATACATTGATCTTGGCTGGTCGACGGCATCCATACCACTTATATTGGGGGCCATATCCGACATTACAAGGTCTACTTCCTTCCCTTCCAGCGCCTGCAGTAATTTATCCAATACGTCGTCTTCACGGAAATCTCCCTGCAGAAATGTCACTTCGGGCAATGGATCCATGGGCAGAATATCCATCGCCACCACTTTTCCCTTGTGCCCGAGCAGGCCAGAGGCGTACTGACTCCAGCCGCCCGGCGCAGAACCAAGATCGACGATCGCCATGCCGGGCCTGATGAGGCGGTCCTTTTGCTGAATTTCATCCAGCTTATAAACCGCACGTGAACGGTAGCCCTCCCGTTGAGCTTTCTTGACATACTCGTCGTCAAAATGTTCCCTCAGCCAGCGATGACTGCTCTTACTACGTGCCATGAGTTAATCCGAATACGGTATACTTCCGCATTATTATGACCCTGACTGAACAACAGAAGAAAAGACTACGCGGACTTGGCCACAAGTTGAAGCCGGTTATCACTGTGGGTACCGGGGGATTGTCCGATTCGCTGCTGGAAGAGTTCGAGAGTTCGCTGGAACATCACGAGCTGATGAAAGTCAAAGTCAGCGCAGGTGACCGTGATGAACGCGATACAGCCATTCGGGCATTGTGTGAATACAGCGGTGCACAGCTCCTTCAGCGTGTAGGCAACATTGGACTAATATTCAGAAAAAAGAAGAAAAACTCTAAATTCGCCGCACTGTAAACCTGACAACTCAATCATCGCAAAAATCTTCCTGCAGGAGCGGCCTCCTGGCCGCGAACTGTTTACATTTCAGCGCCTCATCGATACAGGCGCTGATGGCGTGATTGGATTCCGGTGCCGGAATAATGCCTTCGCTACGGGCAAACTGGACGCCGGCCTCAAAGGTCGCCAATTGAGGGACAGCCTGAGCTTCGATAAGGCCTTCATTGTACAACTGTGAGACCAGCGTGTTGTCACCGTGGTAACGTAAGCCACCGGCGTAAATACTCGGTGGCATGAAATCGTGACCCAGGGTATACATTTTCAGCATCGGTGTCATCAGGGAATCGCCGTCAGCGCCTCCGGTCCAATGGGCTTACCATCAGGTCCCAGCGGCGGTACGGGCGGGTTGGGCATGTCGGCGACGACATTATACCATTGACCCGGAATCTCTGATTCTTCAAGCAGAATCCTGGTCTCGGACATAATCCTCTCCCGCAGAAAGCGTGTGTCTTAAGATGTTGGTATCAGGCACGCCAGCCGCCGCTGGGGTGCTGTCTCATATAGTTTGTCAATCCATATGAGACAGCACACTCGCATCCGAGTCAACCGCTATGCGCCTCAAAATCATGACCATTTGTCCTCGCTCTCTCACCCCATGCCCGCTAAGATTTCCTAAGTCCGACAGGCTCCTGGACATGGGCTATTATTGACATAGATCACACCTTAACAGTGACAGCACGGTGATAATTCACAATAGACATAAAGGTTGGTTCTGAGTGATACGCCCACTCCAGCGCTTACGGATAGCCGACAGGCTTGAACGGACCGGGCTGCTTTTGCTGTTACTGGCCACCTTTTGCTTTGCCTGGGCGACACCGGCGCAGACTGAGGATGACTTCGAAAGTTTTGGTGAACTCGATAGTTTCGAGGACGCCCCGCTCGCAGAGCCGATCAGTCTGCCGGCCTGGTTCAAGCTGAGCTTTCTCGACCTGTCTGAAGATCTGGATGAGGCCATCGGCGATGGCAAGACCGGTCTCATGGTCTATCTGGGGCAAAAATATTGCGCTTACTGCAAAAAACTTCTGCACGACAACTTCGACAAACTCGATATCCTCGCCTATACCCAGAAACACTTTGATGCAATCGGGATCGATATCCATGGCCAGCGCGTGGTCACCAACCTGCAGGGGATGGAATGGACGGAACGCAGTTTTGCCGTCGAACAGGGTGTCGATTTCACACCCACCCTGATTTTCTACGACAAGGACAAGCGTGAAGCTCTGCGATTGACCGGTTACTACCCGCCTTACAAGTTTCGCGCCGCGCTGGAGTATGTCGCAGCCGGCTATTACCTCAAGGAGGATTTCCGCACCTATCTGGCTCGTGCAGACGTACCTCTGGTATTCGATGCGGGTGACATGAATTACCAGGACTTCTTTCCCCCGCCACCCCATGCACTGGACCGCAGCCGCTGGCCTGGGCAACGCCCATTGGCGGTATTTTTCGAACAGGCTAACTGCCACGCCTGCGATGTCCTGCATACCGGTCCACTTGACGAGGCGGATATCCGCCAGCGTATTAAACAGCTGGACCTGACTCAGCTCGATATGTGGAGTGATACCCCGGTGATTACGCCGGCAGGTGAACGCACGACGGCCAGACAGTGGGCGGACCGGCTCGGCCTGTTCTATACACCGACGCTGATATTCTTTGACGAACGGGGTGATGAGATCCTGCGTGTGGATTCCGTGGTCCAGTTCTACCGCTTACGCAATGTGCTGGATTACATACTCAGCGGCGCTTACCGGCAATACCCGACTTTCCAGCAATGGCGTAGTGCGCAGGGGCGTTAGGGGCTGTCAGTTTACTGTTTCGAACCGGTATGCGGCGTGACAGGCCACACAGTTCTGCATCAGTTTGTCCAGTTGAGAGAGACTGTGTCCGCTGTCTTCAAACTGCTCCGCATCGAGCGCCATTTCATCAAATTTTGCATGCGTATCACGCCCCAGCTTTTTGAACGGCAGAGGCAATTTACCTATGAGGGAACCCGGAACAGCTTGTTGCGAGGCAAGCCCGACATTTCTCGCAGATGCTGCCACCAGCTTCATGTCGTTTTCTGAAACACCATGTGTAATCTGTTGAACACTCTCCAGAAAGGCTCTCATCTCAGACAACACCAGCTGCCGTTCATTGGCATCCAGTTGAATCGCCAGGCGGCCATCTGCACTCTGTTCGACCGCGCCCTGGAAGATGAATTTATACGTCATGGTGGCCACCACCATGACAACAGCAAGCAACGATAACCAACACACGTTACACACGTGATTTCTACCCTTTCTTAGTCCTGAACAAGCCCACGACAAAAAGCAGCGCTATGGCTCCAGCAGTCGCTGTAATAACGGAGCCGATGAGCCCGCTGGTCGATATCCCCAGTAAGCCGAACAGAAAACCGCCGACTATGGCACCGATCACGCCGACCAGCATATTACCCAGCAAACCGGAACCACCACCTTTCATGATGTTGCCGGCCAGCCAGCCGGCAACAGCGCCAATAGCCAGAAATACAAGCAAAGATTTCAAATCCATTTTTTTCTCCTTATTGAATAGGTAAGCGCGATCAGCGACTGGTAAGTTTCAGCTCAATGCGGCGGTTGCGCCGGTAGGCTTCTTCGCTACTACCCGGATCGATGGGATGGTATTGCCCGAATCCTGCCGCCACCAGGTGCTCGGCGGGTATACCCTGGCTGATCATATACTTCACAATGCTGATGGCGCGCGCGGAAGAAAGCTCCCAGTTTGAAGCGAACACCCTGCGGATGGAGCGGCGATCGGTATGCCCATCAACGCGCAACACCCAGTCGATGTCATCAGGAATCTGTTGCGTGATTTCCTTGAGGGTACGCGCCACGGTTGAGATCTCTTTTGCGCCCTGCTTATCCAGGTCAGCCGACGCTGAAGAGAACAGTACTTCGGACGGCAGGACAAAACGATCACCCTCGACACGGACGTCGGGATTGTCACTCAGGGCTTCACGCAACTTGCCAAAAAAGTCGGAACGGTACCGCGACAGTTCCTCGACCTTGTCCGCCAGTGCCAGATTCAGCCGCTGGCCGAGATCCTCGATCTCTACGTCCTTGTCCTTTAGTTTGGCTTCGGACGACTCAAGAACCTGGTTGATTCGGGCCAGTTGTTCGTTAAGTGTCGCAATCTGATCATTCAGTTCCTCAACACTGGCCTGGGCCTGCCCGACGAGTGTTTTCTGCTCTGCAGTTTCCTGCCGGCTGGTTTCAAGTGATGTCTGCAGACGCTGGCGGTCCGTCTCCAGACTGGTAACGGTATCGCGCTGTTGCTGCAGGGTCTGTTCCCGCTCCGCAATGGTGCCACGCTGCTGCTGCAGGGTCTGATCCCGCTCCGCAAT
>CBFDBP010000039.1:0-17529 GCA_965603065.1 uncultured Gammaproteobacteria bacterium
CAGTCTGAAAACACTGCTGCAATATGCCGAGCTGGACATTCGCGCTCAGGCCGCGAACTCGACATACAAGTATGTAACGACACTGATGGGACGCCCGCTGGACCTCGCAGTGTCCAGCGTCGAGGCCACGGCCCGGCCGGGCGCCGCGTTAACCATCAAGGCCGAAGCCACGCTCAATGACATGTCTGTCGCCGTAAAGCTGCAGGGTGAACCCCTTGCCGCGCTGCTGCAGCGACCCACCGGGTCGTGGCAGGCACTGGCGCTCGAAGTACGGGGAGATGACATCCGTTTCGATGCGACCGGCAGTGTGGCCGAACCATTCCAGGCCGGGGGATTTGATATCAGCTATGCATTGAGTGGTACTGAGCTCGATACCCTGCTGCCGCTGCAGGGTGCCTTTTCGCTCAGCGGCCACTATGCCGACCACCCGGATCGCCACCTGTTCGACCATCTGAAAGTGAGGCTCGGCAGTAGCGATATCGGCGGCCGTGTCGTTGTCTACCTGGATGAGCAAAGGCCCAGGCTGGTGGCCAATCTCAACGCCGACCGGATCCATCTCGACGACATACTGCCAGTCAATGCAGGGGAAACAAGGGCTGCCGACGCTTGGGACCAGCCGCTCGCTATCGGCGGACTCGGCACTGTCGATCTGGACCTCGAAGTCCGGGTGCGGCAACTGGAAGGCCTGGCAAAGCCGATACAGGACATCCGACTGGTCGCACAGGCCAGCGGTCAGACCCTGGCACTGGCGCCGCTGCAGGGGACGCTGGACGACATACAGCTGGATGCGCGCGTGCAGCTGCCATGGGGTGAGCGCCTGACTACCCTGGGAAAGGACGGTGTCAGCGTCCAAGGTCTGGTGCAGCAGGCTGATGTCGCTTTAAAGGCACGGCCACCCGACGGCAAGCTGCGCTACCAGACCACTATCGCGGGACAATCGTTCGATCTGGGACTGACCGGATTCGAGGCCGGCGCCGGACCGGGCGAGGGTTTGCAGGTCAGCGCCAGCGCCTTACTCAATGACATGCCGGTGCAGATGACGCTACAGGCTGAACCGCTCGCGCATTTGCTGCAACGACCCACCGGGCCGTGGCGACACCTGGCTGCGGAGCTTCGCGGAGGTGATATCCGTTTCCAGGCGAGTGGCAGCATTAAGCAGCCATTCGAAGCGAGAGGCTTCGATGTTGACTACACATTGAGCGGTGCCAAAATCGACACCCTGCTGCCGCTGTTCGACCTCGTGCTGCCGCTCGAGGGGGCTTACTCGCTTAGCGGTCACTTCGCCGATCTGCCCGACCGGTTCGTGCTCGATGAGCTGAAGATCAGGGCGGGTAATAGCGATATCGGCGGCCGTATCAGCATCTACCAGGGGCAACTGCGGCCGAGGGTGGTAGCGAACCTGAAATCCGAGCAAATCTATCTCAGCAAACTCCTGCCCGTCAGCGAGGCGGAGACTGCAGCTGGCGCAGAGCGCCGGGTAATCCCGGACTACACGCTGCCCATCGAGCACATGCGCGAGATCGACGGCGAACTTACATTCAATGGCAAACGCCTGCGCACGGCGGTGGGTGATCTGGGTGACATCAGCTTCACGGCCACCCTGAAGGACGGTGTGTTCAGGATGGAGCCTTTCCAGGTGCGTGGCTGGGCGGGTGCGCTGATTGAATCGGATGGATTGATCGATGCCTCACGAGACCCGCCAATCGTTGAATGGAACTGGATCGCCCGCCAGCTCAGCCACGGCGTCTTGTTGAAAGAAGCCGGTTTTGCCGAGACAGTGGAAGGCACACTCGATATCACCCTGCGCCTGGCGGGCAGTGGACGCAGCCGCCGTGAATTCCTGAGCGATGCCAGGGGGCAGCTCATCGTTGTCGGACAGGAGGGAAGCTTCGGCAGCCGCCGGCTCGACCTGTGGGGATCCGACCTGGTGACCACCATGTTATCCAGGGAATGGCACAGCGAAGACGTGACCGACCTTAATTGCCTGGTCGCCCGCATCGGTATCGAGGACGGCGTGGCCAGCAGCGACGACCTGCTGGTCGATACACGGCGCATCACCATCGCTGCAGCCGGTACTCTCGACCTCGAGAGCGAAGAACTGGATCTGGTGTTTGCACCCAGGCCCAAACGGACCAGCCTGGTCAGTCTGACCAGCCCGGTGCGTGTCACCGGGACACTGGCGGCACCCGAGGTTGAGACGGCCGTGTTGCCGCGCCGGCGTATGGCAGCCGCAGGTACCGGCATGCTGGCGGGCCTGGTCAACCCGGGCTACCTGCTCTTCACCTTCACTCAAACGGGATCGAGACAGGCCAATCCCTGTGCCGCTGCGGTCGAGGCAGCCATGGCGATGAAAGGCACCCGGGATGAGACTGAAAACATCCCCAGCGAAGCACCCGCACGTTTTTCACTGCTGCCCGGGTGTACCAGCTCAAGGCAACGCCCAACGCAAAGGTAGTGCCAGGCACTCAATCGTAGAATATAACCCTGCCACTGCTCACATCGTACATGGCGCCCACCAGCCCGATCTCACCCTTGTCGATCATCTCGCGCAGTACAACGCTCCTGTCGCGTAGTGTCTGCATGGTGTGCAGGACATTCATTTCCGTGACGGCCTGGACGAATTCGTCATTCTGTGAGTTCCTGGGTGTGTAGTCGCCCTGCACTGCTTTTACAGCCGGATTGATATTGGCCAGTGTCGCCGTCAGCAAGCCGAGTTGCGCTGCGTCGCAGGCGCCTTTGACCGCACCGCACTCCGTATGGCCCATGACCAGGATCAGCTTGGCGCCGGCCAGCTTGGTGGCGAATTCAAGACTGCCGAGGATGTCGTCATTGACAAAATTGCCCGCCACACGCGCTACGAAAAGATCACCGATGCCTCGATCGAACACGATCGCCGGCGGAATACGCGAATCGAGACAACTCACCACTGCAGCGAAGGGAAACTGGCCACTAGAGGTCTGCTTGACCTGCGCAAGGTAATCCCGCTCTATTGATTTACCGCTGACAAAGCGTTCGTTGCCCTGTTTGAGCATCTCCAACGCCTTGGCGGGTGTAATAGCCGCCTGTGCCTCCCGGGTGAGTGCGGCACCCGCGACGTCAGCGTGAACAGCAGCAGGCGCTACAACACCTGTTAACGTGAAAGCGAGTGCCAACAGAAATGATTTTGCAGATTTCAGTAGCATGATGTTCCTCCGGTCGTTAAATTGTGAGTATCTGGATGAGGCGAGTGCAAGTATAAGAACACCCAGTCTAGGCGATCACCGCAGGTTTCGCCACAAGGGTGCCAACGCATCCACACCGCCGCCAAACGTCCCTGCAACCCCTTGGATACTAATCCGTTTTTTGGAATAGCCTTGACCCTCCCGGCAAACAAAAAAGCGCGCCCGTTGCGCCTCGAATACAAACCTTAAAAATAATTAATGTAGTGGCCATGCGGCCTTAAGGTGACTCGGGCTATCCTGACCGCACACTGGATAAGTTGCTACAGGAGACACGACGATGAACATATCAGCCCGCTCAATCAGTCAACCGCCCCCCGGCCACGGGAGAGACAAGGGGCGCCTGCTTCGGCGATCAGCACTTGCGGTTGCTGTCGCGCTTAGCGTCGCGGGTATGACGGCGGTCGCCAGAATCACGCCCACTTTACCGGACGCTTCGCCGCTGATGATGGAGCAATCCGCCATACAGGCCCCGCCGAGTTTCGCAGCACTGGTGGAACATGTACAAGCTGCCGTGGTCAACGTGGCCGTTACCGGCAAGTCGGTCTCGTCCTCGGCTGCTGAGCTGCCGGGCCTCGAACTCCCGGACGACCCTCGCTTCAAGGACTTCTTTGATCGATTTTTCCAACAGTCACCCGCGCTGCCGGGTCGGCACGGCTCCCAATCCAGGGTAGAGGGCGTGGGCTCGGGATTTATCGTCACCGCCGATGGCTACCTTGTCACCAGTAATCACGTGGTCGAAGATGCCACGGAAATCCAGGTGGTGCTGAACAATGGCGAACGTCTGCCGGCGCAGGTGCGTGGACGTGACCCCAAGACCGATCTGGCGCTGCTGAAAATCGAGACAGACCGGGAGTTACCGTATGTCATCTTCGGTGATTCCGACGGCGCTCGAGCGGGTGACTGGGTGGTGGCGATCGGCAATCCCTTCGGATTGGGTGGCACGGCAACCAGCGGCATTATTTCGGCCAGGGGCCGGGACATTCAGTCCGGCCCCTATGACGACTACCTGCAGATCGACGCGCCCATAAATCGAGGCAATTCCGGTGGACCGCTGTTCGATACCAGCGGCAAAGTTATCGGGGTAAACACGGCGATCTTTTCGCCCAACGGAGGTAACGTCGGTATCGGCTTCGCGGTGCCCGCTGCACAGGCGAAATCGGTCATACAGCAGTTGATGAGCCATGGTCACGTGGAACGAGGCTGGCTTGGGGTGCAGATTCAGAAACTCACGGAACCCCTGGCAGAGAGCATGAAGTTGCCGCGTACCCACGGCGCGCTGGTTACCAGTGTGACCGCTGATTCGCCAGCCGCACGGGCAGGCCTCGAGGTCGTCGACGTGGTCAGTGTGGTACGCGAATCAAAGGCCACTGATCAGGACAGTGTGCTGCTGCTCAACCGCAAGGGCGACCAACGCTTCGTCACCGTGCAGATCGGTTGATATGATAGCGGTGTGATCGGTTTGCGTGAAGTCCTGCCTTCTGCAGGGCCGGGGCGCCACGCAGCCGGGATTGCCGGGCTGGCGGAACGTTACCGGACCAGCGGACTCAGCGGTCTGACGAATACGATTTCCGAACGCGTTTCCCGCAAGCCGGGTGGCTATTCCATCTATCTGCTCGCGGATGACGACTTGCGTCCGCTGGCAGGCAATATCAGTCGCTGGCCACCCCGACGTGCGACGCAGGATGTCTGGCTGGACTTTCGCCTCGAAGGCGAAGGCTGGCCGGCGGGAGAAATACACCGGGCGCGGGCACGCGCATTTCAGTTGCGCGGCGGCTTTCACCTGCTGGTCGGCCGCGATCTCCACGAACTGCAGAAAACGGAACAGCTGATCGTCAGAACACTGATCTGGGGACTGGCGATCACGCTGATCCTCGGTCTTATTGGTGGTTCGATGATGACCCGCAGCCTGGTGCGGCGCATCGAAGCGGTCAATCAGACCAGCCGTGAGATCATGTCGGGCGATCTATCGCGGCGAATCCCAATGGATCACTCAGGCGACGACTTCGATGAACTGGCCGGCAATCTCAACGCCATGCTGGACCGTATCGCCTCCCTGATGGAGGAGGTGCGCCGTATTTCGGATAATATCGCGCACGATCTGAAAACCCCGTTGTCCCGCCTGAAGAACTCCCTGGAACTACTCGGTACCGGTCATGCGGAAGACTCGCAGAACCAGCGGGTGTTGATCGAGCAGTCGATCGCTGAAGCCGATGGGCTGCTCTCGACATTCAATGCCCTGCTGCGCATCGCCCGAATCGACTCGGGCGAACGGCGCGCCGCCTTCGCTGTGGTTGACCTGCAACGGCTGCTGCACGACGTGGTGGAATTCTATGCGCCACTCGCCGAGGACAGACAACAAAACCTGACACTGAGTGTGAACACTGCCGCTCAGGTGCCTGGCGATCGCGATCTGCTCTTCCAGGCTTTCGCCAATCTGCTTGATAATGCGATCAAATACACCCCGCCGCAAGGCTATATCAAGGTGGATCTTTCACTACACAGTGAACAGCCGTGGGCGACCTTTACGGACTCGGGCCCGGGTATTCCGGAACAGGAACGGGACAAGGTGTTGCGGCGCTTTTACCGACTTGAGCGGAGCCGTGGCACGCCCGGCAACGGCCTTGGATTGAGCCTGGTTGCCGCTGTGGCAAAATTGCACGAAATGAAACTCCAGATGGAAAACAATGCCCCGGGACTCAGGGTCGTGCTGGAATTCACGCGATCAGGCAGTTGAGTTAAAAGCGGCTTTTTTGCATTCACAAGGCCACATTAAAGCTAAACCGGCGCGACTATTATAACCAGCGGACATTCATCTGCTTGCCGGTTCGGTAATCAGGGTTAGCACTGAGCCAGGCAGAAAACTCGCGAGACCCGGTATGCCTTGCTGATAAGCAACACCGAGTTCGAACCGAACTTTACATCATGAAACGTGCGCTGCACTATAGGGTCTGCGCAATATGCACGCAAACGACCGATATTGGTTACATGCCTGATAAACTTGACAAATCCAATCCTGCGTTGGCGCACCTCCAGGGGTCTCCTGCCAGCCGCTACGATGCGGGGAGGTCACAGCGAGAATCCGTTCCCCTCGAAGCCCACGCCGAGCTGGCCGCTAACGCCGACCGCGCTGATCCGCTGGCGATCCTGGCGCAACAGGATAACAACCGCCTCCCGGAGCTCATCCCGCTCCGCTACGGACGCATGAGCGCTACCCCGTTCACTTTCCTGCGGGGGGCGGCTGCGGTGATGGCCAGCGATCTTGCCGCGGGAGCCAGGACCGACCTGTGGGCCGAACTCTGCGGTGACGCCCATCTGGGAAATTTCCGCTGGTACCACGCACCTGACCGCGAGCTGGTGTTTGACCTCAATGACTTCGACGAAACGCTGCCGGGACCCTTCGAGTGGGACGTCAAGCGACTCGCGGCGAGCGTCACTGTATCGGCCCGCAAGAACGGTTTCTCCGGTAAGAAAGCCCGCGACGCTACGCGGTCCGCGATGTGCAATTATCGCGAGTTCATCGCCGAGACCTCGGAACTCGGCCCGCTTGATCTCTACTATTACCGCTTCGAGTCGGCGGCCGCTCTCGAACACATCCAAAGTCATGGCAAGAAGCATCGCAAGTGGAAAGAGGAGATCCTCAGCAAGGCCACCCGCAAGAACAGCCTGCGGGCCCTCGACAAGTTGACCGACGTCGTCGACGGGCGTCGCGTCATCGTTCCCGATCCACCGCGGATCGTGCGCGTCGATGAGGAACTCGCGGCTGCCGAGTCAGGCGCGCTATTGACTTTTTTTGAGCGCTACCGCGAGACCCTGCCCCTCGACCGGCGCGTGCTGATCGATCGCTTTTCGCTGGTCGATGTCGCGAAAAAAGTGGTCGGTGTCGGCAGTGTCGGCACACGCTGCCTGATCATGCTGCTCGAAGCCGGCGACGGAACACCACTGTTTCTGCAGTTCAAGCAGGCGGTGCCCTCCGTGCTCGAATCCTATCTCGGGGCGAGTGTTTTCAAGCAGGCAGGGCAACGCGTTGTCGAGGGACAGCGACTGATCCAGGCGACGAGCGACATGCTTTTGGGCTGGGCGGATTATCAAGGTGAAGATGGCCATCCGATTGACTTCTACTTCCGTCAGCTCTGGGATGGCAAGGGTAAGATCGAAGCCGACGAGCTGGGACCCAAGCGTCTGGCGGCGTTTGCAGGCATCTGTGGCAAGACGCTGGCTTTCGCCCATGCCCGTTCGGGTGACGCCATGATGATCCGTGGCTACATCGGTGACGATGAGACCTTCGACGACGTCATGGTCGAGTTTGCCGACCGCTACGCCGATTGCACGGAAAGGGATCACGCCCGGTTAAACGCGGCGATCAACGAGGGTGCGATCGATGTCGTGCGCGACATCTGAACAGAATAGCGCCAGCCTTCATTGCACCCGTTCTATCAGCATTTCCGTCGGTGGCGCCATTGTCGCTATACGCCTTGCCAGTCTGTACTACTACCATGAGCCGGAAGCCGGCAAGCCGTGCTGCGTCCCCCGGTAACAGGCGGGCGTCCTGATGATGTGTTGTCAATCTATCTTTAAAATCCACCCGCGTTGATCGCCCAGGCCACGACGGCAACGGCTGTCGCGAGCAGGAACACGGTTGGTTGCACGTAGCGGTAGAGCCTGTTGACACTGGAAGAAACAAAACGAACGCCGGACACCAGGGCACGTTCGAGCCAGGCAAAGGGATCGCAGTACCAGGGCCCGATGAGTTGCATCAAACCCGCGTAGAAGCTGTCAACGTATCCGTGCCGGGTCTCGGCATCCGGAAAATGTCCGCCGGTTAAGCTGCCCGGTGCGTGAACGCGTTTCGAGCGTACCCGGATTCCGAAGACGGCCAACGCAGCAAGGCCCAGACCCGCCAGCAGTACGCTGACGATCCAGATCATGTTCAGGTCCCCGCGAGGATCGCTGAACCCCCCTGGGTAATAGTCAACGACCGGCAGGCCGAGCTGTGCCTGGATCGCAGCCACCCAGTTCAGAATCGGACTCGGCAGGAATCCAACCATCAGAAGCACGCCTGCGACTGCCAGCATCGGCGCCAGCATGCTCGGCGGCGCCTCACGTACACCCTCCTGCTCGATGCGCAACCGGCCGAGGAACATGCTGTAAATCAGCCTGTAGCCGGCCAGGATCGTGCCGACTGTGCCGATGACGGATGCCACCAGCAACAACGGCATGCCCTCTGACGCCAGCGAGCGGTAGATCAACCACTTTGATACAAAGCCGGCCATAGGCGGCAAGCCGGCCAGACTGAAAAAGCCAAGCAACACCACCGCAAAAGACCACGGCATACGCCTGGCAAGACCGCCCATCATATTCAGGTCCGACGTGCCGGTGCGATACATAACAGCGAATACAGCCATGAGTAATGCCGCCTGGGTTATCGCAAAACTGAACACATGCAGCAGACCGCCTGCTGTCCCCCCGGCATCGCCGACCATCAGGCCCAGCAGCATGTAGCCGCCCTGCCCGACGCCGAGCCAAGTCAGCAGATAACGCGCATCCTGCTGCTTCAGGGCCGTATACGTGGGAAGGATAATGGTAAAAGCCGCGAGCCATGCCAGCAGCTCCCGACTGCTGATGCCGGTGTTCGGCACCTCGAGTTGTGCCAGCTGGGCGATGCCGACCATGCTGATGAACACGGCAATGAAATCGTAAAAACCCATGCGTGCAAAGACTGCACCGAGAAAGACCGCGCCCGGTGCCGGTGTTTCGGCGTAGGCCTGAGCCTGCCAGAGATGGAAAGGCAGCAGGCCCATCTTGACGGCGAAACCGCTGCCCATCAGCAACAACAGGGCCCAGCCCTGGCCGCTTGTCATCGATGGGAGGGCATCGATGACACGCCCATACTCGAGCGAGCCAACGTTCGCATAGATAAGCGCCATCGCACCGAGGATGGCCATCGCCCCGGAGAACGCGTAGGCCAGGTACTTCAGCGCGGCTTTTGCCGCAACACCACCGGCGATAGCCATGAACAGGAAGCCGGACCAGCCGACCAGCTCCAGGCCCAGAAACAGGGTCAGGAAGTCAGCCGCACCGAGCAACAACACCATCGAGAAAACGCTGGCGGCCAGGGCCAGGTGAACGGCGTGTCCGCTGTTTCCTGATTCCAGATACTTTTCCATCCAGGCGCCGGCCGCATACAGGGCCGAAACCAGTCCAGCACCGATCGCGAGCATGGCGAAGAACCAGGAGACCGAGTTATAACGCCAGCTCATGGACTGATCAACGAGTACAGTAATCTGCCAGCTCGAGGCCACCGGATCGCCGAACAGCGTGTTTGTCCGGATCAGGGCCCAGAGCTGCGCCGCGTAAAGCATCACCATTAGCGGCTCGGCCAGGCGCAGGCGGCCGAACAGCAGCGCCGTTAAAAGCGTCGCGCCCGAGACCATAAACAGGATATCCAGCGACGTCATCGTGGACCCTCAGGCGCTGCCGTGTTGGCGTGATCCGGAAAGACCGTCGCTATGTAGGTGTCGCGGTCCGCTGCCTGCTGGGCCACGGCGCGCAGCCTTTCACCGATAGGCACTACGTAAATGGTAGCCGCGATAAGGGCGATACCGATCAGCGCGGCTGTGCCCAGGTCCATCAGACCGTGGCGCAGTGCTGGATGATCCGACCTGCTGTAAAGCTTCAAGGCGAAGCGGAACAGGTAGTGGGCTTTGATGACCGAACCAAGCAGGACCGCACCCAGTGCTACCAGATGCATGGCCGATCCCTGCTCGGCAAGCCCGGCCAGGGTCACAAGTTTGGCCCAGAAACCCGGCAGGGGCGGTATGCCGACCAGGGATAAGGCGAACAGCAGGTACAGGCCGGCAGCGACAGGTGTGCTCTTCGCGCACCCGACCAGGCGATCCAGCGATCCGGACCAACGCGTCGCCAGCATGAACATCCCGGTCTTGAGCAACAGGTGATGCAGGGCGACGGTCAGCCCGGCCAGTACACCCCAGGGGCCCGGGATCGAGAATCCGATGAAAACCAGGCCCAGCTGGGCGATCGAAGAGAAACCGATCATGCGCGGGAAGTCCCTGGACCGCCACGCGGAAAAATCGCCCACCAGCAGGGTGAGGGTTCCCAGCAGCAACAGTAACTGGGATGCCGATGTATCCTGGTAGACAACGACCAGCAGGCGAAGCACCACCAAGGCCGCCAACTTCGAGATCAGGCCCGCCAACAGTCCCGCAATGCGTGCCGGTGCCGTCGCATAGACCTCCGGCACCCAGGTGTTTAGCGGAAACAGTTCCGCCTTGACACCGAAACCGATGAGCATGAAGGCGAATGCAGTGAGACCTGCCGGGCCATGCAGCGCCGCCGGTGCAAGTTGGCCGAGCTGGGCCAGGTTCAGCGTACCCGTCTGCGCGTAAAGAATCGCGATACCCAGCAAAGCAAGCACCGAGCCGAATGCCGAGATCAGCAGATAGCGCAGGGTGGCGATCCGGGCCGGGCCGGTGCCCTTTTGCACAACCAGCCCGAAGGATGATACGGCCATCAGTTCATAGAACACAAAGACGTTGAACAGGTCGCCGGACAGGGACAGGCCCGTCGCCGAAGCGGCCAGCAACAGCATCAGGGCATCCTCGCGGGCCTTCTTCTCCTCGTCACCATGGGTGTCTGTGGACCAGCCCCATGACAACAGGGTGAACAAAGGTACGGCGACGGCGAAGATCAACGCCAGCCGATCCACATAGAAGACAATACCGAGTGGCGGCACGAAGCCGGCGAAGGTCACCGTAAAGGGCCCGGTATCCGGCAAGAACCACGGCTGCACCAGCATCGCTATGCTGATCGCCAGCACCAACGGGCCGAGCAGACGCGCAGTGAAAGCGGAAATGTGCGCCAGCGGCTGCATCAGGAAGGCGGCCAACATCGGCAGCACCACGGGGAGTATGACAGCATTCACGAGTGAACCTCCGGGGCTCATCAAGCGGCCGGCGCTTCGCTGCCAGGCGTGGACTCGATGCCCATCTCGGCGGCAAGGTCGACTTCGAAGCGTGCCTTTAACTCGCGCACATCCAACGTACCGTAACTGCGGTAGGTCCTCACCAGGACCGAGATGGCCAGGGCCTGGACGCCCACACCGATGACGATGGCCGTCAGCACCAGCACCTGCGGGATGGGGTCGACCATCTGTGCACCCTGGGGGCCGAACCCGAGGATCGGCGCTGCCGCATTGCCTCGGTAACCCACCAGCACCAACAGCAGGTTGACACCCGCCTCGGCCACGACCAGAGCCAGCAGGATACGGAAGAAGTTGTTGCAGATGACCAACCCCGCCGCACCGATGGCCAGCAGGCCGATGCCACCGACATACAGAATCGTCACGAAGTCCAGTTGAATCATGGTTCGCCGGCCTCCGTGTCGGACAGGGCGGTCAAGAGCCCGGCCAGCTCCGAGCCCACCTTGAGCCCGAGCGCCAGCGACAGCAGCGGCAGCGTACCGGCAGAAACCAGGTCGCCGACAGTGCCCGTTTCCAGCATGGGCTTGAGGAACTGGCCTTCGGCAAACAGGGCCCACAGACCGACGCCGATGAACGAAGCACCGGCAAATCCCTCGATGAATATAATCACACCGTGGTCGAGACTGGTGCCCGGGCGCCCCAGCACGCCGACGAAAAATGCTGCCGCCAATATGACACCACCCTGGAAACCGCCGCCCGGTGTCAGATGGCCGTAGATGATGATGTAGAAACCGACCACCAGCAGCAGCGGAAAGAGAAGGTCGGCGCCGGCGCGCAGGATGAAGCCGCCGTCCGGATCCGGCACCGCATCACTGCGGCGATGCCCTAACACAAGGCCGGCAGTGGTCGCAGCGGCAAACAGTACCGAGAGCTCTCCGAGCGTATCGAAAGCCCGGTACGCCAGCAGCACGGAGGTGACGATGTTGGCCGCGCCGACTTCCGCACCGGCTTCGTTCAGCATCCGCTGACCTACGATCATCGGCGTTTCACCGAGGTTGAGCTGGGAGACAATGACAAGCAGCAGAAAACTCAGACCGCCGGTGAACAGGAGCGCGGCCAGATTACGCATCGGTGTTGTCCTCCCGCCGAGACGTCGGCACCAGCGGGTGGGAGGTTCCCTTATCATCCTCCAGCCGCCACAGGCCAAGCTTGCGCAGCCCCAGAGCCAATACGACACCGGACAAACCGGCACCGACGGCGGCCTCGGTCATTGCAACGTCCGGTGCATGCATCAGTACGAACAACACGGATACGCCGAGCCCTACCACGGAGACCGCCGCCACGGCGCCGACCATGTTGCGAATTGTCAACACGGCCACGGCCGAAGTCAGAATGGTGATGACGATCAACAACGCGATCCATTCAAGCACAATAGCGCTCCCTATTGATCCTGGTCCGCCGCGGTACCGTCAGGGTTGTGCTGCCACGGCTGCACGCCGGCCAAATAGAGTGCACGCGCAATGGTCGACGAGCTCACGGGATTGGTGAGCAGTATGAAACCGGCAATGCAGAGGAGCTTCGCCCACCAAGCAGGATACAACAGCCCGATGCCGATCAGAAACGACACGGTACCGAGCGACACCGCCTTGGTTCCGGCCTGAATACGGTTGTAAACGTCCGGCATGCGCAGCAGCCCGAGAGCACCAAGGAATGCGAACAGTCCACCGATCAGCAGAAAGATATCGGCAGCCAGTCTCACGAGCGGTTTCCCTCGATGGCGCGTGCCAGTGCTACAACGGCAACAAAGGCCAGAACGCCGTAGATCAGCGCGATGTTGAGGTAGAGCACGTTACCCAGTACCACTGCCAGTCCGGCGATTCCTCCCGTAGTGATCGCCGACAGGGTGTCGGCGGCAACGACGCGGTCCGGGGCACTGGGGCCGATCAGCAGGCGGATCAGCCCGAGCAGCAGCGCCACGCCCATCAGGATGAAGGCGACTGTTTCCAGAAGATTCAGGCTCATTTGACAAAACCGCTCATGTGGCGCTCGAAGGATTCAGCAATGGCCCGCGTGGCGCTCTCGATGTCGCTGCCCGGCGGACAGTCAATCCAGTGCACCAGAATGCGGTCATCCCGCACGTTCACGGTCAAGGTGCCCGGCGTCAGCGTAATGCTGTTGGCCAGCAACAGCCTGCCAAGCGACGACTCCAATCCGGTGCGCACCTCCACAACGGCCGGGCGGATCGGCAATGAAGGGGACAACACGCGGCGTGCCATATCAACGTTGGAACGGATCAGAGCAACAAAAAAGACAATCAGGAATTTTACCAGCGCAAAGGGTGCCCACGGCGACAGCCGGACACCGGCCATGATCGAAAGACGCGGAGACATTAAAGCGGTAACGATCGCACCCACGATCAGACCGATGATGACCCCGTCCGGCTGCAGGCTGCCCACAAGCAGAAGCCACAACAGCACGACGACACCGTAGGTTAAGACATAGTGGCCCGCCGAGGGACTGAGTTCACGCGAAGACTGGTCCATCCAGGCACCTCATGACAACAGGAACTTGAACCTATTGGAGCGGTACCGACGGCTCAACCACTGTAGCCAGCGGACATTAAATATCGCCTTCCATTTCATATTCTTCATATCGATAATTCCCCTGCGAGGACGCCTCTTGGCAGCACCGAGATCGCCATGTGCTCGGCGATGCTGTACACGCGCTGCAGCTTGTCCAGTATTTCCACCTGCACGCGGTGCTTAAGGAGGCGTTCGGGGTCATCCTGAGCAAGACGTGCCGCCTGCTGCCGGTGCAGTTCGGCGGTGAGTTTCCAGACGGCATCGCGGTTCGCGACAACCGACTGAGCCGCGCGCTCGTCCCTGTCGACGAGGGCCTTAAGCGCGGATTGCGACGCCTCCCTTATCGTCTCGAAGAACCGGGTGAGCAAAACTTTTGTCTCTTCCGAAGGCGTGACTCCCGATTCCCGAAGGGCCTCGGCAAGCGGTGCCAGCTCGCGACTGATGGCAACGCTCATACTCTCAATCTCACCGGTGGCGGCGACCAGCCGCGCGTGCTCGTCGGCCTCGGCATCACTCATTTCCCCGCGGCCCACGCGCTGCAGGTACTCAAGAACGGAGTCTCTCAACACCACGACCTGATCATTCTGTTGCGAGAGTTCGCTGAAATCTCTGGCGACAAAGGCCGCTTTAACCTGCGCCAACATGCCTTCGGTCAACTCGGCCATGTGCCCAAGCTCGAGACGTGCACGCTCCAGCGCCATCGATGGAAACTGGGTCAGCTCGTCGTCAAGATATTTGGGCCGGATGATCGCCTTCTCGACAATGACACGCTCCGGCACGATCTTGCGGGCCATACGCGCGAACAGCCCGCTGAAGGGCAGAAAGATAATGACGTTGGCGGTGGCCCAGATCGTCGCGGCATTGGCAATCTGACGCGGCACCTCCGCGGCAAGGCGATCGGTTCCGTCGAGATACTCAGCCACAGGCGATACCAGTTCGGCAAGGCTTGCGAGCTGGCTGATAAACGGGAGCCATACCAGGGCCCCGAGCACGTTGAACAGGACGTGGACCGATGCGGCTCGCTTGGCGTCCTGGGGCTTGCCGATGGCGGCGAGGATGGCTGTGATGCTGGTGCCGATCTTCGCGCCGAAGACGATCGCGATGCCGGCTGGAAGTAATATAAGTCCCTGGGTCGCCATGACCACCGCCAGCCCGATGGTGGCCGAGGACGACTGCACCAACGCCGTAAATAAGGCACCGGCGAGCATTCCAAGGAACGGATTCTGCATGGTCTGCAGCAGGTCGATAAAGCCCTCGTGCGTACGCAGCGGCGCCATGGCGTTACCCATCGCCGCCATCCCGTAGAAGATCAGGCCGAGACCCAACAGCATGGCACCGTAATGGCGTACCACGCCGTTCTTCCAGACGAAAGTCATTACAAAGCCGAGCGTGATCAGCGGTAGGGCCAGGGCGGTTGTGTTAAAGGCCACGATCTGCGCCGTGAACGTGGTACCGACGTTGGCACCGAAGATGACACCGACCGACTGCACCAGGGTCATGAGACCCGCGCTGACGAAGCCCACCACGAGTACGGTCGTCACGGACGAGGATTGAATCACCGCCGTCACGATGGCCCCGGTGATCGCTCCGCTCACCGGATTGCCGGTCAGCTTGGCCAGCAGCACATTCATCTGCTTGCCGGCCGCCGCCTTCAATCCATCGGTCATCTTCTCCATGCCGTAGAGGAACAGCGCGAGCCCGCCAAGAAGCTGGATTGTCATGGTTACGGGCTGGAGTTCGGGCATGATCGACCTCGGGCTATTTGGCGGTTCCCGAGGGACCCGCTACGTGGAATGCTCCTCTGAGTCATTCCAGCTGTAATATGATCTATTGCAATCGATGGCCGGCGCTATGATGAAATGCACACTGATGGCGGCACCGTCACACAGGTGTTTTTCAACGAGGGCACGGTGGACTTGAGCGCCGACTGCCGGAAATAACCGGCCGTGCTATAAGTACCATGATCAAGTACGCCGCGTTCAATAAACTGTATCGCATCCATGGCAACACAGGTGCCGCGAATCTGGGCTTCCGCTACGCCGCCATTGCGGATAATTTCGAATCGCAAACCGTGGCAACGACCGAGATGAACACGGCGAGGACGTTCATAGTTCAATCTCCGGTATCAGCGCGAGCGGGACGGTTTGTGCTCCGAGCCAGGTATAATGAAGGCTCTTTTTACGCATCGGGAAAATACCGAAATACCACATAGTTTCAATCAAGCGAGGCATCGGTCTGAAATCGGTTTTTAAACCCAGTGCTATTCGCGATACTGAGCACATCGCAGGTAAAAAAATGGAAAATCAAAGTTCCAGAATCAAACAGGCCCGTGACACGGCCGTGGCCATGGCCCGAGACATCGGGACCTGGTGGGGCGAAGGGAACGTCGCGCTCATGGCCGCCGCCATAGCGTTTTATAGCATGCTGTCGCTGGCGCCATTGTTGGCATTTGCTATCAGCGTGGCCAGTCTTTTTGTTGCCCAAGCCGCTGTTGAAGAACAATTATTGACGACAGTGGCCGATATTTTTGGCCAGGAAACAGCCGATTTTCTGGCTGGAGTCATCACGGCCGCTTTCCGCCTGGACAGTTCCGGACCCATATTGGCGATTATCGGGTTGTTCATTATTGTCTTCTTCGCCTCCACCGTGTTTAACTCGCTCAAGCTAGCGCTTAACGCTATTTGGGGTGTGAAAGCGGAGAAACTACCGCGCTCCGGTGTGTTGGCCATCGTCTGGAATCGACTATTGGCGTCGGGGATGGTTATTCTGACATCAGCGGCATTGACCTTGACGATGCTGACCAGCGTGATCAGTATTGATTTGCCAGTATGGTTGACGCAGCACTGGCCCCAATTAACGAAAGCTGTGTCCATTTACCGACAGGGTATGGGGGCAAGTACAGTATTGGTGGTAGGTTTGCTGATGGTGGCCTATAAGGTGCTGCCTGACGTGTCCTTAAGCTGGCGCCAGGTATTGCCCGGGGCGTTAATGGTCACCGGCCTGTTTATGATAGGCAACAAGGCAATGGAAATCTATTTTTCATTGAGCGCGCTGCCGACTGTTTATGGGGCGGCCGGATCGTTGGTTATGGTGCTATTGTGGGTTTACTATTTATCGTATATTTTTTTTCTCGGCGCGTTATTTACACGGGCGTATGTACAGCATGTGCATTGGTAAGTGCATTATGAATGCCGCCAGGGAACCGTCGTTCATAAGATCACGCGCCAGGTGAGAAACTTCATCGAACAACCGGTTAACGTCGCTGCGGGCGCGGTATTTCACTTTCTGACGATGAAACTGCCTGGCATCTGCCGAATTTTGAGCTGGTCAAGTAATTCTGCACTACTTTGCTATATTTAAAGTGATTCTCAATGAGTGGCACGAATTGAAACGGTACTTCTAAAATCGAGCAACCAACGTATGAAAGCAAAACATCGAACCTCATTTGGCAACCGCACGCCCGGTCTTGTGTATGACAGCGACGGCTCCGTTACGGCTTCGATCCAGCACGCGCAGCCGCGCGTCAGGAAGGCTGTCAGGTTTATCCTGATTCTTCAAACGAGAAAACCTTAAGGATTAGTCATGCACAACAACCCGAGTACACCATGGCAGCCTGCGAATCCCGACAGACTTGCAAAGCAGTTTTCGCGTCTGGGTTGGATTGGGTTCTGGATACAGGCTGCACTGCTGGCCGTCCCCATTGCCTTACTGGTCTACATCCTGTTCGTCAGCAGCCCTGAATCCGCCCAGCGCAGGGGCATCGATCTGAGTAACTACCTGTCCTTCGGCA
>CBFDBP010000040.1:0-17456 GCA_965603065.1 uncultured Gammaproteobacteria bacterium
CTAACAGACGAGCCACACAGAGGATTTGAACCTCCGACCATCTGGTTATGAGCCAGCCTCTATCGCTACCGGAATATTAAAATCAAGCACTTGTGGGGCGCCCGTTGCTCACTATTGCACCACAATGCAGGACGATGCATCACTGATCCCGTCAAAAGTCACGCACGCTATCAGGGCCAGCGACTGCTCAAGACAATCCCCGCTCCTCGTCCGAAATTGTCACATCGGCTTGTTGGGGGCTGATTCACAATGCTGGTTTGATAGTTAAAGGTACGATCTACGATCGCCCCCTTCGCCCATAGCCGGCGGAAGTCGAGCAATCAGTCGTAATGGGCAACCTGCAACAATTCCTTCGATACTGATGTCTTCGTCAAGATCGGGCCAGTGGATACCCTGGCCATCGCCTAACAGTTCCCAGCGTGCCCGCTGTTTGCCATCAGCAACCGCCAAACGCGGGTACCAGGTCAGGGTACTGAGACTTTACGACCATCAACCAAAGACACAATAAGCTCGTCGGCAGTAAAATCGATGGCTTCCGCCAACGGATTAACTTCAATCGCTAAAGTACTCATGCCATGCCTCCAGCAAACGTTCTCTGTTCTCTTCCACGAGACGATTCAGCCTGTTTAATTCGTGCGCCGGAAATCTCGTGGAACTCGCCAATTGAACCGGTTGCAGCCAAAATTTTGCCAGCTCTCGATAACTTCCAAGACATCATGTATGGACCTGTCCAACCCCAACCGCGTGGGTTATGTTGAGGTTGGACAGGTCAAAACATGATGTCTAGACGGAGGATCGTAGGCATCAGCTCATGATACACCGTTGAAAAACATATTGAGAATAAGAGTAATTTCCCACGACCACCCACAAGTTCGTCTACGTCTGCGGGCACTCGCAATACCACAAAACCAGCAAAGTCCTATTTGCCACTGAAATATCTCAATTGCCATATGCACCCATTGCCGCTTGAATAAGAATTCGCCATCCACACCCCGAGTCCGACCAGGCGAATCCCATTGAAGCAACTTCATTCATCCACAGGCAAAAGCACACTATCGGAGCAAATTCGGTAGAGGTCCCTTACGCAATTCATCGACCACCTGCCCGGTAAGCTTCCATGGATCGCCCTTGATCCGTGCAACCAGCTCTCTCCAGACATTACCGAATGCATCTATGGCATCGTCGTCATTGAATCGGATCCCCACAGGCAACAGCGGTGCAATATCTTCGGTCAGACTTCGCCCCAACTTCTCCAACATCCGCTGTTCAGCGACGGCACGAGAGACCGGTTTACCTTCCAGCGCCAGGTAATGCACGAAGCAGGCAATGAGCTTATCAGGGTTCATCGAGAGTTGCTTGAGTCCCTCGTGCAAGTCGAACAGATCGCGGTTTTTGCGTCGCTGCAGTAAGGCACGCAGTTTTGTCCCGAACAGTTCCTCGGGTTCGTAAGACAAGATTCCGGTTTTTGCCTGGTGCCAGCGGCAGTCAATCTCGAAGGGATACGGCCTGATGCCATACAGACTTTCGTGTTCTTGCGTATTGATCTCAACCTTCAGTTTGAGCGTGGTTTCGAGATCGGCTTCGGGTGCAAACTTGAACACCAGGTGCATCGAGTGTCCTGCTTGATGCCGGCTACATTTACCCAACCACGAAAGCGCCTCACGAATGGCATCGATGGTGGCACCGATGTGCTCCGGTTGCGTTTGCACCAGGTCGATGTCTTCCGAGTAGCGCATAGGTTGCCGGCAAAGCAGCTTGTTGATCGCGGTGCCACCGCGAAAGGCTATCTTTCCCGCTAATGCCGGCGAATTGAACAAGTCACACAATGCGCGGGAGATGATCAAATCCTGCTCTACCAGCCGCGAATCCGGCCAGGGCGCCTTGCTACTCCACTCTTGAATATAGGAGGCCGGTATCAATAGTCGATCTCCACAGGTTCATTGATCACGAGCATCCACCTGGTATCTTTTTCGTACAGTTCTGCGAATGATTCAGTCAGCGGTTTAACGGAAGGATCCAGTGGCTTCATGGATTTGGCCTTCCTGGCAAAAGGTTCCAGAATCTTGGCCTGGCGCACATGGCCCGCGTGATCCAGCAGATATCCCAGCCGGCGTACAGCGGAGTTCTCGTAGGCCATGGCGGCTTTCGCCAGCTTACGTGGATCGGCGCTGGCGCCGAGATCCTGAACGATCTGGGCCATGCCATTGATGCCAGCGGCTTTGTGAAAGTAGCGGGCGCAATCCAAAAGGGTGAGTTCCACACCAGCCACCTTGGCGAAACCCGCCTCGCTTTTCATTTGCGAAAGCCAATCGGGCAGGTTGGTTTTTGCGAAGGCCGCCGGGGCCTGGTAAATAAACTGGAGCCGGTGGCGACCGATATCGAATGCCCGCAGTTGCTTCGGCACAATCACTTGAAAGATCATGGCCGCCTGATGCGAGGAACCATGAAAAGCGGCCGCCCGCAACAAGGAAACTCGATAATCCAGACCTAAGTATTTCATCAGTGGGTCGATCCAGCGAACCGGATCAGGCGCCCCGGCCACCCTATCCTCCGGCCGCAGAATCAGGTAGAAACCACGCCGGGGAGATGCCAGTCGGTGCTTCCTGGCCAAACGACCGGCGGCAGCGACGAATGCCGCCGAATTCAGGCCAAGCGTTTCCAAGGCCTCTTCGCGAGAGAAACAGGCTCGGCCGCGTGAAAGCAGTTCATCGAGATAGCGATCAAGAGAAGCCATTCCCCGGTTATAAGCGAAAGCCTACAGAAGAGCAAGAGTTTTGCATACGATTGGGGCGCAAAATCATACTGCACCCTGCAGATCGACGTGTGCCCCCCGACCGTCGGGTTTATCCCCGGCAAAATCCCGTCACTGACAATTCTGAAACGAAAAACAGGTTAGAGAAATATCCTCTAACCTGCTGTTTTTACGTATGAAATATTGGTAGCGGGGGCTGGATTTGAACCAACGACCTTCGGGTTATGAGCCCGACGAGCTACCAGACTGCTCCACCCCGCATCAGTAACCGGGCATTTTAAAGGGTTGGCATCAGTCCTGCAAGGGGCTTGAGGAGTTATTCTGTTATTCCTGATCAGTGGCATCCCGGGGATGCCCGCTCAGGTACTTTTTACCTGTGAACATGGCCGAAATTATTGCCCCGCCCTCTCTTTGATCAGCCACTATGACCGCGGCGATATGCAGCAGGAGCATGCCCAGCAATGTATAAGCTGTGTACAGGTGTACCTTGCCGAACGGCGACTTGAAGGCTTTCATTGCCTGAAACCTCTCTGCATCGACCTGGGTTTCATCATAGGGCTTCAGGCTCGATGGCGGCACCTTATCGGCAGCGATATATTCCTGTACCCAGCTGCCAAAGGGTGGGAAATAGATATCGGTGCCGGCGCGTACCAGTCCGGTAACAGCCATCGTCGTCATCAGTAGCAGAAGCAGCGCGACCGCCAGCCGCCCGAGCGGATTATGTCCAAGATAAGCCTGCGGCTGTCCTTGCCGCATGCCTTCAGCATAGCGGCGGGCATCGGACAACCCACCCCGATACGGCAGGAGCGCGGACCAGCGTGCATAGCGATTACCAATAAACGCCCATGCAAAACGGATCAGGAGGTTCACCACAAACACGTAGCCGATGAGAACGTGAACCTGCTTGAGGCTAATCTTGGCGTCAAGACTGGTGATGCCCAGTTCCTTTTTGTAGAGCATGATAAAGCCCATGAACAGGAGTGAGATGATGCAGAGGAAATTGACCCAGTGGAACAGGCGTACGGGCAAGTCCCACACGTTGTAGATTTTTATTTCCTGTTGCTGATTGATGTTCATGCTGCACTCCCGGTCATTACAGACTGTGCGGATAAGAGCTGTTTGTGACGGTCAGGTGTAGGAGCGGCCTCCTGGCCGCGATAGACGATCGTTGCAACCCGTTACCCGTTGCCTGATCGCGGCCAGGGGGCCGCTCCTACCGGCGTTGTTCGGTTTTCAGGCAATAAAATAAATCAGGTAATGGCCTGATAACAGAGGGCCATGAGGCTACCGGGGAAGATGCCCAGCAGCAGAACAGCCAGACCATTGGCTGTCAGGCCCAGACGCAAATCGAATTGCGGAGCCAGCGGCTGCTCATCCTCTGCCTTGTCGAAATACATCACCTTGATCATGCGAATGTAATAGAAGGCACCGATGACCGAGAAAAACACAGCGACCCCCGCCAACCAGATCAGGTCGATATCAATCACCGCTTTAAGCACGGACAGTTTAGCGTAGAAGCCGACGGTGGGCGGCACACCGGCCATGGAGAACATCAGGATCAGCATCATGAATGCGAACCAGGAATTACGTTGATTGAGTCCCTTGAAATCGTCGATTTCATCGGCTTCAAATCCGGCCCGGCTCAGCAGGATAATCATGCCGAAGGCCCCGGCTGCCATCAGCGCATAAGTGATAATGTAAAACATCGAGGCCGCATAGCCTTGCTGGTTGCCCGACAGAATACCCAGCAGCAGGAAGCCGACGTGTGAAATCGTCGAATAGGCCAGCATGCGTTTCAGGTTGGTCTGTGCAATCGCGACCACATTACCTATGGCCAGCGATAAAACGGCCAGGGCAATCAGCATGCCCTGCCACTCTGACTGCAATGCAGCCATCGATTCCGCCAGCAGGCGCATGACCATGGCAAAAGCGGCGATCTTCGACGCGCTGCCCAGGTAGAGGGTGACGGGTGTCGGCGCACCCTGATAGACATCGGGAACCCACATATGGAAGGGAACGGCACCGAGTTTGAACGCCAGGCCAACCACGATAAACGTCGTCGCGAAGACCAGCGGAGCAGTCGCCTCCTGCTCGCCCAGGGCGTTTGCAATATCGGTAAGATCCAGCGTTCCGGTCAAGCCGTACAGAATGGACATACCGTAGAGCAGCATACCGGATGCCAGCGCACCCAGTACGAAGTACTTCATGGCCGCTTCTGAACAGGGATAGGCATCGCGGTTAAAGGCAACCATGGCATACAGGGACAGCGACAACAGTTCCAGCCCCAGGTAAACGGTCAACATGCTGTGCGCTGAAACCATGACCATCATGCCCAGCATGCCGAACAGACCGAGCACATAGAATTCACCCTTGAACAGGTCTCGCTCAGTCAGATAGTGACGTGAATACAGGAATGCCAGAGCCGTGACCAGGTAGATGAACACCTTGAGGGTCGAGCCCATGGCATCGGCAATATAAGTCCCGAAAAACACCAGTTCGGTCTGCCCGTTCGACACGGAAAGTGTAATGACAGCGGCAAAAACCAGAGTAATCTGCGTCAGCCAGTAACTGATAAACCGCTCCTTGTCACTCAGGAACAGGTCCAGCACCAGGATCACACACGTCATCGAGAGCACGAAGATCTCGGGCAGAATCACCATAAATTCACTGGGATCAAGCGTCATGCATATTCCTTATAACTTCGATACCGTCACGTGTGCGACCAGGTTTTCCAGGGTCGCCTGCATCACTTCGACCAGCGGCGCCGGCCAGATTCCGAACAACAGCACCACAGCGGCCAGGCTCCCCAGGATCAGGGCTTCGCGTCCGTTGATGTCCTGCAATTGAGCGACCTGCTCGTTGCCGACTTCACCAAACACCACGCGCTTGACCAGCCACAGGCTGTAGGCCGCACCCAGAATCAGGGTGGTCGCCGCCAGGAATGCAAACCAGAAATTCGCCTTGAAGCTGGCGATAATAACCAGGAACTCGCCGACGAAACCCGAGGTCCCGGGAAGCCCGGCGTTGGACATGGCGAACAACACCATGAAGGCGGCAAACACCGGCATGGTATTCACTACACCGCCGTAATCGGCAATCTGCCGGCTGTGCATGCGGTCATACAGGACACCCACGCACAGGAACAGAGCACCGGAAATGAAACCGTGTGAGACCATCTGCACCATGCCGCCTTCCATACCCATGACAGCACCCGACGTGTCGCCGGCATTGTTATCCATCAGCGTAAACACCAGGAAGAAACCCAGGGTGACAAAGCCCATGTGTGCAATGGACGAATAGGCAATCAGCTTTTTCATATCCTGCTGCACCAGTGCAACAAAACCGATATACACAACCGCCGTCAGCGACATGAAGATAATCAGCCAGTCCAGTTCATGGCTGGCATCCGGGGTAATCGGCAGGCTGAAACGCAGGAAGCCATAACCACCGATCTTCAGCATGATAGCGGCCAGGACCACCGAGCCGCCAGTCGGTGCTTCGACGTGTGCGTCCGGCAACCAGGTATGAACCGGCCACATGGGCACCTTGACCGCAAAAGCCAGCAGGAAGGCCAGGAAGATCAGGATCTGTTCGGTAAGCCCCAGTTTCAGGACATGAAAATCAAGAATGGCAAAACTGTCGCCCTGGGTGTACATATAGATCAATGCCACTAGCATGAACACCGAGCCGAGGAAGGTATACAGGAAGAACTTGATGGTCGCGTACACCCGGTTCGGCCCACCCCACACGCCGATAATCAGGAACATCGGGATCAGCATGCCTTCCCAGAACACGTAGAACAGCATGGCGTCGAGTGCGGCAAACACGCCGTTCATCAGGCCTTCCATTATCAGGAACGCCGCCATGTACTGCGCCGGGCGCTCCTTGATCACCTCCCAACCGGCCAGTACCACCAGTACCGTGGTGAAGGTGGTGAGGATGATCAGCGGCATGGAAATACCGTCGATGCCCAGGTGATAGAAGATCTTGAATACCGGTATCCAGGCGGCATTTTCCTCGAACTGCATGTCCGCCGTGCTGCTGTCAAAACCGCTGTACAACAAAAGACTGGTCAGGAAAGTGATCATGGCAACGGCCAGTGACAGCGGACGCGGATTCACCCGGTCACCGCTGGCAAGCACCAGCAGGCCGCCGACGATTGGCAACCAGATCACAAGGCTTAAAATCGGCAGTTCAGTCATCAAACTGCCCCTTTCAACCGAATCCTGCTAATAAAACCGCGTGCGGATAATTTCATTACTAAAAACCTTTCAAGTAGCCGGCGCAAACCAGATGAACCAGCTCAGTAACAGCAATAAACCGATAATCATGCTGAACGCATAGGTATACAGGTAGCCCGTCTGTAACTGACGCACAATACCGGATAGCCAGCCCACCACCTTTGCACTGCCATTGACGAGCAAGCCATCGATCAGCAATACGTCACCCAGCTTCCACAGCGTCCAACCCGCGCCTCTGGCACCGCCGGCAAACACGGTCTGATTGAAATCATCCGCGTAGTACTTGTTGACCAGCGTTTTGTAGACATGCGAGAAACGCCGGGCGGCCTGGTCGGCGATAGCGGGATTCTTCATATAGATATACCAGGCTGTGAATACGCCCGCCGCCGCCAGATAGACGGCGGGGCCGCCCAGCGCATGCCCGACGAAAGCAATCGGACCGTGGAAGTGCGCGGCCATCTCGCCAATCACATCGTGCCCGGGCAGTACGTGGATGACACCATCGAAATAATTCCCAAATACGACCGGATCAATCAGGTAGCCGGCGAGAACCGAAGGGATGGCCAACAGGATCAGCGGCACGGTAACGACCCAGGGGGGCTCATGCAGGTGCTCCCTGGTGTGATCGTCCATGCGCGGTTTTCCATGGAACACCATAAAGTACATACGAAAACTGTACAGCGCAGTCACAAACACACCCAGCAACACCGCCCAGTAGGCAATACCGGCACCGGGCAGCTGCGAGTGGTGCACCGCTTCGATGATGGTGTCCTTGGAATAAAAACCGGCGAAGAACGGCGTGCCGATCAGCGCCAGGGAACCGATCAGGGAGGTAATCCAGGTGATGGGCATGTACTTGCGCAAGCCGCCCATGTTGCGCATATCCTGGTCGTGGTGCATGGCGATAATCACCGATCCCGCAGCGAGGAACAGCAGGGCCTTGAAGAAGGCGTGGGTCATGAGGTGGAAAATCCCGGCGGCATAGGCGGAGGCGCCCAGTGCCACCGTCATATAACCCAGCTGCGACAGTGTGGAATAAGCGACCACCCGCTTGATGTCGTTCTGCACCAGCCCGAGGAAACCCATGAACAGCGCGGTAATGGAACCGATCACCAGCACAAAGCTCAACGCGGTCTCCGACAGTTCGAACAGCGGTGACATACGCGCCACCATGAAGATACCGGCCGTCACCATGGTGGCGGCGTGGATCAGTGCGGAGATCGGTGTCGGGCCTTCCATGGAATCGGGCAGCCAGACGTGCAGCGGAACCTGGGCCGATTTACCCATGGCGCCGATAAACAGCAGTATGCAGATCACCGTCATGGCCGACCACTGCGTACCTGCAAAGACTTCGATTGAGGCATCGGCCATCGACGGTGCCGCGGCAAACACTTCGGCATAATCCAGCGTATTGAAAAACATGACGATGGCGGCGATACCGAGCAGGAAACCGAAGTCGCCGACGCGGTTCACCAGGAATGCCTTCAGGTTGGCGAAAATTGCCGACGGACGCTTGTACCAGAAACCGATCAACAGGTACGACACCAGGCCCACCGCTTCCCAGCCAAAGAACAGCTGCAGGAAGTTATTGGACATGACCAGCATCAGCATCGAAAAGGTAAACAGCGCGATGTAGCTGAAGAAACGCTGGTAACCGGGGTCATCGCTCATGTAACCAATGGTATAGATGTGCACCATCAGGGAAACAAAGGTCACCACCAGCAGCATCAGGGTGGTCAGCTTGTCGACCAGGAAGCCGATCTGCATGTCGATCCCGTCCGCTACCATCCAGGTATAAACGGGGCCGTTGAAGGTCTCCGCGCCGTTGATGACAATGTGATTGAACACCACCAGCGACAGCACAAACGATGTTGCCACACCGAGTATGGTCACCCAGTGTGCGCCGGCGCGTCCTATCACCTTACCGAACAGACCGGCTAAAATGGCGCCCAGCAACGGCGCAAGAACGATGGCGAGATAGACATTCTCCACAGCGTTTATCCTTTCAATCCATCCAGATCATCGACATTGATCGTCTGGCGGTTACGGAACAGCACGACCAGAATCGCCAGCCCGATTGCCGCTTCGGCCGCTGCCACCGTCAGGATAAAGAACACGAACACCTGACCGGAGATATCGCCGAGAAAATATGAAAACGCGATGAAGTTCATATTGACGGCCAGCAACATCAGTTCGATGGCCATCAACAGAATAATCACGTTCTTGCGGTTAATGAAAATCCCGGCCACACTCAGCCCGAACAACACCGCACCCAAAATCAGAAAATCAGATAAAACCATTAGCATTCACCACGAAGGACACAAAGGGCACGAAGGAAATTCAATTTACGATTCTCTTTATGCCATTACGCATGTGTTCGACGTTAAAATTTAATAAGTAACCTAATCTATACCCACCAAGTCTCAGGTAACTGAGCAGCTGAGCGAAATGTAATGGTTTACAACTTTCAACAGCTTTTAACTCAATCACAACACATTCATTTATCAACAAATCCACTCTGTATCCTGCTTCTATCTCCAGCTCACCGTATCGAACCGGCATTTTAAGCTGCCTTTTGACCGAGAGCCTTTCCTTTACAAGTTCGTAGAAAAGGCAAGCTTCATATGCGCTTTCCAGCAAACCAGGCCCTAACTGGCTGTGCACTCTCATAGCACACCCCAGTACCAGCTTCCCTACCCTTTCCTCTTCGATCATTCCCTTGATCTCCTTCGTGCCCTTCGTGTCCTTCAAGGTGAATCGCCGTCAGGCGAGAGAGGGTGCCCTGGGGCATGTGGTTAACTATCTGGACGTTTCTCCGCCTTCATTTTCACAAGCCGTACACGGTCCGTACTCCGCACCTTGACCTGCTCGGCGGGGTTCTGCATTTTGGTCTCCGGCCGCTTGCGCAGCGTCAGGGCGATAGCTGCAATAATTGCCACGACAAGAATGACGGAGGCAATTTCGAATGCATAGACATAATCGGTGTACAGCACACTGCCCAGCTCGCGGGTGTTACTGTAATCCGCGGCATGCCGTGCCGGCGCGGGCATGCTCTCGGCATCGAAGTACTTGCTGCGCAGCACCAGGTACATTTCAAGAATCATCAGGGCTGCTACCGTCAACCCCACCGGCAGGTAGCGCATAAAACCTTCCCTGAGCGGTGCGGTGTTGATATCCAGCATCATCACCACAAACAGGAACAGCACCATGACGGCACCCACGTAAACCAGCACCAGCGTGATCGCCAGGAACTCGGCTTCCAGCAACAGCCACAGCCCGGCGCAGGTGAAGAAGGCCAGCACCAGGTGAAGTGCAGCGTGCACCGGGTTGCGTACGGTAATGACCCGCGTGGCGGCAAACACCAGGATTGCCGCTAACACATAAAAAACAAGCTTATCAAATGCCATTCTATTTAGGGCCTGTTAACACTACCTGTAAGGTGCATCTGCTGCCCGATCGGCTGCAATCTGCTCTTCGTACTTGTCACCGATGGCCAGCAGTTTTTCCTTGGTCATGATGTTCTCACCACGGTTTTCGAAGTGATATTCGTACACGCGCGTTTCCACGATGGAATCCACCGGGCAGGACTCCTCACAGAATCCACAGTAGATACATTTAAACAGATCGATGTCGTAACGCGTGGTACGGCGCGTGCCGTCGTCGCGCGGTTCGGCTTCGATGGTGATCGCCAGCGCCGGACAGACAGCCTCGCACAGTTTACAGGCGATGCAGCGTTCTTCACCATTCGGATAACGGCGCAAGGCATGCAGACCGCGGAAGCGGGGCGACTGCGGTGTTTTTTCTTCCGGGTACTGCACGGTGATCTTTTTCGAAAACAGGTGTTTCCCGGTCAGCTGCATGCCCTTGAGCAGTTCCCAGAGCAGCAGACTTTTTACATAGTGCTTTATCGCTTGCATGCTATTACGCTCAATCGAACCAGGGACCGAGGCCACCCACGACGGCAGCACCTTCCACCACCAGCCAGACAATGGTCAGCGGAATAAACACCTTCCAGCCCAGACGCATGATCTGGTCATAGCGGTAACGCGGGAAGGTGGCGCGAAACCAGAGAAAAAGCAACAGGAACAAGGCCGTTTTCGCGATCAGCCACAGCATGCCCGGTACCCAGTCAAACATCGGCTCCAGCAGCGGGATGCCCTCAAACGGCGAAAGCCAGCCGCCCATGAACAGCAGCGCCGCCAGGGTTGCGATCAAAATCATATTGGCGTATTCAGCGAGGAAGAACACGGCAAACGCCATGCCCGAATACTCCACGTGAAAACCGGCGACGATCTCGGATTCACCCTCCGCCACGTCAAATGGCGCACGGTTGGTTTCAGCAACGCCGGATATAAAATAGATCACGAACAGGGGCAGCAAGGGCAGCCAGTACCAGTGCAGCAGACTACCCTGCTGTGCCAACACGATATCGCCGAGGTTGATGCTGCCTGCTGCCATCAGCACACCGACCAGAGCGAAACCCATGGCGATCTCATAGGACACGATCTGCGCAGCGCTGCGCATGGTACTGATGAAGGCATATTTGGAGTTAGACGCCCAACCGGCAATGATGACACCGTAGACCCCGACAGAAGTCAGCGCCAGGATATAGAGCAGGCTGGCATCCACATCAGCCAGCACCAAACCGTCATCAAAGGGGATAACCGCCCACGCCGCCAACGCTGGTCCAATCGCCAGGGTGGGGGCAATGACAAACAGGTAATGATTGGACTTGGCGGGAATGATGACTTCCTTGAACATCAACTTGACCGCGTCCGCAATGGGTTGCAACCAGCCTCGCGGCCCTACCCGGTTGGGACCGATCCGTAGCTGCATATAACCGATGATCTTGCGCTCGGCATACGTCAGGTAGGCGACACAGAGCATCAACGGCACTACGATGATGAGAATCTTGGCCAGAATAATCCCGCCGGTAATAATCCAGTCGATGAGTGAGGTGGTCTCAGTCATGATGCCTTCTTAATCTGTACCGAACCGAACGGTGCGCCGAGTTCAAGTGTTGTTTCGATGGCCTGCGAGATCAGCGCCGAGCCTTCGGCGATACTGTCAGTCACAACGACATCCATATCTGCATCCTCGTCACCCTGCAGCACCACCGCCTTGTCACCGTCCGACAGGCCCAGTCGGGAAGCATCGGCAGGATTCAGACTGACACTGGCGACATCGGCATCGGGCGTCTTCTGCAGAGCGGTGGCGCGGCGAACCATGCTGTCGACGGCGTACATGGGCAAATAATCAATGCGCTGCAAACCGCCGCCGCTTTCCAGGTAACCGACAAACTCACCACAGTGCGTATTATTAACGGTGACATCACCGATCATCTGGCTCAGAGAATCACGAACCTGTTGCGAAGAGGTCTGGTCGAATCCGTCCAGCTCGAGCAGATTACCCAGAACGCGTAACACCTTCCAGCCGGGCCGGCTGCCGGCCGGTGCACGCGATACGGCGGCAAAGCTCTGCCAGCGGCCTTCGCAGTTCACAAAGGTGCCCGAAGTTTCGGAGAAACAGTTCATCGGCAGCAATACATCAGCGTACTCGCGCATGCGCTCCGTTATATAAGGCGTCAAGGCGACGACCAGCTCGGCCTGCTGCATCGCGGCCAGTGCCCGGGCGCCATTGGCACAATCAAATTCCGGCTCGATACCAAGCAACAGATAGTTTTTCAGTGGCTGATCGATCATCTGTGCAGCATTCAAGCCGGGGTTTTCTCGGGTCTGAGCACTGGCCGTACGATGGGGTAATACGCCGGCCAGGCAGGCACCGGCACTGTTGGCACCATCAGACAGAAAACCCAGTTTCGCACCACTCAGCTCGGCAATCAGTACCGCCAGCGCACGCATGGTGGAAAAAGCCGGATGCATGCCGGCACCCAGACCGAGAAGTACGGTGGCCTGCCCCGCTTCACTCAAGGCAGACGCCATGGCCTGCTCGGTGGCATCGGGCAATGTCTGATCGATCACCGATTGCAGCGCCTGCGGGGCACGCGCCTTTTTGCTCTGCAGCAGCGCTGCCGCCACACCGGCCAGCGACTGAACCAGCCGGTTCGGAGCCACAATGGCTTTGTGTGCTGCTTTGAACGTGCAAGCGAAATCGACGGAATTGATAAACATCACGCTGGCGCCCGCCTTGGCCGCCTTGCGCAAACGGTGCCCGATGATTGGCTGGTCCTTGCGCGGGTTTCCGCCAACGATCAGGGCGGCATCGACGTTTTCAAGCTCCGCGATGCTCTGCCCCAGGAACGGGAACAACGGCTGATCCTGCTGGCCACTGAAATCGGTCTGGCGCAGACGATGATCGATATTGCTGACACCAAGGCCCTCGGCAAGCCGGTTCACCAGGACCTGTTCTTCCAGTGTGGCACTGGGCGACACCAGAACCCCCAACTGATCAGCGCCCTGAGTTTCGACGCGATCGCGGAAGGCCTGCGCCACAACGTGCAGGGCTTCTTCCCATTCGACCGCCTGCCAGCCGCTGACTTTCTTGATCATCGGCTGTTCGAGGCGATCGGCGCTGTTCACACCCAGGTAGGCGAAACGGTCACGGTCCGATAACCAGACTTCATTGATAGCCTCATTTTCCCTGGGAACGGCACGCATCAGCTTGCCACGGCGCGTGTGCAGATACAGGTTGGAACCGACACAATCATGCGCCGCTATCGAGGCGGTCTGCTCCATTTCCCAGGCGCGTGCGGTAAAGCGGAACGGCTTGGAGGTCAGCGCGCCGACCGGGCAGACATCGATGATGTTACCGGACAGTTCGGATTCGATGTTGTGCTGGATGTAGGTGCCGATCTCCACATTCTCACCACGGCCCATGCCACCCATTTCCTTGAAACCGGCAATGTGCTGCAGGAAACGCACACAACGCGTGCAATGAATACAACGCGTCATATCGGAGGCAATCAGGGCGCCAAAATCCTTGTCCCTGACGACCCTTTTCTTTTCGCTGAAGCGGGAGACACCGCGGCCGTATTCCAGCGCGACATCCTGTAATTCACATTCTCCGCCCTGGTCGCAGATCGGGCAATCCAGCGGGTGGTTGATGAGCAGGAATTCCATCACCGCACGCTGCGCATTTTTCGCATAGTCGGAACGGGTGCTGATCTTCATGCCATCCATCACCGGCGTCGCGCAGGCCGGCATGGGCTTGGGCGCCTTTTCCACTTCCACCATGCACATGCGGCAGTTGGCGGCTACCGGCAGTTTCTTGTGATAGCAGAAGCGCGGTACAGTGATACCGTTCTCATCGGTCACCTCGATAATCATCGAGCCTTTGCGCGCCTGATACTCTGTACCGTCAATTTCGACAGTCAGCATGTCATCAGCCACGGTGTCCGGCTTGGCACTCATGCGGCGGCTCCCGTCGATCCACCGGCACGGTGGCTGCTGGTGCCGGGCATACAGTTCTTGTGTTCGACGTGATATTCAAACTCGTGACGGAAATGCTTGAGGAAACTCTGCACCGGCCAGGCGGCGGCATCGCCGAATGCGCAGATGGTGTACCCTTCAATCTGGCCCGCCGCGCTCTCCAGAAGATCGATGTCTTCCATGCTGCCCCGCCCTTCTTCGATGCGTTTGATCACGCGGTACATCCAGCCACAACCTTCGCGGCACGGCGTACACTGACCGCAGGATTCAGCATAATAGAATCGCGAAATGCGCATCAGGGCCTTCACCATGCAGGTGGAATCGTCCATGACGATCATACCCGCCGAACCGAGTGCTGAACCTGCCTTGGACAGAGAATCGTAATCCAGGTCGGTTGCCATGATGACATCAGCGGGCATCACCGGCATGGAACAACCACCGGGGATCACCGCCTTGAGTTGATGACCGTCACGCACACCGCCGGCCAGTTCGAGCAGGTCCTTGAACGGTGCACCGAGCGGTATCTCATAGTTACCCGGCTTGTTGACATGACCGGATACACACCAGATTTTCTCACCGCCGTTGTTGGGTCTGCCCAGGTTCAGGAACCACTCGCCACCGTTACGCATAATAGCGGGGACCGATGCCAGGCTTTCGGTGTTATTGACAGTGGTAGGCTTGCCGTATAAACCGAAGTTGGCCGGGAACGGCGGTTTGAAACGCGGCTGGCCCTTTTTCCCTTCCAGCGAATTCAACAAGGCGGTTTCCTCACCGCAGATATAGGCACCCGCACCCAGGTGACTGTATAAATCGAAATCGATACCCGAACCTTGCAGATTCCTGCCCAGCAAACCGGCCTGATAAGCTTCCTGCAAAGCCTGTTCAAAACGCTCGTAAGGCTCGTGATGAAATTCGCCACGCATGTAGTTATAACCCACTGTCGCACCCATGGAATAACCGGCAATCGCCATGCCTTCGATCAGTGCGTGCGGATTGTAACGGATAATATCGCGGTCCTTGCAGGTGCCTGGTTCGGATTCATCTGAATTACAGACTATGTACTTCTGGCCCGGTGCGGTACGCGGCATGAAACTCCACTTCAGGCCGGTCGGAAAGCCTGCACCGCCGCGGCCACGCAAGGCGGAACTCTTGACTTCTGCGATGATCTCTTCGGGTGAGGTCTTCTCCGCGAGGATCTTTTTCCAGGCATCATAACCCCCGGTCTTGAGATAGTTCTCAAGTGTCCAGGGTTCATCAAATTGCAGTGTTGTAAAACAGACCTGGTTTGTCATGCCTTACTCCAGACCGTCCAGAATCCGATCCAGCTTTTCGATGGTCAGATTCTCGTGATAGTGGCCGTTTACCGCCATCATGGGTGCACCTACGCACGCCGCCAGGCATTCCTCTTCGGCTTTGAGAAAAATGCGGCCATCCGGCGTGCTCTCGCCCAGCTTGATGCCCAGTTTGCTTTCCACGTAATCGATGAGTTCATCGGCACCGCACAGCATGCAGGAAATATTGTTGCAGAAAGCCACCGTGTTGCGGCCTACCGGCTGAGTCTCGATCATCGAATAGAACGACGACACCTCATAAACCGATACCGGCGGCATATCGAGGTACGCGGCGACCGCGTTCATCTGCGGCAGCGTCACATAACCTTCACGGTGCTGTATAGCGTGCAGCGCCGACAATACCGCCGACTGCTTCTGGTCGACCGGATACTTGGCCAGCCAGTGATCAATCTCGGTCCTGATCTCGGCGGGTATTTCATAGCGCTCTGTTTTCTGTTCTGCCGCTGTCATCTTTTGCACTCTATCAATTTCACCACTGCGCTTGCTCTCAACGATCAACCTCACCAAACACGATGTCCATGGTGCCGATGATGGTCACCACATCGGCCAGCATGTGGCCACGCGCCATTTCGTCCATGGCCGCCATGTGGGCAAAACCCGGTGCACGGATCTTTACGCGATACGGTTTGTTGGCGCCATCGGAAATCAGGTAGACACCGAATTCGCCCTTGGGGTGTTCCAGCGCGGTATAAACTTCGCCTTCCGGGACACAATAACCCTCGGTAAATAATTTGAAGTGGTGGATCATCGCTTCCATGTCCGCTTTCATTTCTTCGCGTGCCGGAGGCGCCACCTTGTAGTCGCCTACCATCACCGGGCCGGGATTCTTGCGCAGCCAGTCGACGCACTGTTTGATGATGCGGTTGGACTGGCGCATTTCCTCAACGCGCACCAGGTAACGGTCATAGCTATCACCGTTTACACCAACCGGGATATCGAAATCCAGCTTGTCATAAACTTCATAGGGCTGCTTCTTGCGCAGATCCCAGGCAATACCGGAACCTCGGATCATGGGACCGGTCAATCCGAGCTGTTTAGCGCGCTCAGGCGTCACCACACCGATGCCCACGGTACGCTGCTTCCAGATACGATTGTCGGTCAGCAGGGTTTCGTATTCATCGACACAGGCCGGGAAACGCTCGCTGAAATCCTCTATGAAATCCAGCACAGAACCGTGACGGTTGCTGTTCAGCCGATCCACGTCTTTCTGGCCGTGCCACCTGGACACCTGGTATTGAGGCATGCGGTCCGGCAGATCACGGTACACACCACCGGGGCGATAGTAAGTCGCATGCAGGCGCGCGCCGGATACCGCCTCGTAGACATCCATCAGGTCTTCGCGCTCACGGAAGGTATACAGGAAAATCGTCATCGCACCGATGTCGAGCCCGTGCGCTCCCAGCCACAACAGGTGATTCAGAATGCGGGTGATCTCATCGAACATCACACGAATATACTGGGCACGAACCGGTACCTCGACACCCAACAGCTTCTCGATGGCCATGACGTAACCGTGTTCATTGCACATCATGGAGACATAATCGAGCCGGTCCATGTAACCGATGCTCTGGTTATAGGGCTTGCTTTCAACCAGCTTTTCTGTAGCGCGATGCAACAGGCCGATATGCGGGTCGGCGCGTTGCACCGTTTCGCCATCCAGTTCCAGCACCATGCGCAACACACCGTGTGCCGCGGGATGCTGGGGGCCGAAGTTCAGTGTGTA
>CBFDBP010000041.1:0-17210 GCA_965603065.1 uncultured Gammaproteobacteria bacterium
ACGTGAGGGTGGCCGTACTGTCGGCGCCGGCGTGGTGTCAAAGATTATCGAGTAATTATGGAAATAATGGGGGCGAATCGCATGTCGCCCCTGTTCTTTTGAGGTTGATATGGCAAATCAAAGAATTCGAATCCGGCTGAAAGCTTACGATCATCGTCTCATCGATCAATCGGCGCGCGAAATAGTGGAAACTGCACGCCGCACCGGTGCGCAGGTGCGTGGTCCGATTCCGTTACCCACAAAAAAGGAGCGGTTCACCATATTGATTTCGCCGCACGTCAACAAGGACGCGCGCGATCAATACGAAATCCGTACCCACAAACGTCTTATGGACATTGTGGATCCCACAGATAAAACCGTTGATGCGCTCATGAAGCTCGACCTTGCGGCCGGCGTTGACGTGCAAATTAAACTGAACTGAGGCAAGAATCGCTGGCGTTTACGCTTTGCCGAGGAAACGAAAATGGCAATCGGAATAATTGGTAAAAAAGCTGGTATGACGCGCATCTTCACCGATGACGGCGCCTCTATTTCTGTCACCGTGCTGGAAGTCGAGCCGAATCGTGTCACCCAGTTAAGATCACGGGACGACGACGGATATCGTGCTTTCCAGGTCACGACCGGGGTGCGTCGTGCCTCAAGGGTCACCAAGGCGATGGCCGGACACTATGCCAAAGCCGGGACTGAAGCCGGTCGCGGTCTGTGGGAATTCCGCCTTGCAGATGGTGAAGGTGATGATATCGAAGTTGGCAAACAGCTCGGCGTGGATATTTTCGAAGCCGGTCAAAAAGTCGATATCGCCGGCACCACCATTGGTAAAGGTTTTGCCGGTGGGGTCAAACGACACAACTTTCATATGCAGGATGCTACGCACGGTAACTCGATCTCCCACCGCGCACCCGGCTCGATTGGCCAGTGCCAGACACCTGGTCGTGTGTTCAAGGGTAAGAAAATGGCCGGGCATATGGGGAACGTGCGACGCACCATCCAGAATCTTGAGGTCGTTCGGGTAGACGCTGAACGTAATCTGCTACTGGTCAAGGGTGCTGTGCCCGGAGCCCGCGGTGGGGACGTGATCGTCACGCCGGCGGTCAAGGCTTGATAGGGGAGTCTGACATGAACATTAATATGCATGGTGGTTCAAGCATGGATGTTGCAGATGCCGTGTTCGGACAGGATTTTAACGAAACGCTGGTTCATCAGGTCGTTGTCGCTTTCATGGCAGCCGGCCGTGCCGGTACCCACGCGCAGAAGAATCGTGCCGCGGTTCGTGGCGGCGGCGCAAAACCCTGGCGTCAGAAGGGGACGGGGCGTGCAAGAGCTGGTACAATCCGCAGCCCGATCTGGAGAGGCGGTGGTAGAGCCTTTGCTGCGACCACGCGCGATTATTCGCAAAAGGTCAACAAGAAAGCGTACCGGGCGGCCATTCGATCGATTTTATCCGAGCTGGTTCGTCAGGATCGCCTGCTGGTGGTAGAGGACTTTGCTCTACAAGCTCCGAAAACCAAAGAGCTGGTCGGCAATCTGAATAAACTGGATCTGGATAATGTCCTGATCGTACACGACGACCCGGACGAAAATCTGTACCTGGCGGCGCGTAACCTGAACAAGGTGGATGTGGTTGACACCGCTATCGCAAACCCTGTCAGTCTGCTGGCTTTCGATAAGGTGCTGATCACTGTTGGCGCGCTACGCCAGTTTGAGGAGAAGCTCGCATGAACAACGAGCGTTTGAGCAGAATACTGATCGGCCCGGTGGTCTCTGAAAAGAGTACGCGCGTTGCCGATCAAAGCAAACAGATGGTGTTCAAGGTGCTGCCGGATGCCAGCAAGCCCGAAATTCGCAAGGCGGTCGAGAAGATGTTTGACGTGACCGTAACCCGGGTTCAGGTAAGCAATGTTAAAGGTAAGATTAAACGTTTCGGTCAAACCATGGGTCGTCGTTCAGACTGGAAAAAGGCGTACGTCACGCTGGCCGAAGGTTCCGATATCGATTTTGTGGGCGCAGAGTAATGGCTATTGTTAAGTCAAAACCAACTTCTCCCGGGCGTCGTTTTGTCGTCACGGTTGTAGGGGCTGAGTTACACAAGGGTGAGCCCTATGCACCGTTGGTCGAGAAAAAGACCAAAAATGGCGGGCGCAACAACAAGGGTCGAATTACCACCCGCCATCGTGGTGGTGGCCATCGCCAGCGCTATCGTGTTATAGATTTCAAGCGCAATAAAGACGGTGTGCCAGGTCGTGTAGAGCACCTTGAATACGATCCGAATCGCAGTGCACATATTGCGCTGGTTCTGTACGCAGACGGCGAACGCCGTTACATACTGGCACCTCGTGGTGTAACTGCCGGTGTTGAAATCCATAACGGCAGCGAAGCACCGATCAAACCGGGTAATGCTTTGCCGCTGCGTAACATCCCACTGGGTACCGTGATTCATAATATTGAACTGAAGCCGGGTAAAGGTGGGCAGATCGCCCGCAGCGCCGGCTGTGGTGTGCAGCTGGTCGCTCGAGAGGGTGCGCATGCAACACTGCGACTTCGCTCCGGTGAAATGCGTAAAGTACCGGTGGATTGCCGGGCTACGATCGGAGAGGTGGGTAACTCCGAACATAATCTGCGTTCTTTGGGTAAGGCGGGCGCAACACGTTGGCGGGGTGTGCGTCCGACAGTTCGTGGTGTCGCTATGAACCCGGTTGACCATCCGCATGGTGGTGGTGAAGGCCGTACCTCCGGTGGCCGTCATCCGGTATCACCCTGGGGTAGTCCGACCAAGGGCTACAAGACCCGTAAGAACAAACGCACTGATAACATGATTGTGCGTCGTCGCAACCAGAAGTAACGATAGAGGTTAGAGACCGTGCCGCGTTCCGTCAAAAAAGGACCCTTTATTGATCTTCATCTGATGAAGAAGGTCGATGAGGCAGTGAGCATAAACAGCCGTAAGCCGATCAAAACCTGGTCACGCCGTTCCATGGTGTTGCCGGACATGGTTGGCCTGACCATCGCGGTGCACAACGGCCGCCAGCATGTTCCGATTTTGATCAACGAGAACATGGTCGGCCACAAACTGGGTGAATTCGCTGTGACCCGCACCTTCAAGGGGCATGCGGCTGACAGGAAATCCAAGTAAAGGTATCGACGTATGCAAGCGAGTGCCAAATTGAGTCATGCGCACATTTCTGCACAGAAATGCCGCCTGGTTGCTGATCAGGTCCGGGGTTTGCCGGTTGAGCGTGCGCTGGAAGTTTTGACTTTCAGTCAGAAGAAGTCGGCCCAGATAGTTCGCAAGGTGCTGGAGTCAGCGATTGCCAATGCTGAACATAACGAAGGTGCGGATGTCGATGAGCTGAAAGTATCTGTGATTTGTGTAAACGAGGGTCCGACCCTCAAGCGCTGGAATGCACGAGCCAAAGGCCGCGCTAACCAGATTCTGAAGCGCACGAGTCATATCCAGATTACTGTTGCTGAACAGTAATCCAAGCGTAGAGATAAAGAGAGTACGGCATGGGCCAGAAAGTACATCCAATAGGTATTCGCCTCGGCATCGTCAAAGACTGGACGTCGACCTGGTATGCGGGCTCGGACCAGTATGCAGATTTCCTCAATCTGGATCTGCAAACCCGGGCCTTCATCAAGAACAAGTTGAAGCATGCGTCTGTCAGCCGTATCAATATCGAACGGCCGGCAAACAATGCAGCGATTACCATCCATACTGCACGGCCAGGCATTGTGATCGGCAAGAAGGGCGAGGATATAGAACGTTTACGTGCCGAAGTGTCGCGCAAGATGGGCATGCCGGTGCACATCAATATAGAAGAAGTTCGCAAGCCGGAAATCGAGGCGCAGCTGGTTGCGGAAAGTGTCGCTCAGCAGCTTGAACGACGCATTATGTTCCGCCGTGCCATGAAGCGCGCCGTCGGCAACGCCATGCGGCTGGGTGCGCAGGGTATCAAGATTATGGTTGCAGGACGTCTTAACGGCGCAGAGATAGCCCGCACTGAATGGTACCGGGAAGGCCGTGTGCCCCTGCATACCCTGCGCGCCGATATCGATTACGGCTTTACTGAAGCCAGCACTACCTACGGGGTGATCGGTGTAAAGGTCTGGGTATTCAAAGGTGAAATCCTGGACCGCGACGAACAGAATGTCGAGCCAGAGGCTGCCAAGAAAACAGCCGCCGGTAAATAAGGGAATCGCGAGTCATGTTACAGCCCAAGAGAACCAAATTCCGCAAACAGCAAAAAGGCCGCAACCGTGGTCTGGCCAATAGCGGAAACAAAGTCAGCTTCGGTGAGTTTGCGTTGAAATCAACGACGCGTGGACAGATAACTGCGCGGCAGATAGAAGCTGCACGGCGTGCGATCACGCGTAGTGTCAAGCGTGGCGGTAAATTGTGGATTCGTGTGTTTCCGGATGTGCCTGTCACCAAGAAGCCCATTGAAGTTCGTCAGGGTAAAGGTAAGGGTAATGTCGAGTACTGGGTGGCCAAGATTCAGCCCGGTCGCGTTATCTATGAGATAGAAGGAGTATCGGAAGAGCTGGCACGTGAGGCCTTCAAGCTGGCGGCGGCCAAACTTCCGGTGCAAACCGCATTCGTGACACGGACGGTGATGTGATGAGTGCAAACGACCTTCGACAGAAAACGATTGCCGAGCTGGAGCTTGAGCTGGATACACTGCTGCGCGAGCAGTTCAACCTGCGCATGCAGAAAGGCACAGGCCAGTTGAGCCGGCCGGATCAGGTCAAGAAAGTGCGTCGCAATATTGCCCGCATAAAAACGGTACTGAATGAGAAAGCGAAAACGAAAACAGGGGAAGCGGCATGAGTGAAGAGAGCAAACTGGTCCGTACCCTGACCGGCCAGGTCGTCAGCGACAAAATGGATAAGAGCGCAGTAGTGATGGTTGAACGTAAGGTTCGCCATCCCCTGTACGGGAAGTACATCCGTCGTTCTACCAGGATGCACGTGCATGATGCAAACAATGAGTGCAGGCAGGGTGATACGGTGACCATTCAGCAATGTCGACCAATGTCCAAGACCAAGTCCTGGATGCTGCTGGAAGTTGTGAATCGGCCTGCGGGCTGATTGATCGCAAGAACTTCGTGAACAGGAATTAAGTCATGATCCAGATGCAATCAAAATTAGATGTCGCGGACAACAGTGGAGCGCGCCGGCTGCAGTGCATCAAAGTGCTGGGTGGATCGCACCGCCGTTATGCGAATATCGGGGACATCATTAAGGTCAGCGTCAAAGAAGCAATTCCCCGCGGCAAGGTTAAGAAGGGCGAGGTCTATAATGCAGTGGTCGTCCGTACCGCCAAGGGTGTACGCCGGCCCGACGGTTCCCTGATACGTTTTGATGGTAACGCAGCAGTGTTGCTGAATACTAAACTGGAACCCATCGGTACCCGCATTTTCGGACCGGTCACGCGTGAACTTCGTGGTGAACGCTTTATGAAGATTATTTCGCTGGCGCCGGAAGTGCTCTAGGCGGGAGTCAGGACTATGCACAAGATTAGTAAAGGTGACGATGTCGTCGTCAAGGTCGGCAAAGACAGCGGTAAACGCGGTACGGTTCTTCGTGTACTGCCGGAAGTCGGTAGGCTGGTGGTGGAAAACGTGAATATAGTCAAGAAGCACACCAAGCCGAATCCGCAGGCCGGGATCGGTGGTGGCATTATTGAAAAGGAGATGCCCATCGACGTATCCAATGTCATGCTGTACAACCCGCAGACCAAGAAGGGTGACCGTGTAGGATTCAAGATTCTGGAAGATGGTCGCAAGGTGCGTGTTTTCAAGTCCACCAACGAAGTTGTGGACGTATGAGAGTGAGTGGCTGAAATGTCCAGGTTACAAAATCAGTATCGCGATGAAGTTGTCAAAAAGCTCCAGGAGCAGTTTGACTATAAAAACGTGATGGAAGTGCCGCGTATTACCAAGATCACCCTCAACATGGGTGTGGGCGAAGCGATCGGTGACCGTAAGGTGATGGATAACGCCGTCGGCGATATGGAAAAAATCGCCGGCCAGAAGGCCATCGTCCGTAAGGCGCGCAAGTCTGTTGCCGGTTTCAAGGTTCGTGAAGGATGGCCTATCGGCTGCAAAGTGACGCTACGCCGGGAGCGTATGTACGAGTTTCTGGATCGCCTCGTCAATATAGCGATACCGCGAATTCGTGACTTCCGTGGTATGAGTCCAAAGGCCTTTGATGGTCGCGGCAATTACAATATGGGTATCCACGAGCAGATCATTTTCCCGGAAGTGGACTACGACAAGATTGATGTGTTGCGTGGTATGGATATCAATATTACCACCAGCGCCAAGACTGATGAGGAAGGACGCGCATTGTTGGCCGCGTTTAACTTCCCGTTCAAGAACTGAGGACCGGAATACCATGGCAAAGACTTCCATGATCCAGCGAGAAATCAAGCGCGCCAAAACGGTAAAGAAATACACGAAGAAGCGTGCCGAGCTTAAGGCGATTATCGGCGATGTGAGTCGCTCGGATGAAGAGCGCTACGATGCCCAGTTGAAGTTACAGGCGCTTCCGCGCAATGCCAGTCCGTGCCGTCAGCGTAATCGCTGCCGCCTGACCGGGCGCCCGCACGGCTATTACCGCAAGTTTGGTCTGTCCCGCAACAAGTTGCGCGAGCACGCCATGCAGGGTGATATTCCGGGTTTGGTGAAGGCCAGCTGGTAGCAGCACAGACAGATTAGAGGTACGTAAACTATGATGACGGATCCCATCGCCGATATGCTGACCCGAATTCGAAATGGCCAGCGTGCGGGCAAAATTTCGGTGTCCATGCCGGCTTCGAAATTGAAACAGTCCATCGCGCAGGTACTGAAGGACGAAGGTTATATTGCTGATTTTCAGGTCAGCGACGAGTCAGGTAAACCGCTTATGAGTGTCGGTCTCAAGTACTATGACGGTCGGCCGGTCATTGACAATCTCAAGCGTGTCAGTCGACCTGGTTTGCGCATCTATAAATCAAATGACGAACTGCCTAAAGTGCAGGGTGGCCTGGGAGTTGCGATTGTATCGACTTCCAAGGGTGTTATGAGTGATCGAGCTGCACGCGCTGCCGGCGAAGGTGGCGAAGTGTTGTGCTACGTATCTTGATGAGTACAAGTCATGTCCAGAGTTGCAAAACAAGCGGTTGAATTGCCATCCGGCGTCGAAATCAAAATCGACGGTCAGGCGGTAACAGTCAAAGGCGCCAAAGGATCACTGCAGCACGATGTACACAGTTCTGTGGATATCAGACAGGATGACAAGGTTTTGCGTTTTGCGCCTAAAGATGGTTCCAAAATCTCCATGGCCCTGGCGGGAACGATGCGTGCCCTGGTGAGCAATATGGTTACAGGTGTCAGTGAGGGGTTTGAGAAGAAGCTCCAACTGGTTGGCGTGGGATACCGTGCCCAGGCTCAGGGCCAGAAATTGAATCTGACCCTGGGGTTTTCCCACCCGGTGGATTATCCGGTGCCCGAGGGAATTACCGTCGAGACCCCCAGCCAGACTGAAGTCGTGGTCAAGGGTGTGGATAAGCAAAGGGTCGGGCAGGTTGCGGCGGAAATCCGCGCCTATCGTCCACCGGAGCCCTACAAGGGTAAGGGTGTGAAGTACGCCGATGAAATCATTGTGCGTAAGGAAGCCAAAAAGAAATAAAGGTATCGGTATGGACAAGAAGGCATCACGAAAGCGCCGCGCGAGAAAGACCCGCGCCAGGATCCACGAACTGGGCAGACCTCGCCTGTGTATCCATCGTACGCCGCGTCATATTTATGCGCAGCTTATCGATGGCTCCGGGGACAAGGTGCTGGCGAGCGCATCGACTCTTGACAGTGAGTTGCGCAAGGACATGAAGGGTACCGGGAATACCGCCGCGGCCGCCGCAATCGGCAAGGCTGTGGCTGAGAGGGCCAAGGCAATTGGTGTTACTGCCGTGGCTTTCGACCGTTCCGGTTTCAAATATCACGGCCGTGTTAAGGCGCTGGCAGATGCCGCGCGTGAAACCGGTCTGGAATTCTAAATAAGGGTTTGCACTATGGCGCATGTCGATAACCAGATGAATTCGGACGGTCTGCAGGAAAAGTTGATCGGTATTAACCGTGTCGCCAAGGTGGTAAAGGGTGGTCGCCAATTCGGCTTTGCAGCGCTTACTGTGGTAGGTGATGGAGAGGGCAAGGTCGGTTTTGGACGCGGAAAAGCGCGCGAAGTACCGGTTGCAATCCAGAAAGCAATGGAGAATGCGCGCAAGAACATGCAGCAGGTGGCCTTGAAAGACGGTACTCTGCAGTATCCGATTACTGCTCGCTTTGGTGCCGCCAAGGTGTATATGCAGCCTGCTTCTGAAGGTACCGGCATCATTGCCGGTGGTGCCATGCGCGCCGTGTTTGAAGTGGTCGGTGTTCGTGATGTGCTGGCCAAGTGCATCGGCACCAACAACCCGATTAATGTGGTGCGGGCAACCATGGAAGGGCTGGCTTCAATGAGTTCGCCGGAAACGGTTGCCGCCAAGCGTGGTAAAAAGGTCGAAGAGATCCTGGAGTAAAGCATGACTGACAAGAAATTAAGAGTGATTCTGCTTAAAAGCGCCAGCGGTCGATTGAAATCGCACAAGGCCTGTGTGCTTGGTCTGGGTCTGCGCCGTATCGGTCACAGCGTTGAAGTAATAGATACGCCCGAAAACCGCGGCATGATCAACAAAGTATCCTACTTGCTCCAGGTAGAGGAAGCATAACATGCGACTGAATACATTAAGCCCGGCAGCGGGCAGCAGGCCGTCTGGTAAGCGCCGCGGGCGCGGCATTGGTTCGGGTCTGGGCAAGACCGGTGGGCGTGGACACAAAGGCCAGAAATCCCGTTCAGGTGGTTTTCACAAGGTCGGTTTTGAAGGTGGTCAGATGCCCTTGCAGCGTCGACTGCCCAAGGTCGGTTTTACGTCACGAAAATCCCGCGTGAGCGAGGAAGTACGCCTGAACGAACTGCAACTGGTTGACGGTGATGCCGTTGATCTGGCTGCCCTGAAGGCGGTGGGTGTCATTAAACAGCGCACCCTGTATGCCAAGGTCGTGGCATCGGGTGAAATCAGCAAGGCCATGACTGTTCGTGGCATTGGCGTAAGTAAAGGCGCACGCGCGGCGATTGAAGCGGCCGGCGGCAAGATCGAGGAATAAGCGGGTGTCTCACTAATGGCTGGTGCTGGTTCAGGTCTAAGCGGAGGACTCGGCGATCTGGGTAAACTCACAGAGTTGCGTCATCGCATCCTGTTTGTGCTGGGCGCGATCCTTGTTTTTCGCATAGGGTCTTTTATACCGCTGCCGGGAATCGATCCCCACGTTCTGGAGGTGTTGGTCGAGCAGCAGAAAGGGACCATCCTGGACATGTTCAATATGTTCTCGGGTGGTGCGCTGAGTCGATTGTCACTGTTCGCCCTCGGCATTATGCCGTACATTTCGGCGTCGATTATCATGCAGTTGCTGTCCTATACCGTGCCGGCGCTGGAACAGATCAAGAAGGAAGGTGAAGCCGGAAGGCACAGGATTACCCAGTACACGCGTTACGCTACCGTGGTACTGGCAACCTTTCAGGCGATTGGTATTTCGACGGCCCTGCAGGGGCAGGTGGTGGGCGCACAGCCCCTGGTTGTTTTACAAGGCCTGCCGTTTGTGATTTCGTCGGTAGCCTGTCTGGTAACGGGAACCCTGTTCCTGATGTGGCTGGGTGAGCAGGTAACCGAGCGCGGTGTCGGCAACGGCATTTCAATTATCATATTCTCGGGTATCGTGGCCGGTCTGCCGGCAGCTGTTGGTGGTTCACTGGAACTGGTGCGTACCGGTGAGATGAATACGCTGAGTATCCTGTTCCTGTTTGCGCTGGTGCTTGCAGTAACTGCATTTGTCGTCTTTGTCGAGCGTGGTCAGCGGCGAATCACCGTGAACTATGCCAAGCGGCAGCAGGGTCGCAAAATGTACGCCGCCCAGAGTACCCATTTGCCGTTGAAACTGAACATGGCCGGGGTTATTCCGCCGATTTTCGCTTCCAGTATTATTCTGTTTCCGGCAACGGCGGGGCAGTGGTTTGGCAGTAACGAGGGCATGGGCTGGTTGAAGGATATCTCTTCCACCCTGTCCCCGGGGCAACCTTTGTATATACTGTTTTATGCACTGGCGATCATTTTCTTCTGCTTTTTTTATACCGCCATCGTCTTCAATTCGAAGGAGACGGCGGACAACCTGAAAAAATCGGGTGCCTTTATACCTGGTATACGGCCAGGTGAACAGACCGCACGCTATATTGATGGTGTGATGACACGTCTGACACTGGCGGGTGCTATTTACATTACCGCAGTTTGTTTGCTGCCTGAATTTTTGATTTTGTACTGGAATGTGCCTTTCTATTTTGGCGGCACATCCTTGTTGATTATCGTGGTGGTGGTCATGGACTTTATGGCCCAGGTGCAGTCGCTTATGATGTCACACCAATATGAAGGGCTGATGAAAAAGGCCAATCTCAAGGGCCACGGCCGCGCCGGTCTGCTTCGCTAGGAGCCTGTCGGACTTAGGCGATCGTAGCGAGCATGGTGGGAGAGCGAGGACAAATGGTCATGATTTTGAGGAGCATAGTGGACCTACGCAACGAAAAATCAGGGGAATTTGGGCCGCTCTCCCACCAGCGCAGTAGATTGTCCCTAAGTCCGACAGGCTCCTAGGCCAGAATATAATAGGTGAAACCATGAAAGTACGTGCCTCAGTAAAACGCATTTGTCGTAATTGCAAAATTGTCCGTCGCAAGGGTGTGATACGGGTTATCTGCAAGGATGGCCGCCACAAGCAGCGACAGGGCTGATCGGCTGCAAATTCCCAGTTTTAAATTGATATAAGGGACTGAATCCGGTATTGTTGCGGGTTTCGTGAATCGCAACCGGTTGGTCCCGTTGAGGAGATAGGATTCATGGCTCGAATAGCCGGGATTAACGTTCCACCACAGAAGCACGCGGTAATCGCGCTGACGTCCATTTACGGAATCGGCCGTACCACGGCGCTGAAAATTTGTGACGCCAGTGGCGTCAAGCCGGAAGCGAAGATCAAAGATCTATCCGAGTCGGAAATTGAAACCATTCGTGGTGAGGTTGGCAAGTACACGGTGGAAGGCGATCTGCGCCGCACGCTGTCCATGAATATCAAACGTCTCATGGATCTGGGTTGTTACCGTGGTATGCGCCATCGTCGTGGCTTACCGTTGCGTGGTCAGCGTACCCGCACCAATGCGCGCACCCGAAAGGGCCCACGTCGCCCGATTCGTCGATGAACAAATTGCTGGTAACAGGTATTTAACATGGCTAATCCGTCAACAAGCCGTACGCGCAAGAAGGTTAAGGTCAAAAGGAATGTGGTCGATGGGATCGCCCATATTCATGCGTCATTCAACAACACCATTGTGACTATCACCGATCGTCAGGGTAACGCCCTGGGATGGGCGACCTCCGGTGGTTCCGGTTTCCGTGGTTCGCGCAAGAGTACGCCGTTCGCGGCGCAGGTTGCGGCCGAGCGTGCTGGAGAGATGGTTAAAGATTATGGATTGAAAAATCTGGAAGTTGAAGTTAAAGGCCCCGGTCCGGGCCGCGAATCTGCGGTGCGTGCACTGAATAACGCCGGCTTCCGGATTACAAATATTACCGATGTGACCCCCATTCCGCACAACGGTTGCCGTCCGCCCAAGAAGCGGCGCGTTTAGGGCGGAGGAGACATAAATGGCTAAGTATGTTGGACCCAAGTGTCGCCAGTGCCGTCGCGAAGGCACCAAGTTGTTTTTGAAGGGCGAAAAATGCTACACCGGCAAGTGTTCTGTGGAAAACCGTGCATTCCCTCCGGGGCAACACGGCCAACGTCGCGGGCGTCTTTCCGATTACGCCGCACAGCTGCGCGAAAAGCAGAAAATGCGCCGTATCTATGGTGTACTGGAGCGGCAGTTCCGTAACTATTACAAGAGTGCTGCCCAGCGCAAGGGTTCTACAGGTGAGAACCTGCTGCAGTTGCTGGAAAGTCGTCTCGATAATGTTGTGTACCGGATGGGTTTCGCAGCTTCCCGTTCAGAAGCGCGTCAGCTGGTACGCCATAAGGCGGTCACGGTTAACGGTCAGCGCGTCACCGTGCCTTCTTACCAGGTGCAGCCGAATGACAACCTGATGATTGCTGAAAAATCGCGTAGTCAACTGCGTGTCCAGTCCGCACTCGAAGTCGCCGAGCAGCGTGGCTTTGTCGATTGGATCGAGGTCGATGCGAAGAAAATGCAAGGTGTGTTCAAAGCGCGTCCCGAGCGTTCGGATCTCCCCGCCGAGATCAACGAACATCTGGTCGTCGAGTTGTATTCCAAGTAAAGCAACAGCTTAAGAGGGCATTTCATGCAGGGCAAGGTCACCGAGTTCCTCAAGCCGCGTATCGTTGATGTTCAGACTATCAACGATCGTGCCGCAAAGGTTGTCCTGGAACCGCTGGAACGTGGTTTCGGTCATACGCTGGGCAATGCCCTGCGTCGTATTCTGCTTTCATCCATACCGGGTTGTGCGGTTACCTCTGTGGAAATCGAAGGCGTGCTGCACGAGTACTCCGCGATTGAAGGTGTTCAGGAAGATGTCATGGAAATCATGCTCAACCTGAAAGGGCTCGCACTTCAAATGCATAACCGTGAAGAAGCGACCCTGAGGCTGAGTAAGAAAGGGCCCGGTCAGATTACAGCGGGTGATATCACCCTGGATCACGACGTTGAAGTGATAAACCCGGATTATGTGATCGCCAATCTTACCAAGGATGGTGAGCTTAACATGACACTGAAGGTCGAAATGGGCCGTGGCTATGAGCCGGCAACGGTGCGTGCCAGCAAGGAAGAAGACAGCAAGGTGATTGGTGCTTTGCAACTGGACGCCAGTTTCACGCCGGTTTATCGCGTCGCCTACAATGTCGATGCTGCCCGTGTCGAACAGCGCACCGATCTGGACAAGCTGATTATAGAGATCGAAACCAATGGTACCCTGGATCCGGAAGAAGCCATTCGCCGGGCGGCTACCATTCTTCAGGACCAGTTGTCGGTATTCGTCGATCTACAAGGCAAGGAAGAAATCGAACAGGAAAGACCGGAAGCGGACATCGATCCAATCCTGTTGCGTCCGGTCGATGATCTGGAGCTGACTGTACGCTCCGCGAATTGCCTTAAGGCCGAAAGTATTTACTTCATCGGTGACCTGATTCAGCGCACCGAAGTTGAGCTGCTCAAGACGCCTAACCTCGGCAAGAAATCGCTTACCGAAATCAAGGATGTGCTGGCATCCCGCGGTCTGTCTCTGGGTATGCGCCTGGAAAACTGGCCCCCGGCAGGGCTCAAGAGTAGCGAAAAGCAATCCGCCGAAGTATTTAATGTAGGGTAGAACTATGCGTCACCGTCAAAGTGGACGAAAACTGAATCGTAACAGCAGTCATCGTAAGTCAATGTTCAGCAACATGGCTGCTTCGCTGATGCGCCATGAAGTCATCTCCACGACTTTGCCAAAGGCCAAGGAGCTGCGCCGTGTTGCCGAGCCGTTGATCACCATGGCCAAGAGCGACAGCGTCCACAAACGGCGCCTGGCATTTGCCCGCCTACGGGATCGCGAAGTGGTCACCAAGCTGTTCAACGAACTGGGGCCGCGCTATCAGAATCGGCCGGGTGGTTACCTGCGTATTCTGAAAACGGGTTTTCGAGCCGGCGACAAGGCGCCGATGGCTCTGGTTGAACTGGTCGATCGCCCGGAAACTGACGCGGACGGCTTTGAGTCGGTGGACGAATAAACTTCCCTACTGTCGAATACATCAAGACAGCCGGGCATCGCCCGGCTTTTTTGTGACCCGAAATGGGTGTCGCTTCCGCTTTTCCCTTTTCAGCGGATTTTATTCCGCTCAATCAGATGGCGCGCTCTGGAAAGGGGCTTAGCAATCATTCCATGATTGGTTAAGATCGGGTAATGCTGGCAATCTTCACTGATTTTGGTGTCCAGGGCCCCTATCTGGGGCAAATGCGGGCGGTTCTGCTTGCGCAGGCGCCGGCCGTACCGGTGGTGGATATATTTCCCGATCTGCCAGCCTTTAATGTTCAGGCGGCGGCTTACCTGTTACCGGCTTACAGCCAGTACCTGCCGGACAATTGCGTCTGCGTCTGCGTGGTCGATCCCGGTGTCGGCACCAACAGGCGTGCACTGGTCGTTCGTGCCGACAGCCACTGGTATGTGGGGCCTGACAATGGGCTGTTTTCTATGCTCATTCGTCGCGCCGTTGATGTGCAGGTGTTTGAGATCACCTGGCGTCCCGAACAGCTTTCCAAAAGCTTTCATGGCCGCGACCTGTTCGCGCCGGTGGCAGCTGCGATTGCCCGGGGGGAACAGCTGCCCGCTAAAGAGATTGAAGTCACTCAACTACTGATGCCCGCCTGGCCTGAAGATCTTATGCAGATCGTCTACATCGACAACTATGGAAATGCCATAACCGGGTTACGTTCCTGCAGGGTATCGAAGGATGAAATCCTCGACGTGGGGGGTAACAGCTGTGAATTCAGACACACCTATGCTGAGGCCGAGCCAGGTACCGCCTTCTGGTACGAAAACTCGAATGGTCTGGTGGAAATAGCCACGTCCAATGGTCATGCCGCTGAGGCACTGGGTCTCGGCGTCGGAAGTGTTTTTGCCTACCGGTAGTGTACCCCGCCACTGCAACCGGAGGTGGCCTCGACCTCCTCCAGTTACACTGGGTTATTCCAATTTTCCGGGTGCTAGCCACCTCTGTCCATGTCCTCGGACGGCTTGCCTGTCGATCGGGAGCAGGGGTGATTAATGGGCATTTCCTGGTAGGTCTTGCGGCTCTGTTCGGATTCGAAATAGATAGTAAGGTTACCGTCGACAATGGACGGGTGCCCGCTGACGTCACCAATATCCCGGCCGGTGATTGGATCGATGGTGTTGATCAGATGGTCCGGCTCGTGCAGCCGGTGGCTCTGCTCCCGATCACGGGGCAGTGGGTCGTCGGCTACCCAGTTGAGGTTGTCGAAATTGATGGGGTGTGTGTGTTGCGTGTCCGTCGAGATTCTCATAATAAGCTCCTTGGTCTGGGCTTGGCCTGAATGAACTCAGGTGTCTGTGCGTGTGTTCAGTTGGGGGAACTCCCGCACGCCTTGGTAATGCCGGCAAGTTTGTTCAAATGCCAGGCAGTTAAAGTTGCAGGGCATCAACGTTCCAGCCTACGCCGCCTACGACTGCTTCGGGATGATACCGATGCACCAGTTCTTCCACTTCGGCAACTCGTCGGGCAGGAACATCGATCATCAGCAGGATCTCTCTGTGTTGCATGGCGTCCTGAAATTCGGCCAGATGTACATTCGGAATATGGGTAACAAACTTCAGCCCCATGATAAAGGACACCAGCATCAGCCCGATCGGTAGCAGTAACCAGTACCACTCTACCTGCAGCAGCATAATGACGATCATTACAAACAGTGCAGCGAAAAACAGGGCCAGATTACCACCCCACAAAAAGTTTTCGACGCGTGAGCCGAGATCCTGTTGCTGGCTATGGGAGGCGGCAGGTAAGCCGTTCAGGTTACCGCCCCGTCCCGCAACTGCATGAATAAATTTGCGCTCGATACCTTGTACGCGCAATTCTTTTACCACTGTCCCGGCATGCCCGCTGTCGGGAAACAGAAAATAGAGACGTCGCTTCATCAGATACCTCCTTCGATGAGCAGCCAGCCGTGGCATACAGGATTTCGCTAGTTAACCCGGATCCGGTAAACCTGCAACCCGCCAAGCTTCTCATTAACTGCGTAACAGCTGGTCTACGCGGTGTCTGTCCAGGTGATTTACGGTGTACATAGGCCCGACATTCCGGTAGCTGCGCCAAATTTCCGGAAGTGCTTATGAAGCGCTCTGATTCATCCTATAGCATAGAAATAGTATACCTGACTAAAATAGTCAAGTATTATTCGGCGGCAAATTACAGGGTAGTTCCCTGAAGTGCCAGCCGATCGGCTGCTAACCCTATGATTAGTTTAAGGGTGTTTGTATCTGCTCTGGTTATTCTAGGAAGGCGATCCACCTGAAAGAAATACCAGGGCAAGCGCTGCAGCTGCAGGTAAGGCCTGAACCAACAGTATCTTTCGACTTGCCGTCAATCCCCCGAAGACGCCTGCGATTACTACGCAAGCCAGAAAAAAGACCTTGATTGAGTGGCCAGCCGCACCGAGGCTCAGGCCCCATGCAAGTCCGGCTGCCAGAAAGCCGTTATACAGCCCCTGATTCATCGCAAGGATCTTTGCAGCACTGGCAGATGCCTGGCTATGACCAAAAGTACGCAGCCCAAAAGGCTTGTCCCAGAGGAACATCTCGAGGATAAGGAAGTAGACGTGAAGGAAGGCGACCAGCCCGACCAGGATGTTCGCGATGATGATTATCATTATACGTCCGCCTATGGCTGACCGCTGACTTCCAAGGCCGGTCGCACGCGTTGGCGCGTCGTTCCGGCCCTGCTTGAGCGTACATACAAACAGGCACTATTCCACTATGTCTGCCTTGGTGCTTTCAATGAATGCGATAACGTCGCTTCGTTCTTGCTGTGGAAGCTGAAAATTATCCAGCGTTGCATTCAGGTGACCGATAAATTTCTCCCAATCGCTCTCGTTAATGCCCATTCCCTTGTGGGATGTTTTGTTATCGCGACCTGTATATAGTAACGGGCCTCCAGCACTTGAGCAGAGATAATCGATCAATAACTGCTTTTCCCGATTAATGCCATCTTCGCCTCTATTCTTCCAGAACCGTCCAAGCTGGGAATCTGACATAAGGCGCGGCAGAAAATCATTCGTAACAGCAGATATTGCATCATAGCCACCAAGACGTTCGTAAAGCGTTTTTTCAGTCATAACCATTCCTCTTTGTTGATTTGACTACAACTCAGCGCTCTCTGCAGATCCGCATTCAAAGTGCTGTTGGAGTTGCGGGCCAGAGACCCCGTCTACACCGATTAGGCATCATACTACACCAGCAATCAAAGACCGTAGCGTGGTTGCGCCGGTCGCGGTTGCTGAATGCTTTGACATGAATGAAGATCTTTTTTACGCCAGCAACAGGCGTGATAAATCCGGGCTAGGCACCGGCCGTGCGAAGCGTCCGAATGAGGCGCATTGTTATG
>CBFDBP010000042.1:0-17092 GCA_965603065.1 uncultured Gammaproteobacteria bacterium
ACGAGTGTCGTGGAAAATATTCAATGAAGTCAGAACGTACGATGTTTTTGGTAGCCACGGGGGATAATTAGCGTTTTGCCGTGCACAGGCTTGATTGAATCTCGCAGATCAGCTTTTCGGCGTTTTCGAGTTGCCGCACGCGTTTCCACAGGTCGCCGGGTGACCGGGCATAGATATCCAGCAGCCTGTTCGCCGGAATCCAGACCAGTTCGCGGCGTTTCTTGAAGCGGCCGCTGGTGTCGGATTTCCACTCGCTGTTCAGGGCAGAGATATCACGAAAAGGAAACTCGATGAAGTAGGTCCGCCAGTCCCTGGGTTTTGCCGGGTTGCCCGAATCCCTTCGGCGCCACCAGTGCGGATACGTCGACAGGGTGCGCGCGAATATTGCTTCAACATGCGTGACCTGTTCCCTGACCCGGTCCTCCGATCGGCGGGCACTCCCCAGATCGTCGGTGAGATACATTGTTTCGGTCTCCTCGACGAACTCACGCACCGCAGCCGCGCGGTAGTCCTCTCCATCGCCCAGTCCGCCGCCGAAGTCAATGAGATAGCCGACCTTTCTGCCGGTGAAGGTCTTCTGGAAAAGAAACAGAACTTCTCCGTCTTTTACGGCAAGCGGGATGACGCCTGCGCCCATGGGCGGTCTCCATCGGTGGCGGATCTATAATTCTAGCAGAGATCAGGTAGAGCGCGGCGCCGGGTCGAAAATCTTGATATACGGGGAATCGCTGCTGATGTCCCTGGTCCCGCCAGGTCCAGGGAGTTTGGCGGTGTGCTCAATAGCGGGTGAGTAACACCGGCAGGTCTTTCAGGGCATGGTGGGGCAGGGGGGGCTTCGCTAAGCTGTGGGTGGCAAAGAGAGTGGTGGCGACCGCTTGAGACGGCGATCCCGCAGTGGATTCAACGCAGGTGAATAGCATTGCACAAACGCAAGATTGGGGTTTGACACCCCTGCAGACTGCGCTCATTCTTCGACACAGAGCCTTGTTTTCAGTACAAGAGCAACACCTGATAGAATTCCAACAAAACAGGCGGCAAACATCTGTTGAAAAATTACACACCCTTATTTCTGCTTATAGCGGTGGTTTTGGTCGGCGTCGTCCTGTACTGGCACGTAGACCGTCGCCATCAGGATTACATAAACAGCCAGGAAGCACTGACGCAACAATCGACCACGGGCACGGCAAGCCTGATCGGCCTGTATATCAAGGAGGCGCGCCGGCGAGTTGACCTGTTTACCGAGGCGGAAGTGAACAACATCAGTAATCTTGCCCGAAATCCTGCTGATGAACGCTTGCAGGAACAGTTTGCGGAAAGTGTCAAACAGCACTTTCCCGAGTCCTTTGCCTCGACCATCACCGATGAAGCTGGCAAAATACTGATCGATGATTTCGACGGCAGGATTGCTGCATTATGCGAGGCGGATATCTATCAATTTACCGAGCAAGAATCGCAGAGTGTTTTCATCCACCCCAACCCCGTTGGCTATCATTTCGACATAATGGCCCACTGGCGGGGCGGGGATGGCGACGAGGGTATTTTCTTTGTCAGTTTCAAACCAACGGAATTGGCGCGCATTCTGGCCAACAGCCAGCTGCACGATCACAGGCTGATTCTACTGAACCGTAACAAGCCCGGTCTTGTTGAAGTGACTGCCGATGGTACCCGTGTTGACCTGCTGACTGAGCCGACATTGAGCGAGGAAGAGATGGCGCGCATCGCTTTCACGGTCGATGTGGCGGGTAGTCTCTGGACGCTCGCTGATTTACCCGCTACCGGGCTGTTCGCTACCCACAAGGTAACACTGCAGCGCGAGGCTGCCTCTATCTTTCTGGTGTTCCTTTTATTCAGCGGGATCATCTACCTGCTGGCCAGGCGGGCGGAGTTACGTCGCGCCAGCGCTGAACAGGCGGTCCGCCAATCCCGGATCCAGCTCGAAAAGCGCGTGGTTTATCGTACCCAGCAGTTATCCGAGATCAACACACAATTGGAATCGGAGATACACGAGCGTAATCGGGCAGAGCTGGCACTGAAGCAACAAATTGTAGAACGCGGGCAAACGGAGGATGCGCTCCGCGCATTGCATGCAATCACCTCGGCGCATGATCTTCCATTTCCGGAAAAACTCAGGGCGTTGCTTGAAAATGGCTGCCGGCAGTTCAACCTTCCGATTGGAATACTTTCGCATATTTACCAGGACAAGTATGAAGTTATTCAGGCCATCTCACCCGACAATTCCATTCCGCCCGGCAGCATTCTTGAGCTTGGTAATACCTATTGCAGCGAAACAATCAGGGCCCGGGGTCCGATCGGATTTGAACATGCAGAAGAATCGGAGTGGAAGACCCATCCCTGCTACCGGGACTTCAAACTGGAAACTTACTTCGGCATACCGGTAGTAACAGGTAACGAGGTCTACGGTACACTGAATTTCTCAAGCCCGACACCACGTGATAACCATTTCACGTCTAATGATAAAGAGGTCCTCAATCTGATGGGCCAATGGGTTGGCGGCGAAATATATCGCCAGCAAACTGAACAGGCGCTCAAAGACGAGAGAAACAGGGCGCAGCGCTATCTCGACGTTGCCGGCACTATTATTCTGGTGGTTGGTGCCGATCAGCAGGTCCACCTTATCAATAAGAAAGGTTGCCAGCTGTTAGACAAGGACGAGCAGGACATCATCGGCAGGAACTGGTTTGATACGTTCATACCGGCAGGCATCAGGGAGCACGTCAGGGGATTGTTCGAGAAATTGATGTCGCAGGAGCAGGCTCTGATCGAGTACTACCAGAACCCGGTACTGACCAGCAGCGGAGAGGAAAGGCTTATCGCCTGGCACAATACACTGCTGTATGACGATGACGGCAAGGTTACCGCAACACTGAGCTCCGGTGAAGACATTACTGTACAGAAACACGCAGAAGAGCAACTGCGTCAGCACGAAGAACAACTGCGACTGACATTGGAAAATGCGCCGATCGGTATCCTGACAACCGATTTGGCGGGCAAGCTGCTCACGGTCAATCCTACCTTGTGTACTGTTTTAGGCTATTCACCTGATGAACTGACGGGCATGAACATCAAAGACATTACCCATCCCGATGACTGGGAAGAGACCACGAAAAACTTTCAGCAGCTTATACAGGGCGACATTAAAAGCTACGAGATGAAAAAGCGCTATATCCGGCACGATGGCGCAGTCATCACTGGCAGAGCGCGTGCCGGACTCGTGCGTGACGCGCACAACGAGCCGCTGATGGTGGTGGGAGAAATTGCGGATATCACGCAGCGTGAGCGCGCGGAAACGTTGTTACGGCTGGTGGTCGAGTCAGCCCCGAATGGCATCGTCATGGTCGATTCGACGGGCAGGATAGTGCTTGTCAATGAACAGACAGAGAAATATTTCGGCTACCGGCGGGAGGAAATGCTGGGCCAGCAAATCGAGATATTGATTCCGGAACGTATGCGCAGCAGGCACCCCGGCTACCGTGGCGGCTTCATCGCCGAGCATCGCGCCAGGGCCATGGGGCTGGGACGCAACCTGTTCGGCCTGCGTAAAGACGGCAGTGAGTTCCCCATCGAGATCGGCCTCAGCCCGGTCGAGACAGATCAGGAATTGCTCATCCTCAGCGCCATCGTGGATATATCCGAGCGCGTTCAGGTTGATCACGAACTGCAGCGTATGCGCACTTACCTCAAGAATATTATCGACTCCATGCCATCGGTCCTGGTCGGCGTGGACAGTCAAGGGCGGGTAACCGAGTGGAATCAGAGTGCGGTACAAAGCACCGGCGTGCCGACCGAGCGAGCGATCGGAGAACTATTCGGCACCTTGTTTCCGGAATTCGAAACACAGCTGGAAAATATTCGGGAAACAATCCGCAGTCACAGCCCGATACGCACAGAGCGTCTCATTACTGAGAAGAATGGGGAAACGCAGTATGCCGACGTCATGGTCTATCCACTGTTGGAGGATGGTGCGGCCGGTGCCGTGATCCGGATTGACGACATCACCAACCGGGTTCGTATGGAGCAGATGATGGTGCAGACGGAAAAGATGATGTCCGTGGGTGGGCTCGCCGCCGGCATGGCGCACGAGATCAACAACCCGCTGAGCGGCGTGCTGCAAAGCAGCCAGAATATCCAGCGCCGGATCTCTGCTGATCTGGAGGCCAACCGTCGCACCGCCGAGGCACTGGGCGTTGACCTGCAGCTGGTGTATCGCTACCTGGAAGAACGCGGCATCCTGGAATTCGTAGATTCCATCCAGCAGGCAGCCAGCCGCGCCAGCCGCATCGTGGCTGACATGCTCGCCTTCAGCCGCAGCGCGGCTACGGAGTTCCTGCCCGCAGACATCCACGAAATACTCGATACAGTGGTCCGGCTGGCTGCCAGCGACTATGATTTAAAGAAAAAATATGACTTTAAACAGGTAGAGATTGTGCGTGATTTCGATTCGGCACTCGAATTGGTGGTTTGCGACCACACCGAGATCGAGCAGGTGTTTCTCAACCTGGTCAAGAATGCCGCCCAGGCTATGGGTCACAGCAACAGCCCGCCGCCACACCGGATTACCCTGCGTACCCGCAAGGACGATGAATACGCCCGCATCGAGGTCGAGGATAACGGCCCCGGCATGGACGAACGGACGCGGCGACGGGTGTTTGAACCGTTCTTTACCACCAAGGCTGTCGGTGAAGGAACCGGACTGGGCCTGTCGGTCTCTTATTTCATGATCACCGAGCAGCACAAGGGCACTATTGACGTCACCTCGACCCCGGGTGAAGGGACGTGTTTTACGGTACGTTTGCCACTTCATCACAAGCCGGCGTGATCGACATGTCCAGGCACACGTCAGGGCCCGAGAAAAACTGAACTATAATTAAAGCTGGCCAAAGAGCACTGTGATGACTGAAACAGCGAAAATTCTGACGATTGAGGACGAGTCTCCGATTCGCAGCGGCATTGTGGCCTATCTTGAGGACAGTGGTTTTACCATGTTGGAGGCCAATGATGGCCCCAGCGGTCTGGAGATCTTTCGGCGCGAAGGACCCGATGTGGTGTTGTGTGATTTACGCCTGCCAGGAATAGATGGCCTGGAGGTGCTGGCCGCTATTACCTCTGAGTCACCGGAAACCCCGGTGATCGTGGTCTCAGGCGTCAGCCTGCTCAGTTATGCGGTACAGGCACTGAAACGGGGTGCCTGGGACTATGTCACCAAGCCTATCCATGATATGGCTGTGCTGGAAAATGCAGTTCGCCGCGTGCTGAAACACGCTGAACTTGTCCGCCAGAATCGTGAATACCGTGAGAATCTGGAAACGCTGAATCGGGAGCTGACCGAGACCCTGCAGCAGTTACAGGACGATGAGGAGGCCGGCCGGGCGATTCAGTTCCAGTTGCTGCCGGAGGACAACAAGCGCTTCGGAAATTACAGGTTCAGGCGGCGCCTGTACCCTTCCATGTATCTCAGCGGGGATTTCATGGACTACTTCCCAATCGACGATCAGCATATTGGTTTCTACATGGCGGATGTTTCCGGTCACGGTGCAGCCTCGGCGTTTGTGACAGTGATGCTTCATACCCTGATTGTGCAGTACCGTGATACCTTGTGGCAGACAGTTGACATGACGATCCTGCATCCGCAGCGGGTCCTTCAGCGCCTTAACCGGGACTATTGCCGTCTGAATCTGGATAAGCACCTCACTATGCTCTACGGTGTCATCGATCTGGAGAAAAACACCCTGGTCTACAGCAGCGGGGGGCAGTTTCCCTGCCCCTTGTTGTACGATGGCGAGGAGGTGGCGATACTTGATTGCCGGGGTCGTCCTGTCGGACTGTTTGACGACGCCGAATTCAACGCCCGACAGGTCGACCTGCCGGATTCGTTTGACCTGGTCCTGGTATCCGACGGGATTCTGGAACTAATGCCGGCCGATAAACTGCAGCAACGCTACAGTGCTATCCTTTCCCGCCCGAAAGGGAAAGGTCTGGATCTCGATGAAATGACAGCCGGACTCGACGTACTGGTTGATAAACACCTGCCGGATGACATCGCCTTGATGGTGATTGACAGGAATGGCCGTAATGAATAGTGGCAAGGTATTGCATGCCACCCATGAAGGTATCCATGTGCTGCGTTTCGTCGGTGATATTCGCTACACGCTGAGTCCTTCTATCGATCGCTTTCTGAAAGAGGTATTTTCCGGTCCGCCACCAACGCATTTTTTCATCGACCTGACAGAAACCGACAGCATTGACAGTACCAATCTCGGCCTCCTTGCGCGCGTCGCCAAGTCGATGAAAAGTCTCAACGGCTCCCGGGTGACGATTTTATCGGATCGTGCGGACATCAATTCGGTGCTGACCAGTATGGCCTTTGACGAAGTCTTCGATATCGTTCCCCATACAGCGCCGGAAACCGGAGCGGAAAAGGAGTTGGCCGGACAGAGCGCTGACAAGGAAACCTTGAGCCGTACTGTGCTTGAAGCACACCGTGCTCTAATTGAGCTCAGCGAGTGCAACGAGGAACTGTTTCGCGATGTGGTTACGACACTGGAAAAAAATATGGAGGAGGTTGATACCAGTAAGTCGGGAGCCAAATCAGTCAGCTAACATTGCCGGAATTCTCCAAAGCAAGCTCTGCTTCTGTTTTCATGCCGAAGTTCTTCATCAGCATTGTTGGAGGACAGAAGCCGGTAAAGGAACTCTGCAGGCAGTTGAAGCCGATAAATAAAGTGAACCATGTCCAGTAAGCGCTGTGGAATAAGGCAAGCAAGGATGTCAGCATTACCATGATGCCACCGAATGCAAACATTGCCCTCTCTATAGACATCTGTCTTTTCTCCTGTCGGGGTTGATCAGACTTTAACTCAATAGCTTTTCAGCCATGCTAAACAGGTATTGTACAGAAGTTACGATTGTTTGGGCCAGGCATTTTAAAATCTATCAAGCGCTATCGAGCGTTGAAGCGTAGAGGTGAAGAAATGGTCAGTAAAGACCCCAGCGCCGCTCCATCAGACACTGTCGAACAGGCCATGAACCGAGTGCTTCAGGCCGAGCGCGATGCCGAGCAGGCGATAGCCGATTGCGAGCTTGAAGCACGCCGGATATTGCAGGCCGCCCAGCAACGCGTCAAGCGCATTGCCGACCGGACTGATGAGCGCCTTGCACTGATACAACAGCGCCTGGCTCAAAAGATCAAGGCACACATAGATGCGCTGGAACGCGCTGATCGCAGCGCGCAGCTTGAACCATCGGTATACGATCTTGATGAAGCCGGGCTTGCCACGGTGGTTCGGGAAGTTGCCGCAGAGTTGACCGGTAACAGGCGCTCTACGGACGACGGGCGAGAGAAATCCGGCGGTGAATAATGTTACGCGTTTTGCCTATGCGCAGGCGCGCCTGCAGGCGCGTCACGGACAGCGCGCGGATGAACAGCTGTGGCGGCGTTTGCACAGCACCGGTGATCTGGCCAACTACCTGCAGATGACGCGGCAAACCGTTCTGCGTGCCTGGGTAATTGGTATCGATAGCAGTCAAAGCAGTCATGACATAGAGTTTTCTCTGCGCCGCCAGTTTGATCGTTATGTCGATGATGTCGCTCACTGGCTACCGGCTGACTGGCGGGCTGCGGTCCAGGCACTGAAACGTTTACCGGCTCTGCCGGCCCTGCAGCATCTGTTGAGCGGTGCAAGCGTGTCGGCATGGATGCTGGATGATCCAGAGCTGCGTCATTTTTCCAGTGAGAATGTCAAGTTGCGCATGGAAGCGATACAGGCTTCAGAGTATGGCTACCTGGTCCAGTCATGGCAGCGAGGGGAAACCCTGTATGACGCCTGGTATGACAACTGGCAGCGCCAGTGGCCGGGTCCGGCGCGGCTTAACCTGGCCATGGAACAGCTGGGCAGGCTGCTGTTGCAGCACATTCGGTCCCAGGGCTCAAGCACCGGCACCTCAACCCGGCAGCAGAGGGAAGTGCTTGTGAGCCGACTGAATGGGGTATTTCGCGGGTTCAGTTTTCAGCCGGCGGCGGCTTTCGCTCATCTGGCACTGGTCGCACTGGATCTGGAGCAGCTGAGGGGAGATCTGCTGAGCAGGAAATTGTTCGCTGAAAACCTGGGGCCTGTTAACACACCTAGGGTGGCATGATGGGATTGCGTCCCGAAGCCGCCCGCTGGTTCGAGCTGCTCACCGCTCGGGCCGATTTGACGCTGGCCCTGGAAACCCTGGCCCGTACCGGCAGTATCGAGCTGGAAACCCACAGCGATTCGCGTACCAGGCTCAATCTCCCGGACCTTCGCGATCGTATGGAAGAATATAATCGTCTGGCGAGGCGTTACCATCCCTACTGGCCGCAACCGGAAACGCGGTCATCTTTCGTGCCGGCCAGTCCCATCAGGCTTCTGGATAGCGCCCTGCAGCATCTGCGGTCCTGGGAGGATGAGGCCGCGCCCCGGGTTCATCAGCTCGAAGCCTTAAGCGGCGAACAGTCGGAGTTGCAGTTACTCGAGACCATGCTGTTGCAGGTGCAGGATGATACGCTGGACTTCAGCCTGCTGGCCAAGGCGGGACCCGAGCTGGCAGTACGGTTGTTCGTGTTGCCGCCGGGCAGCCGCATTGAACACTTTCCCGCCGCGCTGCTGGTAAAACGCGTCAGCTCCAGCCGTCATGACTTCCTGCGGGCGGTAGGCTTGCCGGCTGATATCGAAGCGCTCACTGTCGAACTGACTGCCCACAAAGCTCGCGCTGTGACTATACCGCCGTTCCTGCGCGGCAGCCGGATCAAGGCACTGGTGCAAGTTAAAAACCGGCTCCAGGAACTGAATCTGCAAGTGCGTAGAACACGCGAGCAGATTGATGCCTTGTCAGAGCGATACCAGCTCTCGGAAGTCCTCAGTGATATTGCTCGTCTGGAATGGTTTATGCTTCACGTGACCAGCCTGCCGGTGTCCGAGAATTTTGCCTGGGTCACGGGTTGGACCGATGATCTCAGCGGCGAACGGCTCAAAAAGGCGCTGACTGAAGCAGGTGTCAAGTCGATTATCGATTTTCCGCAAGCACCGGCTGAGGCCAAGGCGCCGATGGTCATGCACAATCCCTGGTGGGCGGAGCCCTTCGAATTGTTTGCGCGCATGCTCGGTACACCCGCCGTGGACGAGGCGGACCCCAGCCGGTTGCTGGCTGTGCTGGCGCCACTGTTGTTTGGCTATATGTTCGGTGACGTTGGCCACGGTCTGGTGCTGGTGGTGGTCGGACTCCTGTACCGGAAACGCTGGCCCGTGCTGCGTATACTCATCGCCAATGGTCTGGCGGCAATGATTTTCGGCTTTGTCTTCGGCAGCGTGTTCGGCCGCGAGGACATCATACCGGCGCTGTGGTTACACCCGATGGAGGATCCGTTGCCGGTGTTGTTTGTCCCCCTCGGCGGGGGCGTGCTGGTGCTGCTGCTGGGGCTGCTGCTCAATGCCGTGGAGCTCTACTGGCGTGGCGAATGGCTGCGCTGGGTTCAGGTCGAGGCGGCGGTCGTTGTTCTGTACCTGTCAGTTATTGCAGCCTTTTTTATGCCGCGCCTTCTGCTGGTCAGCGCAGTGGCTATGCTGTGGTTTTTTGCCGGCAGTCTGCTGCAGGGGCGGGGTAAGTGGTGGATGAGGCTGGTCAGCGCAGGCGGAGCCTTGCTCGAAAGCGTATTCCAGTTACTGGTCAATACCGTGTCATTTGTCCGCGTCGGTGCTTTTGCACTGGCCCACGGCGGTTTGTCACTGGCATTTATTACGCTGGCCGCGGCGACAGACAGTGTGATTGCCGGTATGCTGATTCTGTTACTGGGTAACCTGATCGTTATTATGCTGGAAGGGCTGGTAGTGGCCATCCAGACGACACGTTTGATCTTGTTTGAGTTCTTTATTCGCTTTTTGCAGGGTACGGGCCGCATATTCCGTCCTCTGGCCGCACCGGCCGGTGATGCCGGCATAAGGAGAAAGACGTGACAGTTAGAATCAGAGGTATTGCTGTGTGGTTCGCCGCCGCCAGTATTCTCAGCGTGGCGGCGACGATTCTGTTCTGGTGGTCGCCTGCTACTGCTGCTGAAGCAAGCGCATCGGCGGTGCCATTGCCACCCGCTGCCCTCAACTGGGGCTTTGTGGCAGCAGCGCTGGCAACCGGTCTGTCGTCGCTGGGTGCCGGCATCGCGGTCGCAGCGGTCGGTAGCGCGGCGATCGGTGCCCTGGCGGAAAAGCCGGAGTTGCTGGGGCGTGCACTGATTATGGTGGGTCTTGCTGAAGGGATTGCGATCTACGGCCTTATTATATCAATCCTGATCCTGAACAGGATAATGTAGGCATTACCCGATCATGTCTCTGCCTGTATTCATCGGTGATGAAGTGAATGCCGCAGGTTTCCATCTGGCGGGGTTGCGGGTTCGAACGCCTACCGCTGACGAGCTCCTGGAGGTGGTTCAATGGGCTCGTGATCATGCGCCGCTGGTGCTGATCAGTGCTGATATCGCTCAACGCCTTCCTGCGGCTGTACTCGATCGTTTACTGGCCGGCGTTACACCGCCCGTGGTTGTTGTGCCGGATGTGCACAACGCAATGCCGATGCCGGATCTGTCGATACGCCTGCGCCGGCAGCTGGGAGTTCTGGAATGAGTGACTCCGGCCCTGTCGTCAGCGCACAGCTGAAACATCTGCTCGCGGTGGTCGAACAGCGTCGCAGTGAGCGTTGCAGGGCAGTCATGGACCAGGCGCATGAGCAGGCGCGGGAGGTGGTCAAACAGGCCTATCGCGACGCGCGCCGGCGCATGCACCGCGAACTTGATGACATACGTCAAAAGCTGCGCCAGCAGATGGTATCTGTGGTCGCGCGGCGTCAGACCAGGAAACGTCAGCGTCGGCAGCAGGCGGATGAGGAATTGTTGACAACAAGCTGGCTGAATTTGCACGAGGCCTGTTTGTATTGCTGGCGGGATTCGCTGATGCGCCGGCGATGGGTCGAAGACCTGGTGGATCAGGCAGCATCAGTGCTGGTAGACAGCCACTGGCTGATTGAACATCCGTTCGACTGGCCCGCGCAGGAGCGTTCGGCGCTGCAGCTCAGGCTGCAGGAGCGGCTCGCCCACGCGCCTCAATTTGAAGCCAGCTCAACGATTGAAGCCGGTTTGCGTATCTGTGCGGGCGGAGCTTGTGTGGACGGCAGTGCAGACGGCCTGTTGCGTGGACGTCTTGCCATCGAAGCGGTCCTGCTGGCCAGAATCAACGAACATCGTGATAAACATGACTGATGGCTCACTGACCATGACTTTCTCAACGACCCTATGGCAGATGCAAGCATAACCTGGATCAGTGGCCCTGTGCTGCGTGCCCGCACACAGGCGGCATTCAGCATTAACGAGGCCGCTCTGGTGGGTGAACAGCGCCTGCTCGGCGAGGTGATTCGCATTAACGGGCAGGAAGCGGTGATTCAGGTTTACGAAGATACCACTGGCCTGAGACCCGGCGATCCTGTCAGCGCCACCGGCTCCGCGCTGTCGGTGTCACTGGGCCCGGGCCTGCTGGGTAATATCTTTGACGGCTTGTTGCGCCCGCTAACCGGGCAGGGCCGCTATGTCAGACCGGGTGTGGACTGGTCGAACACGCAGACGCTTTATCCCTTCAAGCCACTGGTCAAACCCGGGGACCGCCTGGCAGCCGGCAAACCCTTTGCCGCCGTGCAGCGTAGCGATGCCAGGGGACAGCGCTGCCTGGTGCCCCCGGGGTGTGAGGGTGAGGTCATATCCGTTGAACCGGCAGGTGAGTATGGGGATGACCATACCGTATGCGTGCTGCGCTGTGATGACGGTGACAGCAGGGAAATCAGCATGAGTCACCGCTGGCCGGTGCGTCAGCCCAGACCGGTAGCGGCGCGCATGCCGGTCGAGGGTCCGCTATTCACGGGGCAGCGTATCCTGGACAGTATATTTCCTCTCGCCTGCGGTGGACGGGCCGCCATGCCGGGCGGTTTCGGCACCGGCAAGACGGTGTTACAGCAGACGCTGGCAAAGTGGTGCGAGGCGGATGTGATTGTCTATGTCGGCTGTGGTGAGCGCGGCAACGAAATGGCGGGCGTGCTGCACGAGTTTCCGATGCTGGTGGATCCGCGCACCGGCCGGCCGCTCATGGAACGGACCGTTATTATCGCCAATACCTCGAACATGCCGGTCGCAGCCCGGGAGGCCAGTATCTATACCGCGGTGACTGTGGGCGAGTATTTCCGCGACCAGGGCCTGCGTGTCGCCTTGATGGCCGATTCCACCAGCCGCTGGGCCGAGGCCTTGCGCGAGGTGTCCGGCCGCCTGGGCGAGTTACCCGGCGAGGCCGGTTATCCCGCCTATCTCAGCAGCCGCCAGGCGGATTTTTATGAGCGCGCGGCCCATGTGCGCACCCTCAGCGGTGAACTCGCCTCGCTCACTGTTATCGGCGCGATCAGTCCGCCGTCGGCTGATTTCTCGGAGCCGGTCACCAGCCACACCAAGCGCTACGTACGCTGTTTCTGGGCACTGGATGCAGGTCGTGCCCAGGCACGCTTTTACCCGGCCATTCACCCCCTGCAATCCTACTCCGAGGACATCGAGGTGCTCGCTCAGTTCTGGAGTCAGCACGGCAATCCACAGTGGGCTGAAAAGAGGCGGCGTTTCCTGGGTCTGCTCGAGGAACAGGCACACCTGGAACGCATGGCGCGCATCGTGGGAAAGGACGCCTTGCCACCGCGACAACAGCATGTTCTGTTGTGTGCCGAACTGATCAACGAGGCTTTTCTCCGCCAGTCGGCATTTTCAGAAGCGGACCGTTTCTGTCCGCTGGGCAAACAGATTGCCATGATGCAAGTTATCACCCGTTTTATCGATTTGTCGGCGGCCGCGGTTGCGCAAGGGATCCCTGTGGAGGCTATCAATGCACTACCCCTGATGCGCCGGATTCGGCGCATGGGAGAAGATATCGATGAAGACGAGCAGCTGGAGCAATTCGATGAGCTGCGGCGGGACCTTGATGCTGCGTTTACACGGCTGACCCGGGAGGCGGCAGGCGGTGCAGGCTGATGTTTATACGCTAGGTGCCGTAACCCGTATCGAGGGGCCGCTGCTGTTTCTAAGGCGCACTGTTGATGCGGGTTTGAATGATGCGGTTGAAATCGAAGACAACGCCGGGCGCCGGCGCCTGGGCCGGATTGCTGCGCTGGACCATGACCTGATTACCGTCGAAGTACTGGAATCCACGGCCGGCCTGTCGTTGTCAGACACGCGTGTCCGCTTTCTGGGTGAACCGCTTCACTTCGCCGTTGGCCCGGATATCATGGGGCGCATATTCGACGGTGTGGGGCGGGTGATCGACGGCGGCCCGCCAATTTCGGCGGCCCGCAAGCTGCGTATCGATGGCATGATGATCAACCCCGCGGCACGTGCCATGCCGACCGATTTCATCGAGACCGGCATTTCGACCATTGATCTCATGAACAGCCTGGTGCGCGGTCAGAAGCTGCCCATTTTTTCCGGTGCTGGTCTGCCGCATGACCAGCTGGCCATTCAGATAACGCATCAGGCACGCTTGCGTGATGCCCGTATGGGTGAATTTGCCGTGGTCTTCGTGGCGGTGGGTGTGCCATACGATACCGCCGAGCGCTTCCGCTCTGCCATGGAAGACAGTGGTGCGCTCGAGCATACCGCACTGTTTCTGAACCTGGCGTCGGATTCCAGCACCCAGCGCCTGCTGAGTCCGCGCTACGCACTCACCGCCGCAGAGTACCTGGCCTTCGAGCAAGGAAAACATGTGCTGGTGGTGATGACGGATATGACGAATTATTGTGAAGCGCTGCGTGAAGTCTCGGCGAGTCACGGCGAGGTGCCGAGCCGCAAAGGTTTTCCCGGCTATATGTATTCAGACCTGGCCACACTCTATGAACGCGCGGGCAGCATGGAGGGGGTACCGGGGTCGCTGACCCAGCTGCCGATCCTGACCATGCCTTCGGACGATATTACCCATCCCATCCCTGATCTCACCGGCTATATTACCGAGGGTCAGATTGTTCTGGACCGGGGGCTGGATCGCGCCGATATCTACCCGCCGGTGCGTGTATTGCCATCCCTGTCGCGTCTCATGAAGGACGGTACAGGCGAGGGGTATACACACGCCGACCATCCTGATCTGGCCAATCAGCTCTACGCCGCTTATGCACGTGCCGTGCATGTGCGTGTTTTGGCCAGTGTCGTGGGGCGCGAAGGTCTGGCCGGGATCGATCAACAGTTTCTCGATTTTGGTGAGCGTTTCGAACAACAGCTGGTCCACCAGACGGATATCAGAACACTGGAGCAGAGCATGGAGGCGGGATGGGCTTTGTTGCGGGAGCTGCCGGCCTCGGAGCTGCATCGCCTCAACGATACCCAGATTGCACGTTATATCGAACCTGAGGCTGATGCATGATCGGCCCGGAACAGGCGCCCACGCGAGCCGCGGTTATCGAACTCAGGCAGGAACGCAGCGTTGTCGCGGAAGCCTATGACTTTCTGGATGAGAAACGCCTGTTACTGGCCGCCGAAATGTTACGCCAGCTCGACGCCTACCAGAGCCTGCAGGCAGAGATTGAATCACTGGGCGGGCAGGCAAGGCAGCGCCTGATAGCGGCTGTCGAACGGCATGGCTTGCAGGGACTGAGCGTTTATCCGGCTGCGCTGCTGGAGGGGCTGCGTCTGGACATACAGCAATACAACTTCATGGGTGTGACCCTGGTGGAAACACGGTTGCTGGTTCCCGAGTCGCAGACCAGTGGTCCGCGCCTGGCCAGCAATCCTTCCAGCGAAGCCGAGGTGTGCCGCACAGTGTTTGCCGACATGCTCCAACACAGCGCTTCGCTGGCAGGGCTTTCAGGCAATCTGTACCGTTTGCTGGAAGAATACCGTCAGACTGAACGTCGGGCACGTGCGCTTGAAAACGTTATTCTTCCCGAGATTGAGCAGTCCCTTAACGAGATGATGAGTTATCTGGAAGAAGTGGACCTTGAAGACGCCGTCCGTGCACGGCTGCAACGCCGCGAACTTTGATCGCCCATACACTATTAGCGTTGGTTGGTATTCTCTTTCGGTATGTCCGCACGTCGTTGGAATCGCACAAAGATACCGTATTGTCTGCGCCCGGGCAGCGTTGCCTCACCGATCAACTTGTTACCATCCAATTTGGCTTTTACGGTCACACACACCTGTTCGCTCTTTTGACCAAACAAGGTCCGCTTTTTTCCATACTGGTTGAGCTCCATGTGGAATACCGCGCCATCGCCCTTTGTTTTATACTTGCCGAGCGTGTAATGGTTTCTGCCGCAGCCCTGAAGATGGCCATCTTTGAGAAACAGGGTGCCAATCGGTTCCCAACCATAAGCGCCGCCCAATTCGCAGCTCCAGATTCCGTTTAAAGACATGGGTCAACCTCTCGTGGGTCAGTGGGTTTTCTCTTCCGGCAGGTCCGCACGTCGTTGGAAACGCACACAGATACCGTATTCGACGTGCCCAGGGAGCGTTGCCTCACCGATTATTGTGTCACCCCCCCGCTTGCCTTTTACGACCACGCTGACCTGCTCACTCTTTTGGCCAAACAAGGCCCGTTTTTTCCCGAACTGATTGATTACCATATGGAATACAGCGCTATCACCCTTTGTTTTGTAGGTGCCGAGCGAGAAATGGTTTCTGCCACCGCCCGTCAAATGTCCGTCTTTGAGGAAGAAGGTGCCAATGGGTTCCCAGCCATAGGCGCCGCCCAGTTCGCTGCTCCAGACTCCGTTTAAATTCATTGTTTTCGCCTCATGCAGGTATTCAGACAATCATAATACAAGACATGGATCGCTTACACGACAATTTGCGCATCATCAGCAGGGGGTGTTGCACAGATGCGTCAGCCGCCGGATTGCAGTTCGCCGGCGGCGATTTCACGCTGCCATTGTTGCTTGCCGTTGGCATCAAATACGCTGATGCTCAGCTGCCGTGCCGTGGCGGGGCCGGAGAAGTCGAGCTGGCAGAAATTCCGTTCGCCGACGAAGGTATCCGGCAGCGGTGGCATGCTGATCGATGAGTAGGCCTTGGGCCGTGGACCGGCGGTGAGTGGTGAACAGCTCAGCTCGTAAAGCGGGTAATTGTTCTCGCGTTCCAGCTTGGTCAGCGCACTGAAGTGTGTATCGCCACTGAGAAACAACACGCCGCTAATACCGGTTTCGTTCAGCCAGTCCAGAAAATCCGCCTGCTCTGCGGGAAAGTTGCGCCAGCTTTCCCGGTCCTTGAACTGATTCAGCATCTGACTGCCGTTGGCGATGATCTTGAACGGTGCCGTTGAGCGAAGCAGCGCATCCTTGAGCCAGGCCAGCTGCTTACCGCCGAGCATGCTTTTATGCGGCGTATCCGGGGCCTGGTCACTGTTACGCTGGTAACGGTTATCCAGCAGGAAGAAGTCGATGTCCCTGAAGCTGAAGGCGGTGAAGATTCCGGGCTCTCCCGGCAGGCCGTAGGCCGGGTTTGCCCAATAGCGTTTGAAAAGGGACAGGCTGTGGTCTTTCAGGACTAAACTGCGATTGGCCTCGTTGGGTCCGTAATCGTGATCGTCCCAGATGGCGTAATGGTGTGTGCTGCGCAACAGTGGCTGAAGTTCGGGCAGGGCGCGGGTGTGTCGATAGCGTTCCGCCATTCCCCAGCGGCTGTCGAAGTCGGCCTCGCGTGTGTAGGCGTTGTCGCCCAGCCACAGCATCATATCGGGTGATTGTTCGGCCATGCGTGTGAAAATGCCATAGCCATCGCCGTAGGGCTTTCCGGGGCGATCGTAGGCGGCGTCGTTGATGTAGGCACAGGAGCCGGCAACGACACGGAACGCCGGCGGATCGGAGCTCCATGTCCACAGTGGTTGTGTATGGAACATCAGTTTGCCGGGGATCGCGACTGGCTTGCCATTGAGCTTGACGCGGTAGCTGTAGCCAGTCCCCGGTTCAAGCCCGCCGATTTCGATGTGCGCGGTAAACTGTTCGTCCGCGTTGAGGGGCAGCGCCTTGCTGGAATGGACCTGTTGCGGATGTCCGTCAGGCCAGT
>CBFDBP010000043.1:0-16941 GCA_965603065.1 uncultured Gammaproteobacteria bacterium
GCAACGCATGGAGCAGTTGCCGAGAGGGTTAGGGTGAGGGGATCAGAAAAGCTAATGCCTTGATATATATCCCCTCTCCCAGCCTTCTCCCCCAAGGGACCCTCTCCTCCAGAGGACCTTCTCTCGCCTGACGGCGATTCACCTTGTACCCCAGGGCACACCCTCTCCTCCAGAGGACCCTCTCTTGCTGCGCAATTCACCTTGTCTCGCCTGACGGCGATTCACCTTGTCCCGGAGGGAGAAGGAATTCTCTTTTGCTTCGACTAGTGCTTCGTCATGTCCCGATTTCCATTGCCATCGTAGTCAGCTTTTTATATATGACGTTACTGGATTTCTATCATTTATTTCCGCGTCTTCCGTGGCTAAATTCAATGCTGCTTGATCGCAGGCGATGCAGCTGAGCGCTGAAGTAAGTACCATGGGGTTCAGAGCCACCTTGGTAATTGCAATGTCAAAACATGTGAAATGGCTGTTTGTCCTAATCGCCGGATGGATGCTGGGATGGCATAGCCACCGGCACTGGTCTGCGCATGATGTTTCACCATCAGCCGAACTCCAGCCCGGCAGCGGTTTATCGGGCGACGCCGGCAGAAACAGCGTTCAGGTCGGGCAGAAAGGCGAACATGCATCGGATAAGCCCGGCTCACCGGAAAGCTCTGTCTTTGAGGAAATGCTGTTAACGGGTCAATACCAGCATGCCATGCAACTGTTTAACTCACAGGACAGCCAGACAGATAGAGAACAATACCGGACGACCCTGATTCAATACCTCAACACTCTACTCCGGGTTAAAGACTACCTCCATGCCGATCAAATCGTGTCCGCCTACCTGGATGAGGAATATCGTGATGTCGACGTACTGTTGCTGCGCGCCAGGCTTTACTGGTTGCAAGGTCAGCACAGGCAGGCCATTGAAACCTTGTACGACGCGAAGTCTTATGAATATCGAGCGCCGCAGATAGCGCTGATAACAGAGCGGATAAGAACGTATGTCGCCGACCATGACAGGCAACTGAAAAATACCGATGAGCAGCAGGCTCGACTGGCATTGTATGAATATCTGGTACAGGTGGAACCGGACCACTCGCCCTATTTCATCGCGCTTGCACGGACGCAGCTTAGCCAGAACAGGCTTGATGAAGCGCGGCAATCGCTGTTTCTTGTCCAATCAGATCCTCTCGTATCCGACGAGGCGCGACAACTGTTAAGCCAGATCGAAGACACCGTCACTATCTCACAAGCAGACCCGATCGCCATACCATTAATACGTCAAGGTGAACACTTTCTGATAGACGCCCGGATAAACGACAGCGTAGCGGTGCGCTTGTTAATTGATACCGGCGCTTCAATGACGGTATTACGGGATGATATTTTACCTGCCGCCGGCATATTCAAGCCGGTCAAACCGTCGCTACAGCTGTTCAGCACTGCCAATGGCCTGGTCGAAGGCGCAGTATATCGGCTGGATAACTTATCCGTTGGCGATCAGAATGTGGCGAATATTGAAGTCGCTGCTCTGGGTTTAACCAGCCTGCACTCAGCCGATGGCTTGCTGGGCATGAATTTTCTCAAGCACTTCAAGTTTTTTATCGACCAGAACAAACCGGAACTCAGACTGTCAACTTTCACTGAACCGCGTTGAAGGAAAAATCAGCGGGTCTTCACTGTATCAAGTCGATACCCCCCCTCTACACAAGAGAATTAACCGCGTGCCCCAGGGCACCCTCCCTTGCTCCGCAATTCACCTTGAAGGACGCTAAGGACGCGAAGTAAAAAGCTTGTTCTCTGATACGGAAGGTAACGCTGCCTGAAACGCTGTTTTGAATAAAAACTCTCAATTCTTTATTCGTTGTTTCCTTCGCGTCCTTAGCGTCCTTCGCGGTGAGAAATGGGTTTAGTGTACATGCCGCCATGGCGAAATATGTGGGTTAATCAGGAAGCGGATAACGCTCCATCAGGTATCCCAGACAGTCCTGCAGGATCACCCGTTCATCCAGAGTAAACATCGACGGCATCAGTGCCCGTGTGGTCTGCAACAGCTCGCCATCCACACGGAAGAATCTGTCGGCAACCTCCCGCCCCTGCTCGTCAAGGGCTTCCAGCGGCAATCCGTCCACGCCGTCGAGCTGGGCCAGCGTCGTGCCGACCGGCAACTCGCGGAAATTCAAGTGGTCCAGATCATTGATAAAACAGATGTCCACCGGCTGTTCGCCGAAGCCGAAGCTGTAGGCACCGGGCACCCGCACGGTTGCGACGGTGTGAAACAGATCCACGTCGTGCGCAGCCACGGGATGATCCGGAATCTGGCTCAGGTGCAGGCAGGCCTCGAGGAATTCCTGTGCATGCACCTCACCGGCGGTCTGCCCGACTTTGCCACACTCCACGGTGATGGCCGGGCACAGTTGGGCAAACGCCATCGATTGCACGCCAGCCGGACGTATAAAATACACCAGTGTCCGGCTGAACAGGCTGGCCAGGTGCATAAACCGGTGCTCGATGCGATTGATACAGGCGTAGTGGGGATTAATGCCGGTGTTGTTATGAACATCGACACTGGCAAAAGGCTGGCGCCGCTGCATGATGTCCACGACTTCGGCCATCATGCGTTTTTCCGGGCTGTCGGGATGCTCGCTTCCCGGCCAGACGCGATTGTAATCCGGCTGTCCTGCCAGGCGCCTCAATCCATCTCGCGCCGCTTCCACATTTCCGATAAATATACTGAGTGCACGCGGAAGCTGTTTGCCCTGATAACGTGCCAGCAAGGCCTGCAAAGCCTGAAAACCGGTGGTCTCGTTACCGTGCAACAGAACGGAGACAAACAAAGGCTGCAGGCGCCGTCCCGGCAAATGGATCAGAGACGGACCACCCAGCACGTCAGACAGCTGCGTCGGCCGGGCCTCCAGCAGACCTTCCGGCAATTTCTCATAGTGGCGTAACAAAGAACCCATACAGTACTCCGTCAGCTATCCCAGTCATGCACCGGCGTGCCGGTCTGCTGCCGTTCATAATAGGCTTCGGTCAATGCTTGCATATCACAGCCGTGTCGCGTCACGTAGGCACGTTGCCAGTTGCTACCGGTGCTGGCATTGCGAATCCGGCCACTGACTATACCCAGGTACAGTTCACGGTCTTCAGTGGCGATCTCCAGCAAGCCCAGTCCGTAACTGGCCAGGGGAACCAGCTGATCTAGCAACAAAGTCTGTACCGGCAATTTGCGACCATCGAGCCATGTGATGTGCGCATCCAGACCGTCTCGGGCTGCAGCATAAAAATTATCGCGAGCCGTGGCAAAGGGCAGCTGACCTTCCGGCAACACATCGCGGCTTGCCAGCGCATGCACGAGACCATAGAAAAATGCCGCACTGGCAATACTGTCGATGACAGTAGGTCCGGCGGGTAACACGCGGTGTTCAATACGCAGATGTGGTGTGCCGTCATCGTCATACCCGACCAATGGCCGGTTCCAGCGCCAGATAGTGCCGTTATGCAGGCGCAGATGGCGCATTTCCCGGTCGGGCTCGTCAAACTGGATAGGCAACAGAACCGGGAAATGCTGTTCGTTCTCGACAAAGCACTCGAACAGCGATTCCTTGGCATAGCCGGTTCCGAAACTGACCCGCCGCACCGGCCCACGACTGGCACCGGCAAAGCCGCCAACCTCTACCGATTGTTCGAACAAAGGTATACGGGTTTCATCCCAGAGCTGCCGGCCAAACAGAAAGGGCGAATTGCCCGATGCAGCAACCAGAGGTGCCGAGACGATCTGCGCGGCATTGTAGTAGCGCACTGCATCTTCGACTGCGACCTTGAGGTGCAACTGCAAGGATGTCGCCGCCGACTCCAGCATAACATCCTGGTGAGAAAGAGTGAGGTGTTCGCGCCCGTGGATATCCAGCATCAGAGGCTTGCCTTCACGCAGTCGTAGCACCTGTTCGTTTAATGCCCGGTAGCGCTTGAGTTCCGACATATTGGCCAGGGTCAGATCTTGCTGGGAGACACTGGGCAGGATGCCGGTCATCACCAGGCGGGTATGCATTCCGGCTGCAACACGCTGGCAATCATCCCAGGTCTGTTGCAAGCCCCTGTGTAAACGACTTAGCGCCTTGTCGTTCAGCGGCTGCGGAGCGACATTGAGTTCAACATTGAATTTTGCCAGCTCCGGAACTACCAGCGGATCGTTCATGCTGTCAAGAAACTGCTGATTCACAGGCGCGGGCAATGCCTGCTCATCGATCAGCCAGGCTTCCATTTCCAGGCCACAGACAGGCACACGAGAGGAAAACGCACCCTCCTCGAACCATTGCCCCAACAGCCGGGTTTCCTCTTTCAAGCGGCGGTCGAACAGTTCAAAATCAGCGGCACTGAACTGGCTATGTGTGATTTCATCTCCCATCGATCAGGCTCCTGCTAATGAGTGCGTAAGTTAGCCGGCATGCGTTTTCAGGACACGCTATGAATACATCCCTGTACGCTCGACGGCCGCGTCCATGCGTCCGACGGTCCCGAAAACGTATGCCGGCTGACTCACGCACGTCTTAATAACTCCCTGTTAAGCTCCGCCAGCCGTTGAGGTGTTCCGATATCCAGCCACCGTCCCTGATAATATTCGCCGCTGACCTGCCCGGTCTGCATAGCCCGGCGCAGCAGTGGCGCCAGGGGAAACGCCCCGCCCGGACTGTCTGCAAACAAGTCCGGCCGATACAGACCGATACCACTGAACGTCAGCTTGTTTTCACCGTCGGTGGTTACGCGCCGGCCATTCAGCTGGAAATCCCCTTGTACGTGGTGCGGAGGATTATCGATCAGCACAAGATGCGCCAGCCCCTCGGGCTCACGATACAACTGTTGATAAGGATAGTCGGTCCAGATGTCGCCGTTAATAACCAGGAAGGGCTGCTCACCCAGCAGTGGTAATGCCTGCTTTATGCCCCCGCCGGTTTCCAAAGCGCCTTCCGGTTCAGCCGAATAGGTGATATGAACACCAAACTGTGCCCCATCGCCCAGTCGCTCGACAATCTGATTGCCGAGGTGGGCATGGTTGACCACCAACTCCCTGAAGCCGGCGTCTCGCAGGGCTTCGATATGATATTGAATGAGGGGTTTGCCACCGACTTCCAGTAACGGCTTTGGTGTTTGATCAGTCAGTGGCCGCATGCGTTCACCGCGCCCCGCCGCCAGAATCATGGCTCTCATAAGTTAGTGAGGACGTTTTCCGTCAGCTTGCCAAGTTCTGAAAGCTCGTTATAGCGTGAACACACATCCGTGACATAGCCCAGTGTACGCGGAATATCATCCAGGTAACCCGGCTTACCGTCACGATGATTGAGACGCGCAAAAATACCCGCTGCCTTCAGATGCCGTTGCACGCCCATCCAGTCGAACCATTTCAGGAACTGTTGTTCATTGACCTGGTTCTGGCGCAATATTCCGGTCTGCTGCGCCAGCTCAAAGTACCCCATTGCCCAGTCTTCGACGCGTTGGCGCGGCCAGCTGATGTAGCAGTCTCGCAGCAGTGATACCAGGTCATAGGTCACAGGCCCGATCACGGCGTCCTGATAGTCCAGAATACCCGGATTATTATAAGCAGACACCATCAGATTCCTGGAATGGAAATCGCGGTGGACACAGACCGCGGCTTGCTGCAATGCATTTTCGGCGAGCAACTCACAACTATTTTTCAAATCTTGCTGCTGCGCCTTATCAAGCCGGATATTTAAATGAGCCCCTATTAACCAGTCCCTGAACAAAGACATCTCAAATAATAGAAGCTCACTCGTGTACAGCGGCAAACTGCTGTTATCCGGATCACAGCTTTGCAGTGCAGCCAGCGCCCCCAACGCATCCCCATACAGACGATCGACCGACTTTTCGTTCAACTCATCCAGGTACAGACGACGGCCCAGATCCGAGAGCAGCAGGAATCCCCGTTCAAGATTCCTGGCCAGGATTTCCGGCACATGCAGGCCAAGTCCCAGCAACAGCTCACTGACATGAATAAACGACCTGCAATCTTCTTTATCCGGCGGTGCATCCATGAGGATATAGCTGGCATCGCCCTGCTGAACCCGGAAATAACGGCGAAAGCTGGCATCCATCGATGCCGGCGTGAGCTCAATGTCGGGCCAGTCCAGCTGTTGCCGGGTCCATTGCCGGAGATACTCCAGTCGTTCAGACGCTTCCAAATTCTTTCCTGCCCTGCGCTTGAAAATATTGCTGCATTATAGCGGCAACCACCCGAGACTGCCGCTTATCCGCGCACCTGAGCGACACCACAGCCGGCAGACTTGACACAGCCTGGGTAAACTTAACGGGCGGGATACGCAGCGCCCCGTCGCATCCAGCGGGACACACTGTGGCGAAAATCATCCGCAATCAGATAGAAACAGGGCACCACGATGAGGATCAGCGCCGTTGCGAACAGCAGGCCAAAGCCGAGGCTTACCGCCATGGGTGACAGGAACGCGGTCTGTCCGGTAGCAAAGAAGATCAGCGGGGAAATACCCAGGAACGTCGTCACCGTGGTCAGCAATATCGGGCGCACCCGGACCCTGCCCGCTTCCACCAGTGCGTCGACCCGATCCCAGCCCTGCTCGCGTAAGCGCTTGGCAAAGTCCACCAGGATGAGCGAGTCATTGACAACAATACCGGTCAGCGCAAGAAATCCGATCAGCGACAGGAACTGCAGATGATACGCAAACAGCATATGCCCCACCACCACACCGATAAAACCAAAAGGTATGGCGAACATAACCACCAGGGGATCGAGCAGCGATTTAAACAGTGACGCCAGGATGAAAAAGATAACGGCCAGCGCAATCAAGCTGGCGTGGCGCATACCTTTCATTGAATCTGCGGCTTCCTTTTTCTCACCCAGAAACAACAAATGATAGCCAGGCTCCCGTTTGTCCAGGTCCCCAAACTGGCGTTCGATCAGTTCCGTCACCTGCAGCGCCGTGGTTTCGCGGTCATCCACCTCTGCAGTCACAGTGGCGAGTCGTTGCGTATCGCGGCGCTGGATGGTGTTGAGGCCCCGGCCTGGCGATATGTCGGCAACGTCGCCCAGATACACGATTCGGCCATCATCCAGCGTGATGGCCAGGGTTTCCAGGGAACTGCTGCGCCGCACCTGATCGTCATAGATGACGCGAACCGGAATGCGCTCATCTCCCCAGCTTACCTGTACGGCTTCCAGGCCCAGAAAACCCGTGCGTACCGCATCGGCCAACTGCTGTTGATTCAATCCCAGTTCCCGACCCCGCTCGTTCAGGCTGTACTGATACTCCAGCTTGCCGACATCCAGGTCCTGACGAACATCGTAGACGCCGGGTAACTGGCGCAGGTAATCGCGCATGCGGTTGGCATGATGCAGTAATCGGTCGGCATCTTCTCCGACGACACCGACTTCAATATCAGCACCGGCAGGCCCACCCTGCGGCCGCAGAATGGACAGGCGCTGGATGCCGGTCAGGGTTTCGAGGCGTTTTCTCAAATCATTGACAATGGTCTCGGTCTCGCGCTGCCGGGTTCCTTCCCAGTTGAATTTCAGACTGACGAGCGGTGTTATAAAACGCTCGATTAACCCCTCCGGCGCCTGTTTCTGCAGATCGATCATCAGCTGAATGTAGTTACTGCCATAACGAAAGCGGTTGAAATCAATAAAGGTCACGCCGACATTGGTCAGCATGGTATCCAGCTCATCCCGGCTAACGGTTTCCTGCACCGCCTTTTCGATTCGCTTTGCCAGGCGTTCGGTATCTTCAAGACTGTAGGTGTTGGGGGCTTCGATATTGATGAAAAACTGGCCGATATCCGGCTTGCCGAACAACTGGAATGGCAGGCGCGTCACGCTGTAGCTGACGGCAACCGCCAACACGCCCAGCGCGACCAGACTGACGAAATAACGATTTCGCACAGACCAGCGCAGAAAACCCACATAGCGGTGCAGTAACGCCGCCCAATCGATACGGCCTGCCGGCCTTTGCTGACGATCGACCTGCAACAGCTCGCTGGCGTGTGAAGGCAGTACAGCAAAGGCTTCCCATAGGGAACCTAGCAGCGAGGCCGCCACCACCACCGGTATTACCTTGATGAATTCGCCCAGGGTTCCACCAATAGCGAACATCGGCAGAAAGGCGGCAACCGTGGTACTGGTCGCTGCCAGTACCGGCCACATCACCTCACGGGCGCCGGTCTGTGCCGCCTGTGCCGGCGGCATTCCCTGCTCCATATGCCGGTATATATTTTCCGTAACGATAATCGCGTCGTCGACGACCAGTCCCAGTGCAATCAGGAAGGCGAACAGGGAGACCATGTTGATGGTAAAACCCAGGTAATAGATGAGCGACACCGCCACCAGGAAGGATACCGGGATACCCATTGCCGTGATCAGCGCAACACGAAAGTTCAGGAACAGGTACAGCGACAACAGCACCAGCACCAGCCCCAGCAGGCCGGATGACTTGACGGTATTCAAACGGGTTTGCACATACACGGATAAATCACTGAACAGCCCGACCTGAATGCTGGGCGGCAATTCAAGCCGCAGCTTTTCCGCCTCTTCACGAACCAGCCGCGAGACCTCGATGGTCGAGGCATCGGCTGTTTTGGTTACCGTCAGATTGACCGAAGGGTCTCCATTGAAACGCCCCAGTGTCTCGGCCTCTTCCAGGCGCAAGCTCACCTCGGCCACATCCCCAACACGCAGACGCCCGCCCTTATCATTACTGCGAATAACAATCTGCCGCAATAACTGAGGGTTGGGTGCGACACCCTTACCGCGTAACAGAATGTCGCCTTCTTTGGCCTTTAACGAGCCACCGGGCAAATCACGCAGATTGGTGCGCACAGCAGCGATAAGCTGTTGCAGGGAAACACCGCGGGCGGAAAGCACCTGCGGGTCCACTTCCACCCAGATTTCCCAGTCCCGGTCACCGGCGATCCCCACACTGGCGATACCCGGCAACTGCAGCAAGCGGCGCTTCACGTCATCTGCTGTTTCATACAAATAGCCACGGGCGGCATTGCCGTACAGGCTGAGACTGATAACTGGGAAACGGGTTTCCAGGCGTGTCAATTCGGGTTCCTCAGCCTCTTCAGGCAAATCTGTGACCTGGTCAAGCTTGCTGCGCAGATCACGCATAAACTGCTCGACATTGCTGCCCGATTTGAGTCCCAGCGTAACCGAAGACAGTCCTTCACTTGAGGTTGACGTCATGACGTCCAGATCCGACATACCATCGAGTTCTTCCTCAATGGTCAGGGTAACCTGTTGTTCAACCTCTTCCGGTGAAGCGCCTTCAAAAACTGTTGTGACGCGCGCCATATCCAGCTCAACCACAGGAAACATTTCCTGGGGCATGGCCTGCCAGGACAGGACGCCCAACAGCATCAAAAACACCAGCATCAGATTGGTGATCAGGGCGTTACCAACGGAAAAACGAATCAGGCCCACAGCAGGTTATTCTTCCTGCTGTGCCGGCTGCAAGGCTTCACTGACCACAACCTGGCCATCGGCAAGCGCCGCCACATCACGCACCACCACCTGCTCACCGGCATCGATGCCTGAGACAATGACCTGCTGCTGAACGACACGTGGCCCCAACTGCACGGCAACACGCTGCAGATGCTCACCCTCCACCCTGAATACAAAGGCACTGCCCTCATCCAGCAATATGGCGGTCGAAGGAACGACCAGCGCATTCCTCACGGGTTGCAGGGGCAGTTGCACCACGGCCAGAACACCCGAGCGGGTCTCGGATTCCGGCATACGCAGACGAATGGCGTGGGTAAATGTGCCGGGATCCGGATCCGGCTGGACGGCTGCCACGCTTGCCGTATACGAACGGTCTCCGACGCTGACGGTCACCCGCTGTCCCAGCGTCAGTGCCCGGGCAACCGGTCCACGCACCTGCGCATAAAAGTCCAGCTGGTCACTGATCAACTCCAGCGCCTGTTGATTGCGGTTGGCATAATCGCCCACTTGCAGCTGCACCTGGTTGACCCGGCCGGCAAAAGGCACCTTGAGTGTCGTGCGATCCAGATTGCGCCGGGCACGGTCCATGGCCGCCTTGCTTGCCGCCACCCGTTGCGGTCCCGTGTTCACACTGGCGCCTAAGCGTGCCTCCTCTGACAGGCGCTGTGCCAATAATGCTTCCGCGTCTCCGAGACGGGTTTTGGATGCCAGTGAACGCTCCCCCAGACTGTTCAGTCGGCTGACCTCCTCCTCCTGCAGCTTGCGGCTGCGCTCGGCGAGCTTCAACAAACTGCGATCACGCTGCAGATCCTGCTCTGCCTGCTGCCACTCGGCCTGCGCCTGAATCAACACGTCCTGGTAATCCTGATCGTCGAGGGTTAACAGCACATCCCCCACCGAGACTGACTGACCTGCTTCAGCCCGACGCTCCGCCACCCTGCCATCCACTTCGAAACGTAACCAGGCCCGCCGTACCGGTTGCAAATGGCCAGACACCAGCTCCCGGGGATACAGATCAGTCCGGCTGGCATGATTTACCAGAACGGGGGACGGCGCCAGCGATCGCAGCGCCGGCTCATCAGCGGGCTGAATGATCAGCAATAACAGCGCAATAGCTGTCAGGAGGAGCAGAATCAATACCTGCCGGGGGCGTGTCAGGTTCACGACAGGCCTACGAAATCATTGAATATTCAATCATTCTATGCGATTTTACGCGCCAGCAGCCAGCTTAGATAGTTGCACCTGCCAGCACCGCCAGCTTAGCCGTTTAAATACATAACAATCAGTGAAAATTAGAGACCCATTACTCGTCGTCAGCCTTTCAATGACAGCTGTGGGACTCCACGCTGAAGAGGATACCCTGGCCCCGGACATCGATCCCCACGCGCCGATTTCCGCCTGGGCCGTTTGCCCCCCGCCACCGGTCCGGGACTTCGATCTTCAGTTCGAGGGAGACCCCGGGCAGGCACCCACTTACCTGGTCGGCAACCTGGCGGAACGTAATTCGGACGGTATGCTGACCCTGGTTGGGGACGCACAGGCGCAACGCGGCGCCCAACAGCTACAGGCCGAACAGATAATCTACGATGAAAGAAACGGCACTGTCGAGGCCGCGGGCGGGGTGCGCTTTGACGATCCAAACATGAGCATAGTGGGCAGCCACGGCAAAATGTGGCTGAACGAAGACCGGGGCGAATTCTTTAAAACCCGTTTCCGTATCTATGATCGTCATGCACGCGGCAAGGCCAAAAAAACCTTTTTACTCGAGCCAGGGGTTACCAAGTATAAAAGAGCCACCTATACCACCTGTGCAGAGGGCGCCAATAACTGGCGGCTCAGTGGCAACACGGTCACCCTGGACAACAATACAGGTAAAGGTGTTGCGCGCAATGCACAGCTGAGGATCAAGGGCGTACCCATTCTGTATACACCCTACATCAGCTTTCCCATCGATGATCGGCGCAAAACCGGTTTTCTGATTCCCAGTTTCGGCACGTCCGACAACTCGGGCTTCGAACTGCGGACACCGTTCTATCTCAACCTGGCCCCCAACTACGACGCAACCATTACACCGCGTTATCTGGAAAATCGTGGCACCCAGCTGATCACAGATTTTCGTTACCTGCGCCCTCAGCACGAAGGCAACATCGGCGTCGAATACCTGCCCAATGACGATATCACCAAGGACAATCGCAGCCGCGTGACGATTCGTGATGAAGGCCGGTTCGGCAGACACCTCGCGACCAATATTGCCTATGACCGGGTGTCAGACAAGGACTACCTGAACGATCTGGGCGATTCACTCAGCCTCGCCAGTATCACCCACCTGCAACGCTCGGCACAGGCGCAGTATACAACCCGGTGGTGGCAACTGGGCGTACAGGTGGACGATTACCAGACAGTTGACAAAAATATCGCTCAGAGCGACCGGCCATACCAGCGACTGCCGCGTACAACCTTCGGCCTTGTATCGCCAATCCAACCGCTCGGCATCGAGACACAACTGTATTCGGAGTTTGTTCGTTTCGATGCAGATGAGCAGGTCACCGCTGACCGCGTTGACCTGTGGCCCGACATCAGTCTGCCGATCCGCCGGTCCGCATTCGAGACCACACCAAGGCTGGGCCTGCGCTATACCGCCTACAAGCTGGATAACCAGGCTCCGGGTGACCCCGAAAACCCGACCAGGACAACGCCTTTCTTCAGCATGGATAATATCCTGTACTTCGAGCGCGACCTGGCTATCGGTTCCGCCAAATATACCCAGACCCTGGAACCACGCCTGTTCTACCTGTGGGTAAAGGGGCAGAACCAGGAGGACATACCCCTGTTTGACAGCAGCGAACCCACTTTCAGCTACCGGGAACTGTTCGAGGTAAACCGCTTTAACGGTGCCGACCGCATGGGCGACGCCAATCAGGCGGCACTGGCCGTCACCACCCGTTTCATTGATCCCAATACCGGCGCCGAAAAATTCAATGCCTCGATCGGCCAGCTGTTTTATTTTGCGAACCGCAACGTCACACTGAACAATACCGACCCGGAAGACGACAACGAATCCGATGTCGTCGGTAATATGGAACTCGCCCTGTCACGCTCCTGGAGCGGAAAAGCCGATATGATCTGGAACACGCGCGACAATGTGACCGACCGCGCCAATGCACGTATCCAGTTCACTCCAGGGTTTCGTAAAATCGCCAATCTGTCATACCGCTATATCAAAGGCGAACAGAACCAGGTCGATGCCTCGATATTGTGGCCATTGACACCGTCCTGGCATGTACTGGGACGTTTCTACTACGATATCGATGAGAAACAGAAGCTCGAGACCCTGGCCGGTTTCGAGTACGACAGCTGTTGCTGGGGTGTCCGTTTTGTTACGCGGGATTACATTGACGATACAAATGAGGAAAACCGCATCTTCCTGGCCCAAATCGTCCTCAAGGGACTCGGCAGTTTCGGCAGTAACATCGAATCACTGCTGGAAGATGGTATCCTAGGCTGGACGGAAAGACCGATAGATTGATTGAAATGAAAGCAAAAACCCTTTATTTCCCCCTGATTCTTTTGTTTGCCAGTAGCAGCCTGGCCGACCAGGTACTGAACCGCATTGTCGCATCGGTCAACAATGACGTGGTCCTCGAAAGCGAGCTCAGAAACAGATCGGCCATGGTCATCAGCCAGCTGCAAACGCAGCAGGCGGAACTGCCGCCTCGTTCAGCATTGCAAAAACAGATCCTCGATCGGCTGATTCTGGAAAACCTGCAGCTGCAACTGGCAGAGCGCAATGGCATTCGTATCGACGACGAAACACTCAATAACAACATGCGCAAGCTGGCCAAACAAAATGACATGAGCCTGTCCGAATTCCGCGAGGCGCTGGAACAGGATGGCTCTGATTATGTTGCCTTTCGTGAGCAGTTTCGTAACCAGATCACCATCAACCAGATTCGTCAGCAGATGGTGGAGAACCGGGTCGAGGTTACAGAACAGGAAGTCGACCATTTGCTGGCCACAGCGGCTTCCTTCAATGATCAGAACCGCGAGTATCACCTCGCACACATACTGATTTCCACGCCGGAAGCGGCCAGCTCGGAACAGATCCAGAAAGCCAAAACACGCGCCGATGATATGCTGGCACGCCTGAGAGACGGCACCGATTTCGAGCAGATGGCGATTGCTGAATCAGACGGGCAACAGGCCCTGAGTGGCGGCGATCTGGGCTGGCGTAAAACCGGCCAGCTGCCGTCGTTATTTTCCGATGTTGTCGGACAGCTGCAAATCGGTCAGATCAGTGACCCCATTCGCAGCCCGAGCGGTTTCCATATCGTTAAGATCATGGATATTCGCGGTGACCCGCGACACGTGATCAAGCAAACTCGCGCCAGACATATATTGTTACACCCGGACACGCTGGTTTCCGAACAGGAGATCAAAACCCGCATGGCACAATTACTCGAGCGCATCGCACAAGGCGAAGACTTCGCGGTGCTGGCACGCGCGCATTCCCAGGACCCGGGCTCGGGCAGCGAAGGCGGCGACCTGGGCTGGGTCACACCCGGTCAGATGGTACCGGAATTCGAGCAGGCCATGAATGAACTGGCAATCGGGGAAGTCAGCCAGCCGGTGCAGAGCCGCTTTGGCTGGCACCTGATCCAGGTCCAGGAGCGCCGGCAACAGGACGAAACCGACGATTACCGGCGTACCCGTGCACGTGAATCCATACGTCAACGCAAAACCGACGAACAACTGGAAGTCTGGTTACGGCGATTGCGGGATGAAGCCTATGTCGAAAACCACCTCGGCAACTAGTCCTACATCAATAGATGAAAACGACAGCGTTGCCCCGCGTATTGCCATTACCACTGGCGAAGCGGCGGGTATAGGCCCTGATCTGTGCCTGGCGCTGGTCAATCACAGTTTCGCCGCCGAAATCGTCCTCATCGGTGATCCACAGTTACTAACAGCGCGCGCAGCCGATTTACACCAAACGATTTCCCTGCCTGATTACAGACAACGGGCACCCGTAGTAGCCGGACGCCTGTCTGTCTCGCCGATCAAACTGCAGGCACCGGTAACGCCCGGCAAGCTGGATACGGCCAATGCGGGCTACGTGCTGCAGACGCTCGACCGCGCCATCCAGGGTTGCCTGTGCGGGGAGTTCCAGGCCACTGTGACAGCGCCCGTGCACAAAGGCATCATCAATGAAGCCGGCATCACCTTTACCGGCCACACAGAATACTTCGCCGAAAAGACCGATACGACACAGGTCGTCATGATGCTGGCGACCAGCGGTTTACGCGTCGCTCTGGCGACCACACATTTGCCGCTGGCAGAGGTGCCCGCCGCAATCACCCAAGCCAGTCTGGAGGCAGTACTGCGGTGCCTGCATGTTGGCCTCCAGCTGCAATTTCGCATCGCTGATCCCCGTATTCTGGTGGCGGGGCTCAACCCCCATGCCGGTGAGTCCGGCCATCTCGGCCGCGAAGAAATCGACGTCATTGAACCGGTCGTTGCCCGATTGAACAAAGAAGGCATGCACCTGACCGGCCCCTTACCCGCCGACACCCTGTTTACACCACCTTACCTGGATAAGGCAGATGCAGTACTGGCCATGTACCATGATCAGGGTTTACCGGTACTTAAGCATATGGGTTTCGGCCGGTCGGTGAATATCACCCTGGGTCTACCCTTCATCCGGACTTCGGTTGACCACGGTACAGCACTTGACAAGGCCGGCACAGGGCAAGCCGACGCGGGCAGCCTGTTTGCAGCGATCGAGCTAGCGATCGATATGGCCACATGAATCATAAAGCCTGGAAACGCTTCGGCCAGAAACGCCCGGGGCAAGCCACCTGCCGTGTTGCGCCGCCTGCCCGGGTGCAGCTCCCGCTATCCTTGCGCAGCGGATTTGATATCTGCGATTTCGAGGCCGTTAAGGCGGCTCGCGCAGGAAGATACAAGCGGCTCCCTAAGGTTTTGCCGCAGCTTCCTGCGCAGTTTATTGGATGCTGTTTTCGTATTAATGAAAACTATGTCTAAAGCCCCACTCGATGTCGTCCTGATGACGGTCGCGCCGATTCCTTTACGCCTCACCATTGTATCGTTTCCTATCATCCTGATGTTTGGTATCCACTTGCTGAACTCGTAGTCTACCTGTACGCCGGAACGCTGTGGCCTGTGTCCGTGTACAACAATACCGATCTTCAGCTGCTCGAGAACAGCGCCAACCACTCGTCCTTGTTTCTTATAGTAACGGCTCGCATCCGCCACATCATAGAGCAAATAGTGTGACCGCCGATTTTCTCTTACATAGGCATATTGTCTCATGGCGTTAACGGATCTGAATGCCTTCTTATAGTGATCAGTATTAAAATAATTCAGGTCTTTTCCCGTCACCTCCTTAAAGTGCAGTAATGTCTGCAGGAATTCGAGTGTCGGATAGCCATGTATGAAAAGGACAGGGCCGGCGACGTAGAATAAATCCAGACCCTCAATGAAATCGCTGATCCGATGGGCTTGTTTTGCCCTCATTCCGCATTTTTCACCTACCCTGATCTTTTGCCAGATTTCCTGCTCATGATTACCCACTATGAGCTTGACACGACATTCCTTTGTGAGGGCGTCTTGCTGGAGAACTTGCCAATATTCCACAACGGAAGGATCAGGATTCCTCTTGTCTATCAGGTCACCTGTATGAAAGATGGTTATCCCTTCCAAATTGTCCGCCAGCTTGCCTTTTTCGTTGAGCATGCCGGCGAAACGCAACGTATTCCTGACTGAGTTCACGTCGTTATCGGTATCGGAAAACACAATGCTCCGCGCCGGGAAAGCCGGCCGCTCTGCGTGTTTTTCAGGCTCCTTCGCTGGAACAATTACTGCCGGCTTTTCAGGTTCTTTCTCTGAAACAATTACTGCCGGCTTTTCAGGTGCCTTCGCTGGAACAATTACTACCGGCTTTTTAGACAGGCCGAGGGTTCCGGCGATTGTCTTAAGTACCTCCATAGAGCGGGAAAAAAGACCTGTCGCTGTATTTTCTGATATGCGTAATTGACTGGTCTGAAAATCCTTTTTATTTCGACGCAACATTTTCTCTTTGAACGTTGGGGGTGGCAGCGGTTAAAAATGGGAGCATGGAAAGAATAAAAGCCCTGCGCCTTAAAGTCCATGGTTATTGAACCTAGATTCCGCAGTTGAACGGCCTGTATGGTCGTCCTGAGTGTTCGGATGGCGTAGCAAAAAAATGAGTTAATGGCTGGTCCTTAATGAGTTTTTTTGCATAGCCAGGCGGGCACTCAGGGCGGCTACACGGGGCGTAGCGACTCACCCAAACGGTGAATCTGTTTAATCCATGAAAGATCATGCACACCAACACGTTAATATATCCTCGGAGCGGTCAACTGCGGAATCTAGGTTGAATAGACATTCGCCTCGCTTTTGCCGTGATCGACGCGCAAACTGCTGAAGTC
>CBFDBP010000044.1:0-16895 GCA_965603065.1 uncultured Gammaproteobacteria bacterium
CATCCCCTCCAAGGGGCCTACTCTTGGTGCTCTACCTTCGCCCATCCCTGGGCTCCTGCTGCCGACGGTCCCGAACAGCGATGTCGACTAGCCTGACCTGTACCTGGTAAATCCTGTGCTCCAGCGCGAGGTGACCCATCTAGACGAATTCGAATCTCACTTGCGTGACGAACGCCAATTGTCCCCACACACCCTCAGCAATTACCGCCGCGACCTGGAGTCCGTGCTGCGGTTCTGCAATGAACAAGGTATTGCTCGCTGGTCAGAGCTGCATCCTCAACAGGTACGCGGCTTCGCTGCGCAGATCCACCGGCAGGGACTCGGTGGGCGCAGCATCCAGCGCAAATTGTCTGCCCTGCGCAGCTTCTGCCGCTACCTCATCAGACAGGGTATCTTGAGCAGTAATCCCGCACAGGACATACGCGCACCGAAAACACCTCGCAAACTTCCCCACAGCCTGGACATAGACCGCATTCAGGGCCTGCTGGATAGCCGCGCTGATGACTGGCTGTCACAACGCGACCTGGCGATGATGGAACTGATGTATTCCTCCGGCCTGCGCCTGGCGGAGCTGGTCGGTCTCGACCTGCAAGACGTCGATCTGCCACAGCGAGAGGCCAGGGTGCTGGGTAAAGGCCGCAAGATCCGTGTGGTTCCTGTTGGCCGCAAGGCGCGCGAAGTATTGCAGGCCTGGTTGGAAATCCGCGCCATTCACTGTGCCGAGGGGGAGTCAGCCTTGTTCATTAACCGCACAGGCACACGCTTAAGCCCCCGCAATGTGCAACAGCGATTCAGGCGCTGGGCCCTCAAACAGGGATTTGACAGCCGCCTGCATCCGCATGCCCTGCGCCATTCTTTTGCCACCCACCTGCTGGAGTCCAGCGGTGATCTGCGCGCTGTGCAGGAATTGCTCGGCCATGCCAATCTGAGCACGACCCAGGTGTACACTCATCTCGATTTTCAGCGGCTCGCCCAGGTTTACGATAAAGCGCATCCGCGCGCGCGCAAATCCAAAAAAAGCGAATAACGGCCACACATTTGGATGGTACTTGCTTAGGCTGTTAACCTGGCAATTAAACATACAGCGCAGCAGCAGCCGCCTGGCTGCGATATCGCGCCGAAGGACGGCGCTCCTACGTCGGGTATTTTATTGCCGGCTTAATAATTCCATGCGTATAGCCACGGAAGGCACGGAAACATTTATCGTTATTTCCGTGTATTAGGCGGCTAAATTCAACGCTGCTCAATCGGTACGGGGCAGCCAGGGGCTTAAGTAAGTAGCGTTCGGGTTGCGCCCCAAATACGGCCAAGCGGGCCTTGGCCTGCTCCGGAGGCAGTCTTGGTGTACAATTCCGGGCCCCATTTAACGAATGCAGGAATCCGGTTTGGAACAGTATCGCGGAACAACCATTCTCTCCGTACGTCGAAATGGCCACGTGGTGGTCGGCGGTGATGGTCAGGTCTCCATGGGCAACACCGTGATGAAAGGAAACGCACGCAAGGTACGCACGCTTTACCATGGTAAAGTGCTGGCGGGGTTTGCCGGTGGTACCGCTGATGCGTTCACACTGTTCGAACGCTTCGAAGCCAAACTGGAAAAACACCAGGGGCACCTGGTTCGCTCTGCCGTCGAACTGGCCAAGGACTGGCGCACCGACCGCATGCTGCGCCGCCTGGAGGCCCTGCTGGTGGTAGCCGACAAGCAAAGCTCTCTGATCATCACCGGCAACGGCGATGTGATAGAACCCGAAGACTGCCTGATGGCCATCGGTTCCGGTGGCCCGTTTGCCCAGGCTGCAGCGCGCGCCATGCTGGATAATACCGATCTGGATGCGCGCAGCATCGTTGAGAAAGGTCTGGAAATCGCCGCCAGCATTTGTGTCTACACCAACCGGAATCTGACTCTGGAAGAACTCGAGTTTTAATTTTAGCCATGTCTGAAATGACCCCCCGCGAAATCGTCCAGGAACTGGACAAACATATCATCGGCCAGGACGACGCCAAACGCGCTGTCGCCATAGCCCTGCGTAATCGCTGGCGCCGGCAGCAAGTGGACGAACCCTTGCGCAGTGAAATCACGCCGAAGAACATCCTGATGATTGGCCCCACCGGCGTAGGCAAAACCGAAATCGCCCGGCGACTGGCCAAACTGGCCAGTGCGCCTTTCATAAAAGTGGAAGCGACCAAGTTCACAGAAGTCGGTTATGTCGGCCGGGATGTGGAATCCATAATCCGAGACCTGGTCGACGTCGCCATCAAGATGACGCGCGAAGAAGAAATGTCCAAGGTACACCATCGTGCCCAGGACGCGGCAGAAGACCGTATTCTTGATGTACTTCTGCCAAAACCGCGCGCTGCGGGTTTCAGTACCGAATCCGAGGAAACCGGTAACGGCGAAACCCGTCAGAAATTCCGCAAAATGCTGCGTGAAGGCCGCCTTGATGACAAGGAAATCGAGATTGAGGTGTCGGCCACGCCGATGGGCGTTGAAATCATGGCTCCGCCCGGCATGGAAGAAATGACCAGCCAGTTGCAGGGCATGTTTCAGAACTTCGGCGGCGGCCGCACCAAAACCCGCAAGCTGCGCGTGGCCGACGCCTTCAAGGTTCTCACCGACGAAGAGGCCGGCAAGATGATCAACGAGGAAGACCTCAAGTTACGCGCTTTAACGGCGGCCGAACAGAATGGCATCGTCTTTCTTGACGAAATCGACAAAGTCACTCAGCGCAGCGACCAGGGTGGCAGCCCGGGTGTATCGCGTGAGGGTGTGCAGCGCGATCTGCTGCCGCTGGTGGAGGGCAGTACTGTCACCACCAAACACGGCATGGTGAAAACCGACCATATCCTGTTTATTGCCTCCGGCGCCTTCCACATGTCCAAACCCTCGGACCTGGTGCCCGAACTGCAGGGCCGCATGCCCATCCGTGTGGAACTGCAGGCGCTCGGCGTAGCGGAATTCGTTCGCATTCTCACAGAACCGGATGCGTCACTCACCGAACAGTACAGCGCACTGATGACGACAGAAGGGCTGCAGCTCAGCTTTACGGACGATGGCATCGAGCGTATTGCCAGGGTAGCCTGGGAGATAAACGAACGCACGGAAAACATCGGCGCACGCCGTTTGCACACGGTCATGGAACGCTTGCTGGAAAAAGTATCTTTTCAAGCAGCAGACCACTCCGGCAACGCGGTGACTGTCAATGCCGATTATGTCAATGAACAACTAGCAGACCTGGCCCAGGACGAAGACCTGAGCCGGTACATTTTGTAATGTCTCCATTCCGAGGTTCAATATGGCCCAGCAACATCCGCATCCAACCGAGATCAATCTGCACCAGAAATCCAGAATACTGGAAATCACCTTTGACGATGGCGCACATTTTGAAATGAGCTGCGAATATCTGCGGGTAAATTCACCGTCCGCCGAAGTACAGGGGCATAGTCCGGCTGAAAGCATCCTGCAAGTTGACAAAGAGGACGTCAATATCGAGCGCATCGAACCGGTCGGAAACTATGCCATACAGATTTATTTCGATGATGAACACAACACCGGCATCTACTCCTGGGACACCCTGTACCGGCTGGGTGCCAACAAGCAACAGAACTGGCAGGACTATCTCCACCGCCTGAAGGAAGCCGGTGCACCACATTCCGAATTAGGCAATGGGTGAACCATGAACGACAAAACCACTCACTTCGGCTACCAGAAGGTCGACTGGGACGACAAGCAACGCCGGGTCGCAGGCGTGTTCGATTCCGTCGCCAACAGCTATGACATCATGAACGATGCCATGTCGTTGGGTATCCACCGCCTGTGGAAACGCTTCGCCGTAGAACAAGCCGGCGCACGTCCCGGCCAGACGATACTCGACCTTGCCGGTGGAACCGGTGATCTGGCTGCCCGCTTGTCACGCCTTGTCGGCGCGGAAGGCGAAGTGATCATCGGTGATATCAATGCATCGATGTTAAGCGTCGGACGAGAACGCCTGCTGGATAAAGGTATCAGCGGCAACGTAGGTTTCGTTCAGGCTAATGCCGAGGACCTTCCATTTCCTGACAGCAGTTTCGACTGCATCACCATCGCCTTCGGTTTGCGCAATGTGACCGATAAGGAAAAGGCGCTGGAATCCATGTACCGGGTTCTGAAACCAGGCGGCCGTGTGCTGGTGCTGGAGTTTTCCAAACCGGTGATCCCCGGCCTCAGACAAATCTATGATTTCTATTCGTTCAATGTATTGCCTGTGATGGGCCGCCTGATCGCCAAAGATGAAAAAAGCTACCGCTATCTGGCAGAGTCCATCCGCATGCACCCTGACCAGGAAAACCTAAAAATCCTGATGGAAAAGGCGGGCTTTGAAGACTGCGATTACTTCAATTTGACTGGCGGAATCGTCGCCCTGCACCGCGGATTCCGCTTTTAAGATCGGCAACGCATTGACAGTACCGGTTCAGGAACTTAAATGACCCCTGCTACAACACTGGCTGCGGCACTGGAAACGGCGCTTGATCTGTATCTCAAACAGGACCCGCAAGCGCTGCGGCGTTGCACTGCACTGCAGGGTAAAATCATCGGCCTCGACATAAGCGGCCTGGGACTTTCCTTGTATTTTTTACCGGGCAGTGATGGCATACAGGTATCATGCCACTACGAGGGCGATGTTGACACACGGCTGACCGGGTCACCGTTCGGTTTAGCGCGGCTTGCACTGGGGTCCAGGGAAGACACCCTCTTTAAAGGCGCTGTCGAAATAAAGGGTGATACAGAAACCGGTCAACAGTTCCAGGATCTTCTCGCCAACACAGACTGGGACTGGGAAGAACAGTTATCACACATCACCGGCGATGTGATTGCCCGGCAAATCGGCAATGTGGCCCGCCTGTCAGGAAAGTATATCAGTGACAGCCGCAACACGCTGGAACAGGATGCCTCGGAATATCTCCAGGAAGAAGCGCGCTTGTTGCCCACTCGTACCGAAGTCGATGACTTCCTGGAAGACGTCGATCAGCTCCGCTCGGACGTCGACCGCCTGAATGCACGGATTGAGCGCCTGCGGCAGACGGTGGATAGCGAACCATGATTCAGCCTGCGCAACTGCTACGGCTGCTGCATATCAACTGGGTGCTGGTCAGAAATGGGCTGGATGAAGTCATTCTGGCGACCCACCTGTTTCGACCGATCAGGTTCCTGGGCTATCTGGCTCCCTGGCACTGGTTTGTCCGTAAAACTCCGCGTGCGGTGCGAGTCCGCAAAACCCTGGAAGACCTTGGCCCCATATTCGTCAAATTCGGCCAGATCTTATCCACACGTCAGGACCTGTTAGCCGAGGATATCGCCGAAGAACTCGCCAGACTTCAGGATCGTGTGGCGCCGTTTCCGGGACAACGGGCCCGCAACATTGTTGAGCTTGCCTTTCATCAACCGATCGAACAGATCTTCCATGATTTTGATGAACATCCACTGGCCTCGGCTTCCATTGCCCAGGTGCATGCCGCCACCCTGAATAGTGGCGAAGACGTGGTGGTGAAAGTGCTTCGACCGGGAATCGAAAAGCGTATCGGTCGCGATGTAAATCTGCTGCGTTATATCGCAGGGCTGGCCGAGAGATACTGGAGTGAAGGGCGACGACTGCGGCCGCGGGAAATTGTCGCCGAATTCGAGAAAACGCTGTACGACGAGCTGGACCTGTTACGCGAAGCGGCCAACGCCTCACAGTTGCGCAGGAATTTCAGTAACACCAATCTGTTGCATGTTCCGGAAGTGTACTGGCCTTACTGTCGTCCTAATGTGATGACCATGGAGCGTATCTACGGTATACCGGTCAATGACCTGACCGCTTTACAGCAGGCCGGTGTAGATTTGAAATCCCTGTCGGAACGCGGCGTGGAAATATTTTTCACCCAGGTTTTTCGGCATAATTTTTTTCACGCGGATATGCACCCGGGTAATATCTTTGTCTCACCCGAAGGACAGTACATGGCGGTGGACTTTGGCATCATGGGCACCTTGAGCCCACAGGATCAACGCTATCTGGCGGAAAATTTTCTGGCTTTTTTCCGCCGTGATTATCGCCGTGTTGCTGAACTTCATGTCGAATCCGAGTGGGTGCCGCGGGGAACGCGCATCGATGAATTCGAAGCCGCTATACGCTGCGTCTGTGAGCCCATATTTGAGCGCCCGTTAAAGGAAATCTCATTCGGGCAATTACTGCTGCGACTGTTCCAGACCGCACGCCGCTTCAGCATGGAAGTGCAGCCGCAGCTGGTTTTATTGCAGAAAACCCTGCTCAACATCGAAGGCCTGGGACGGCAGCTGTATCCCGACCTCGACCTCTGGCAGACCGCCAAGCCGTTCCTGGAGCGCTGGATGAGCGAACAGGTTGGTCCGCGCGCCTTCGTTGGCCGCATGCGTCGCAGCCTGCCCGAGTGGAGCGAGCGTCTACCCGAAATACCCGAACTCTTGCACCATACGCTGCGACAGATCTCGGATGGAAAGGTAGGTGTCCAATGGGAATCCAGGGAACTGGAAAAACTGCGCAAACAGATGCATAAATCCAGTCAACGCACCCTGTCAGCCATTCTCGGCGGCTCGTTTCTGATCAGCGCCTCGCTCATTTACGGCCTGGACGGGTATACACCCTTTATGGTCGGTGGTGCCCCCCTGATCAGCTGGATACTGGGCACACTGGCGGTGTTTTTCCTTGTTTATGCCTGGACTGATGACGATTAACTAGAACCATAAAAAACCCGCCAAGAAGGCGGGCTAGTTCGGGCTCTTTTTTATTTGCCTGGTATTGCGATTCTGAGAGCCTTTTTATTCTCCTGTTATACGCCGCAGGAATTTTCTCGCTTCCAACGCCTTAGTTCTCATCAACTCCTCCAACACCGTACTCGAACAACCGTCCAACCCCAGCCTATTATTATTTAACGACTGGATTTTAATCGGTATCGTTGACTCACCTAAAGCAACAACTGTGCCTTACATTAATCACTCTTAAACTCAACAAGTTAAATTGGGCGACCAATAACCATACCCTGTCTTGTTAAATATGCCGACAAATGGGCGCAAAAAGAAATTCTATAATTATTTGAAATTTCAGACGCTTATTATTCTTTACTGACGCCGGCAAGGAAAACTGAATGTAAACTACACCGACAGCCGGGCTTGCCGATGAGACGGTCGGTGGGAGAAGGCTCAGGTATCGACCAGGCGCAAATTAACCGCGAACAACAATACAGCCAGGGCAATCGCCCAGAACAATCCAATCCACACAACGGACTGTCTGGCCCGACGCTTTTCAAGCCAGGTTCTGGGTCTCACACCTTTAAACATGAATACCAGATTGGCTGATGCATTTACACAGACAATATTGACCGCCAGCAATAGCGCAGCACCGGACGCCAGCTGATGCTGCCCGGACGCCAGCACCATACCCAGTGTCGCCGTGGGTGGCAGCAGCGCAACAGCAACCATAACACCGACCAGAGCGCTGGCTACGCCGCTGGTTAACGACAGGACAGCTGCCGCACCGGACGCCAGCGCCAGCACCACATCGTCAAATCCTACAGAGGTGCGCGCCAGAATCTCCGGGTTCAGCGTGATTGGCGGCCAAAACCAACCAATCGCAACAGACAGTAAGAGCGCAAACGCCACACCGACCATATTGGTCTTGAATGCTTTCAGCAACAGGTCGCGATCACCCAGTGTGGCTGCAAACGCCAGTGCAATATTGGGACCCAGCAGAGGTGCAATCACCATGGCACCGATGACGACGGCGACATTGTTTTCCAGTAAGCCGATTGCCGCGACGACAGTGGAAAGGAAAACCAGGATCAGAAAGTTCCCATCCAGTCGGGTATTTTTTTCGATCTGGCTGTACAGCTCTTCGCGCGTCGAACCGGTTGACTTGTTATTCCCGTTAGTCGGGGTTTCCTGCTCGACCGGCCTCGGTAACACGGCTTCAACGGGCATCACCAGAATACGCACATTTTCCGTGTCGCCGAGCAGATTCTGCAGGGTGTCCAGAATAGATTGACGATTCGCATCATCGACCAGCATACGAATACTCTGCCGCTGGTCATCAGCGATCTCGCTGTACCAGTAATCCAGCGCGCCATACTGTTCGGCGACGAAACTCGCCAGTACATCAAGTTGGCCAGGATCAGCGACGACTTCTATGATTTTCATATTTTATAAAGCATCGGTCACGGAAAGGCACGGATAAATCAACGCATGTTCGTTCCGTGTGCTGCCCGCTATCAATTCAGGGCCGTTGCAGTCCCGCTTCCACTTCATCACGCCTGTCCTTTCCAACCAGGTTCTCGATCAGTGTCAAGGCGAAATCCATGGCCGTTCCGGGGCCACGTGAGGTAATAAGCTTGCCATCCTGGACAACGGAATCGGTACGGTAATCGAGACCGTCGAAAGCATCCAGCACACCGGGGAAACTGGTAACCTTTTTACCTTCAAGCAAGCCTGTGCTTGCAAGCACCTTGGGTGCAGCGCAAATTGCGGCGGTATAACGGTCCCTGGCGGCCATGTCCTTTAACAGGCCGCGAATGCGTGGATCACCGTCAAGGTGGTCAGCACCGGGCAAACCTCCAGGTAGCACGACCATGTCATATTCCTGATTTAACGCTTCATCAAGTGTCGTGTCGGGTACCAGCACCATGCCCCTGGAAGCCCGTACCGGTTTTTCATCCAACCCCGCAGTCACCACGCTAATACCGGCGCGACGCAATAGATCCACTACAGTGATGGCTTCGAGTTCTTCGCATCCTTGTGCGAGTGGGACCAGGACGCTTGCCATGTGTGTTCACCCTCCTGTTGCAATTCAATCAATTCGGTCACCGGCACCAGGCGTATACCCTGTTGATTCAATTTTGGTATCTGCTGTTCCAGTACCGCCAGCGTCAGCGCATTAGGATGACCGATCGCCAGAGCAGTACCTTGTCTCCGTGCCAGCTGCAGCAGCCGGTTAAACTGAAACGTGATCGCATCCGCATCCAGCTGATTGTCCAGAAATACGTTTCGTTCGCTGGCAGGCACGCCGTTTTCCGCCGCCACCAAACGCGCCACCGTTTCCACCGTGGTACGACTGTCGACAAAAAACAGCGGCGACTGGCGCTGCATTAAGCGCATCAGCCAGAGCATATGCCCGGGATGGCGTGTCAGCAAGCTGCCCATGTGATTGTTGATACCAATAGCGTGTGGAACCGAGGCCAGATCAGCCTGTACTGTTGACACAAACTGCTGCTCGCTCATGTCCAGGGTAACTGCACCCGCGTCCAGCGGCCGTCGATCAACGCTATCCATAGGCAGGTGCAGCATCACTTCCTTGCCGGCAGCATGAGCCGTATTAGCCAATGAAGCGGTGTAACGCGCCTGGGGAAGAAACGCACAGGCCACCGGTCCGGGAAGCGCCAGCACCCGCTGGCCGGCTTGCAGACGCTTACCCATATCGTCAATGATAATGCTGATTGCCGGTGCAGACACCGCCCACTGCTGGGCATTTAGCGGCGAAAAAAAAACGGGGCACAAAAAAAGAACCGGCCAGAGGCCGGTTCTGATATGTATCACAGCATCTGCTCGCGCTGTATCGCAAGACCCTTTAACAAATTCAGCGCTTCGTAGAGTTCATAGTCTTTCTCGGCCAGAGATTCTTCCGCTTCGTCTTCCTCTTCAGCCGATTTCTTTGACTTTTTGCCGTTACCATTTGACAGGTGGCCCGACAGGTCAGCCTCTTTAACGGGGTCAATGGAACGTTCAACAGCAGAAACACGCACCTGGTCCAGTTCAATATCAGGCTTGATGCCTTCTGCCTGAATGGAGCGTCCGGACGGCGTGTAGTAACGTGCCGTGGTCAACTTCACAGCCGCACCATTACTCAGCGGCAATATCGTCTGCACAGAGCCTTTACCAAAGGTCGGAGTGCCGACAACAATGGCACGATGATGATCCTGCAGGGCGCCGGATACGATTTCCGAGGCAGACGCCGAGCCCTGGTTGACCAGGACAACCATGGGGGCACTATTCAGGATGTCATCCGGCGTCGCATTGAACCTCAGTTTGGAGTCGCTGACCCTGCCCTCGGTATAAACAATCAACCCCTTTTTCAGAAAGGCGTCAGAAACCGCAACTGCACCATTGAGCACACCGCCGGGATTATTACGCAGATCCAGCACCATACCTTTCAGAGTACCGTCGGATTCCTTGTGAAGCGCTTCGATGGCGTCAACCATATTCTCTGCCGTCTTGGACTGGAACTGCGAAATACGCACATAACCGAAGCCATCTTCCAGCATGCGGCTCTTGACACTCTTGACCTTGATAACGGCGCGCTTGATATCGATTTTCAGCGGTTGATCGACACCTTCGCGTACCACGGTCAGTCTAAGCACAGTACCCGGCTTACCACGCATGATTTTCACGGCGTCATTCAGTGTCAGGCCTTTCACCGGCGTATCATCGAGACGAATGATCAGGTCACCGGCCTCGATGCCGGCACGTTCGGCGGGTGTGTCATCGATCGGTGCGATGACTTTGACAAACCCGTCTTCCATACCAACTTCGATACCCAGACCACCGAATTCGCCGGAGGTGCCCACTTGCAGTTCCTTGAACTGCTCCTGATCCAGATACGAGGAATGCGGGTCAAGGCCCGACAACATGCCGCGTATGGCATTGTTCAGCATTTCGCTGTCCTCGACATCCTCGACATAGTCATTCTTTATACGGCCGAATACATCGCTGAAAGTACGTAATTCCTCCACCGGCAGGCCGGCCGCGGCTTTTGTTTCACGCTCGGCAAACACACCGCTACCGATGGAAATCGATAAACCGGCTATCAAACCGATCAGTACCAGGAAAACATTTTGTCGTTTAGTGCTCATTCAATTCCAACCTGATGATCTCCAGGATCACCCTGATTATGCCAGTTAATGAAAGCCTTACGATAAGCTGGCTTTGTCAATAGTATTGACAATAGCATAGCTGGGAGCCTGTCGGATAGCAGAAAGGCGTTTTCAGCCGCTTATCCGGAATTGGCTGCCGGCTTTCCCGCACACCAGCGAACCGGGTTGATCGGCTGCCCTTTATGCCTGAGTTCAAAATATAACCCTGACTCCGCTTGACCGCCACTGGCCCCCAGTAGTGCCACCACTTCTCCAGTATCGACCCATTCACCGACTTCCTTATACAAAGCCTGATTATGGCCGTACAGGCTCATATAGCCATCACCATGATCGACAATCACCAGCAGGCCGAAACCGCGCATCCAGTCGGAAAAGGCAACCCGCCCCTGCGAAACAGCACGTACATCGCCACCCTCGGTCGCTTCAATCATGACGCCGCGCCATTTCAGGCCACCGCTGCCGCGCCGGTTTCCGAAACGCTTTGTCAAACGTCCGCGTGTTGGCCAGCGCAGCTTTCCTTTCAAGCTGTTAAAGGGCTGCTGCTGGGTGGCATCGGCCGGAATATCGACCAGTAACTCCTGCAGGGAGGAAACCAGTTCCTGCAACTGCTGCTCATCCGTTTTCAGACGCTTCAGTTTGCCACCCTGGTTTTCCAGCTCCCGGCTTAATGCCGCAACAGCCTGTTTACGCACCTGTTTCTTTTCCTGCAGTCGCTGTGACTCGAGCTGCTGACTGTTACGCAAAGCGGCCAGTGTATCGGTTTTCTGCGCAATTGAATCTTCAAGTGCACGGAGTTGCTCCAGGCTGGCGCGCATGGCCTCGATCCGTTCCAGACGGGCGCGGGAAAAGTAGCGAAAATAAACCAGCATGCGGCCAATGGCTGAGGGCTGTTCCTGGTTGAGCAACAACTTGACCTGCTGCTGATGCCCCATGGCATAAGCCATACGCGCCTCGCTGGCCAGATGCTCGCGCTGCCGCTTCAGTTTGACGGCCTGACCACGCTGCTTTTCCTGCAAGGCTTGCAGCTGCCCGCGTTTTGCATCGAGCTCACTGCCAATGCGACGCAATACCCGACTGGTTTCGCTGATCTGGTTTTCAACATCATGCAAGCGCTTTTCAGCATTACTTTTCTTTCTCTGATTGGTTAGCAGTTTTTGCTGCAGGGACTGGATCCGGGTACGCAACTCCTTCAGCTCGCGTGCTTTTTCTGCAGCATCCTGTGCAGTAACGGCGCTCGCAGGCAACAGCAGGACACTGCCGAGCAGGACAGCGATCCAACGCCGGCGGAATCGCTGCACCGAACTGCGAGATCGCGTAAACCGGATCAGGCTTCTACCCCCGGTGGAGGTGCCGAATCAGTCTCGGACTGCCCGGCAAACAATTCGATCAACGAGCGCCCGGTCATTTGCGAAGGCGGCTCGAGTCCCAACAAGTTGATCATACTGGGCACGACATCAGATAAGGAACCATCCACCATGTGCGCCGGCCTGCCGATGTAAAGCAAAGGCACAACATTAGAGGTGTGGGCAGTGTGGGCCTGCCCGGTTTCCTTGCCACGCATTTGTTCTGCGTTGCCGTGATCGGCAGTAATCAATGCCTCTCCACCTGACGCCTGCAGTGCGTCAAAGACCCGCCCCAGACATTGGTCGATGACTTCGATCGCTTTAACTGCGGCTTGAAAATTACCGGTATGACCCACCATATCGGGATTGGCATAGTTGCAGACAATCACCTCGTATATGCCACTCTCGATTGCCCCGACCAGGTGGTCGGTTACCTTGGCTGCACTCATTTCCGGCTGCAAATCATAGGTTGCGACCAGCGGGGAAGGGACCAGTATCCGGTCTTCGCCGTCAAACGGCTCTTCCACACCGCCATTGAAGAAAAAGGTGACATGGGCGTACTTTTCGGTTTCCGCCAAACGCAACTGCCTCAAACCGTGTTTAGCTGCAAACTCACCGAATACGTTCTTTAAACGCTCCGGCGGAAATGCGACAGGCGCGTCAAATTCGGAGTTGTACTCTGTCAGGCTGACAAAGCGGCCGAGCCTGGGCATCACGTCCCGCCTGAAGCCCGCAAAATCATCCTCGATAAAGGGGCGTGTGATCTGACGTGCTCGATCAGACCGGAAATTCATGAATACCACCACGTCACCGTCTTCCACCCGTACCGGCTGGCCACCTTCCGGCACAATACGCGTCGGCTTCACGAACTCGTCACCTTCATCACGCGCATAGGCCATTTCCAGTCCGGTAATGGCATCCTCCGCTTCGAATTCAGCCTTAGCCTGGGTAATCAGATCGTATGCGGCCTGGATACGCGGCCAGCGATGATCCCGATCCATGGCGTAGTAGCGGCCAATGATGGACGCAAAGCGGCCGCCGCCGAATTCCCGGAACCTGTTCTCCATGGCCTGGACGGATGGCGCGGCACTGCGCGGAGGTGTATCACGCCCATCGAGAAAAGCGTGCAGATAAACTGCCTTTGCACCTCGCTCAATGGCCAGCTTTGCCATGGCGTAAATATGGTCCTGGTGGCTGTGCACCCCACCCGGTGACAACAAGCCGATAATGTGAACGGCTTTATCAGTTTCGATGGCAAGATCGACTGCATCGGTCAAGGTGGCATTGGTGAAAAATGAGCCCGTCTTGATCGACCTGTTGATGCGGGTGAACTCCTGGTAGACCACTCGCCCTGCGCCCAGATTAAGGTGTCCAACCTCGGAATTACCCATCTGCTTACCCGGCAAGCCGACCGCTGACCCTGAAGTACGCAAAAAGCAGTGCGGGTATTCTCTCCACAGCCGCTCCCAGACCGGTTTATCCGCCTTGGCTATGGCGTTGAATTCATATTCTTCGCTGTAACCCCAGCCGTCCAGAACGATCAGGATTACAGGCTTGTGAGATGTTGACATAACTTCGAATAGTATATTGACAAGAAATTATGATTTAGACCAAGCCTAACCTTAAACCAGACTGCTGGCCACGTCGGTTAGTTTTGCGTGAAAAAATACGGCTTTCTTCACAGGCACATTATTGTATAATGTTTTGTTTATAAAGGGCAGCACCAAAAGGTTGGCCAATAGTGCCCTGTTTTTCTAGAACCGTTATGACACCGCAGGTGGAACAAGATATGGTGGTGACAGTCAGCCATACTCTGATTACGCGCGACGAAGATATCGATAGGGCGTCCCGTTCTCTCAAGGCAATGTCTCATCCCTTACGTCTGAAAATTCTCTGCACCCTGGGGGAGCAGGAAGTCAGCGTACAGGATATTGTCGAAAACGTAGGAACCTCTCAAAGCAATATCTCACAACATCTGGCTATTTTGAGGGACAAAGGCATCCTGGCCTCACGCAAGGATGCCAACCGGGTCTATTACCGTGTCAGCGATTCCCGCACCCTGCGCCTGATCAGCATGATGCGTGAAGTTTTCTGCACCATGAACAGCCTGAGCTGACGACAGGCTTCACTGCACAGAGATAGAGGGATTCCTGCGTGGATTTTGCACGTATTCTCGAATTCATCGGTAACCACCCGGTACTGATACTGGCGTTTGCGGGCACGCTCGGCGCATTGCTGGCCAGCGAAATCAGTCGCCGCCTGAGTGGAATGAAAGCCGTAGACCCGGTACAGGCAACCCAGCTGAGCAATCGGGAAAATGCCGTGTTCCTGGATATTCGCGACGACGGCGAATACAGCGGCGGCCATCTCCCGGAAGCAATCCATATCCCGATCAAGCAGCTGCCGGAACGCGTCGCTGAACTCAACAAGCACAAGGATTGCCCTGTGATCGCCTACTGCCGCTCCGGTAGCCGCTCCAACGGTGCCGGCAGCATTCTGAAAAAACACGGCTTCGAAAATGTGTACAATCTCAACGGCGGGATTACAGCCTGGCAGAAAGCCAACCTGCCACTCAGCAAAAAATAACCCGACTAACATACCACTGGATTACTCAGATGACTGAAGAAAACAACCAGGCACAGGCCGGTGACGGGCCGCACTTTGGGATTGTGCGCATTTACCTGAAAGACGTGTCTTTTGAAACACCCAACTCACCTGAAGTTTTCAGGCAGGATTTCAAACCGGAGGTCAATCTTCAGCTCAACACGTCCGTCAACAAACTTGATGGTGACCTGTTTGAAGTTGTGCTCAATGTGACAGTCACCTCCAAACAGGGAGATAAAACCGGTTTTCTGGTAGAAGTGCAGCAGGCCGGTATTTTCGAGCTTAAGGGTTATGATGAAGCGCAAAAAGGTTCGGTGCTCGGGGCCTATTGCCCGAACACCCTGTACCCGTTCGCACGCGAGGCCATTTCCGATCTGGTGGTCAAGGGCGGATTCCCGCAACTGTTGTTGTCACCCATCAACTTTGATGCCCTCTACACACAGAAAATGAATCAGGCACAAGCCGAGGCTCCAGCTTCTGAACAGGTAGCCCATTAAACCGATATGCCCGACCCGTCCCGACCTGCCGTCACGGTGCTGGGTGCCGGTTCCTGGGGGACCGCTCTGGCAATGCTGCTGGCCAGGAACGGCGTAACGGTAAAACTCTGGGACCGGGATGCGGGCCATATCGAACAACTGGCCCGCGACTGCACCAATCAACGTTATCTGCCGGGGATCGAACTTCCCGAACTTGTCTCACCGCTCGCCGATTTGCCAGGCGCGCTCGAACACGCCGACTTTGTGCTCATCGTCGTACCCAGCTCAGGTTTCCGCTCGGTATTACAGAAAGTCCGGACCCAGGTCGGCTCTTCATTTAACCTGATCTGGGCAAGCAAGGGCCTGGAACCGGGTACCGGCAAATTTCTGCATCAGGTGGTTGATGAAGAACTACCGGAACATCGTTTAATAGCCGTATTATCAGGCCCCAGTTTTGCAAAAGAAGTCGCCAGGGGTTTGCCGACCGCCGTGACGATTGCGTCAAAGAACACCGAGTACGCCAAGTCTGTAGCAGCGCTGTTTCACTGCCCGCGGTTCCGCACCTATACCAGTGAAGATGTACTCGGCGTCGAGCTGGGCGGCTCTATCAAGAATGTGCTGGCCATTGCTGCCGGCATATCAGATGGACTCGACTACGGCGCCAATGCACGTGCAGCACTGATTACACGGGGGCTGGCCGAAATCATGCGGCTCGGTACCAGGCTGGGTGGACATCGAGAAACCTTCATGGGACTGGCCGGGGTAGGGGACCTGGTGCTGACCTGCACCGACGATCAATCGCGTAACCGTCGCCTGGGGCTTGCGCTGGGGCGCGGCATAGCACTCGATCAGGCAGTGGCAGACATCGGTCAGGCGGTGGAAGGCTTGCACACGGCAAAAGAAGTGGATGAACTGGCCCGTTCACATCAAGTGGATATGCCGATTACCCAGCAGGTCAAACGCGTGCTCTACGATGGCGAGGAAGCCGCCGCTGCGGTTGATGCGCTGTTGGCTCGCGAGCCCAAGGCCGAAAATCTTTAATGTCTAGTTGCTCATCTATATAGTCGCCGCTCCGATTTTTCAGCTACATTTTGGCTAACATCAATCATATTTAGCTTATACGCTAACTTTATAGACAGCAATAATATATTTCTTTATATGCTGAACAATCATATAGTTATGATAAACAATCTGTCAGACAATGTACCTTAACGGAAGGTAAATTGGAGTCTGTTCACTTCCCTTTGGCGAAGCCCAGTTGGCGCCAGGCCTCGTACACCAGCACGGCTACCGAATTGGACAGGTTCAGGCTGCGGCTTTGTGAAACCATGGGTAATCGAATCACCCGCTCCCGCCCCAATGCTTCCAGCAGTGATTGTGGCAGGCCACGGGTTTCCGGACCGAACAGGAAGGCATCCTCTGCCTGATAGCTGACTTCGTTATAGCTTCGGCTGCCACGTGTAGACAGTGCCCAGACCCGATTCGGCTTGATTAAGGCGTTGAAATCGTCCAGCGATTCATAAACCGCGACACTGGCCCATTCCCGGTAATCGAGCCCTGC
>CBFDBP010000045.1:0-16787 GCA_965603065.1 uncultured Gammaproteobacteria bacterium
CAAGTATCCTGGGCGCAGCGGGCTGCTCACAGGAAAACCCGCAGACATTGATTACCATTGCAGACGCCCGAAACGATCCCGCTAAATTCATCGATACAGGTGAATCGGGTGACTCAGTAGGCGACATACTGGTTTTCGATCAGCCGCTGCTGGATGAACATCATAAAAACATCGGCAACAACAGTGGTACTTGCCTGCGTACCCGTGTTGGACACAGCTTCCAGTGCCAATGGACACTGTCCTTTGACAACGGCACTATTCAGGTCGCCGGGCGCGAATTCGATCAAGGCACCTCGGCTATCAGCATTGTCGGTGGCACGGGCAACTATTCGGGGATTACCGGGGACATGAAGTCCGCCAACAATACCGATGGCACCTTTACGCAAACCTTGCATTACCGGACCAGGTAACCGCTAATCAGGAATCACCGACCGGCGCATGATCCCAACATCCGGAATTCCGCGTTTTTCAAAACCCGATAGCTGACCGTCCTGTCAAACCAGATATAACGCATCAGCCAAGGTACTAATGAGTACATTGGCTTGTATCGTTCCTTACTATTGGTAAAAATCGAACAGCGCTCCGGTCTGTTGTTGTGGAAGGCATGTTCCTGAAAATGGTTTCCCGGGCCTCGGCGCTAATTTTAGACCACTTGAGCAGATTTTGTGCAAGGCCTGAAGATCTTTCTATGCTGATTGCTTGAGACAATCATTCGTCTGAAACTGATACAGCTTCGCGTCCGAAGCGAACAATCTCGTGCTCAACGACACCAATGTACTGAAAAACACCTTCCGCGCCCTCAACAGGCTTTTGTGAAGGAGCTGGTGCCTCCAAGGGGGCAGAGTTTTCGACACTTTGACACCTCTATATACCTTCGCCCACCTTACAATCCGCCAAACGAATAAACGCCCCACCCGCATCCCGATATTCCCGTTCATGGCAAGTCAGCACCAGCACCTGATAGCGCTTCGCCGCCTGGAAGAGAATGGCCTTCATGCGGTCGCGTCGTTCGTCGTCGGAATTCACCAGGGCATCGTCGAGAATCACCGTGACGGGTATGCCCTGCTCGCTGAGCAGATCGGCATACGCCAGTCGCACCAGCACCGCCAGCTGTTCGCGGGTGCCGATACTCAGGTCCGCAAAAGGCTCGGCCGTACTCTCGCGCCGAATGCCCGTCAACACCATGTCTTCGCTGATCGACGGCTCGGCGCCGGGTATCAACTGGCGCAGATAGGGTACCAGCCTGGCGATGACGGGCTGGGCCAGCGCCTGCTTGGCGCTACGCAAGGCGGCATCCAGGGTACGGTACAGGAGGTCAACGGCGAGTGCCTGTGCTTCTATATGGTTTAGCTCACGCTCCACTGCCGCATAGTCGGACTCGACTTGTGCCAGCTCCTCGGCAAGACCCCGTTGCCCGAGCGCATTCAGCTCCACGAAAAGGTCGTTGACCTCTGCTTCGAGCCGCGTAATGTCACCTCTGACCTGGCCGAGCACCTGCTCGCAACGCTCGACCTCCAGGGCCACCGTGTCAGGGTTCTCGGCTTGCAGCGTGCGCTTAAGCGCCTCGAGCTGCTGCTCGCCGAGTTGCACGGCGCGATCGGCGTCGGCGAGCGCGGCCGCCAGCTTGTCCTCCGAAGACGCCTTGCGCGCCGTCTCCAGCGCCTGGCCCAGGGCTTGCGCATGGTCCTGCGCTGACCTGGCCCCGGCATCCGCTTCGACAACCGCCTCCCGACGCTCGGTAAACAGCCGCTGCCCTTCTACCAGTTCAACTTCCAGGGCGGTAATGGCATCGGCAAGCTCGCCGAGCTCACGCTCCAGCGCAACAGTATCGCCGGGCGTTTCCGCACTCTCACCCAGCTTTGCCAGTAATGCCTGGCGCTGACTGTCGATAGAGGCCAGTCGCTCCTCCAGCCCGCCCAGGCCGAGGGGTGCGAGTCCGCTCAGCCTGGCCTTGTGCTCCCTGGCCTCACTGTCCAGCGCCTGCCGGGTATTGAGCGCGCGCTCCGCTGCGCCAATGTCGCCTGCATCCAGTTCTGACAGCCGATTCTGAAGCGTTTGCGCATATTCCTGCAGCTGTGCACGCAAACTGTCCAGGTCTTCACCGCCCGGGTGAATGGTGAAGATCCCGACACCATCGACCTCGAGTGCCGAGGTCTCGGTCACCAGTATCGAGCCCTCGCCCCGCATCGGTTCGCCGGCCAGGCGCACGGGCGCGGAGGGCTGCAGACGGTGATCGATCCGCGTCGCCGCTGCGTGCAGCCTCACCTCGGCGAGCGCCCTATCGTGCTCGACGCATCGCAGCGCGTCCAGCGAATCGGCCGTGACCCTGATGGCATCGCGTTGCGCCTGGCAACGGCGTCGCGCCGTCTCGGCTGCGCGCGCCGCCTTCAACCTGGCATCCAGATCCTCTTTTTCGGCAGTCAGCCGGGTCAGCTTCCCGGCATCACGGGCACGACGTAGCAGGGTTTCCTGCGTTGCCTTGCTTTCCTTGCCGGTTACGATCCTGCCTTTCAGCTCATCGACCGCCTGGCGTGCCGGTTCGACTTCCGTATTCCGCATCACCAGCAGCTCGCGCGCCGCGGTCAAACCGGCCTGCGCCTGTTGCTGTTCCCGGACCAGCTTCGAACGGGTTTCCCACGCCATGCGGGCCGCTTTCTGCTCGGCCTCGGTCAGGCCCAGCTTCTGCCTGCCGACTTCGACCTGGTTCACCAGCGCCTGCACCCTGCTGTGTTTGTGCGTGGCGTCTCGGAGCTTTGCCTGGGCCTTCTCCAGGGCGCGATCTTCGAGGTAAGTTTGCAGCGCAGCCTGTCGTTTCTCGAGCTGATCGGTCTTGTGCTCGTAGTCCTGCAGTTCGAGCCTGGCCTGTTGCAGGCGCTCGGCGAGTTTGGATTGCTTTTCCTGAAACTGCCGGTAGTCGCCGCGCGGCTTGTCGCGCTTGTCGAAATACGCTTCGCGCAGTTCCCCGATACGCCGGTGCAGTGCCTCGCCGTGTTCACCGCCCAGCAGCTCGCTCATTTCAGCGTCGAACACCGTGTGCAGCTGCCGGCGCGACTGGTCACTGAGCGTAACCTCCTCAAAGGCACGCACCTGATCGACCCACAGCAACCCCGACAAGCCCTGATGCTCAGGCTTGCTGGCGCCGCGTGGCGCGTAACCGAAGCCGAGCAACCCGGCCAGAAACTCCTCCGCCTGTGGCCCCTCCCAGCGTCGCCCGTCACTGGCGGCGAGCGTGGCTTCGCCATCCTTTTTGCGCGAGAACACCTTGTCGAGCCGGTATTCCACCCCGTCGATCTCGAACACCAGGCTCACCCGCGGACTCACGCTCTCCCCGTAGGGCCGGTAGGCATCGGCGACGGAACTGGTGTACTTGTCGAACAGCGCCGCGCGAATGGCCTGCAGCAGTGTCGACTTGCCTTCCTCATTGTCACCCGCAATCACGTTCAGGCCCGGCGCAAGGTCGCGCAGTTCGACCGCCGCCCGGAACTGGCGGAAACGACTCACCTCGACGGCTTTGAACCACATGGCGATCATTGCCGGAGCGTCAGCTGCTCGAGATAGAGCACCTGCAGTGCCCTGGCCGCCTGATCGTGATCGGGATGCGCCGGGTCATCCTGAATGTGGGTCAGCGTCTCGATGGCATCGTTCACGAAGCCGGAGGCACCGATGGCGGCGATGTCTTCCGCACTGGGCCGCGCCACCAGGCCCGAATCATCCACCCCGAGGTGGTGAAGACGCGCCCGCCAGCGCTCGAGGACCTCGTCGAGTTGCCCGCGCGCGCCCAGGTCCAGCGCCCCGCTCAGGCGCAAGCGCAGCAGGGTGCCGGCAACATCCGCCAGCGCCCCGAGGCGCGCGTCGAGTACGTCGATACTCGCCTCGTCCGCCACGGTAAACTCGAACTGCTCCCAGCGGAAACGGCCGACACGCAGTTTCTCCACGCGGGGTGACATACCGGGTTCGCTGAGCTCCACCAGCAGGACGTTGCCGGGATCATTGGATCTGAAGCGGTCGGGCTCGGCGGCACCCGCATACCAGGTGCGCGGCGCAATCTCCAATGTGCCGTGCCAGTCGCCCAGCGCCAGGTAGTCGAGCCGGGCCGAGTCCGCCCGCGTGTCCGAGATCGGATTCATGGCTTCGGACTCCTCCGGCAGCCGGTTGCGCACCGCACCGTGCGCCAGTCCTACCCGGAACACACCGGGACCGGTTTCCACAGCGTCGAAGTAGTCGGTGAGATCCCGCAGCTCGTGGCGCCGCTGCAGCGGCGCGGGCAGGACGCAGAGGCGGCCGTCGCAGAGCTCGATGGGTCCGGGGGCCGTCGCAAGCACCACGTTGTCGGGCACAATGGCCAGCCGACGCAAACGGCTCCAGGCGCTCTGCGCCAGTGCTGCATCGTGGTTGCCCGGCAACAGCACCCAGGGCCCCTGGAAGCCGGTCAGCGCATTCATGGTCCGGCGCAGGGTTTCATCCGAGACAGCGTTGTCCTCGAAGACGTCGCCGGCCACCAGTACCGCATCCACTCGCCGCTCGCCGGCCAGCGCCGCCAGCGCCCTGATGGTCTCCAGGCGCTGGGTGCGCAGCATGGCGCCCGCATCACCCGCGATAGGGGCGAACTGCTTGCCGATCTGCCAGTCGGCTGTGTGCAGCAGGGTCAGCGGCATGGCGCGGGCCACCGAGGTCGCCGGCCTCTGCTCTCCAGGTACAGATTAATGATCCGCATCATCAGCCTTGTTACTACAACGAAATACCACTGCCTGATTCATCACGGGGCATGATAACCCGATAAAACCTTCTATGTCCGGGCATCCTAATGAAAGGCGCAAGAAAGCACTGGCGGCATCGGGCTCCGTTAAACGACAGCGCGCCTGGGTGCTGCCGATTTCAGATCACTGTTCAGGGTTGCAAAGTGCAAGGCACTCAGCGTAACGGCTTGCGCTGGATCCCGTCGACGGTGAAACCCCAGATACCCGCCGACTGTTGCCGGGCAATCTTTTCGAGGGCCTGGTACTCGAAAGGCGCCTCCGGACGGGCCATCGCCCATCCTTGCTGAACGAGATAGGCCCCCAGGTCCTCGCCTTCAGAATGGTTCGTGCGATTGACATAGCAGATCGCATTGATACTGCGGTCACGATTGCTGCTCTTTTCCCGGCAGTGCACGAAGCCCTGGATTTTGAATTGGAGCGCCAGGGTTGCCCGCGACCCGCAGACTGGCGGCGAAAAGAAGGTGCGACAGTGCTGACCGGTCGGAGGAATGTAGATACCGTACAAGTGAACCTTGCGCGTCCCCACCCGCAACGAACCATCGTCTTCGACAGACGCATAGCTGGAAAACTCCCGGGCCATTGCCGTCTCTGCGGCCAACAGCACCGCCAGCGCCAACACACTGGTAACCAGTATGCGGCCGAAGTTCCGTACGTACCGGAAGAGCGAACAGCGAGGACATTTACACCATCCTCCTACCCGCATTCCGATCAGGCATCTCACGCCATCAGAGAAAAGGAAGTTCATGGTCACGGGTCCCGTACCGATGTATCTTCCAGTGTAGCAGACCGCGCAGGATGTTGGCTCACCGTGGAGCCTGACCCGGACAACACACTGTTTGCACGGAAGTTCAGACTAATCCGCATGTCTTGCCAAGAAGTCATCGTAATAAATCCGGACTAAACTGTGCGCTGGATGGGCCAACCGCCTATGCAGTACACGCCGTAAATACCTCCATGTAGGCTCGACGGCAGCATCCATGCTGCCGACGGTACTGTATAGGCGGTTGGCCCATTCAACGCACTAACTACTGTTGCCGCACTAGAAATCAAGCATTGCCTAAATCGCCCTGCAGGAGTGGCTTCCTGGCCGCTATGGTGTAGCTAACAATCGCGCCGGAGGGCGGCGCTGCTACAGATAGGTACATGGTGTGCCGGGATTTCGCAACTCAGGCAGTCTGGTAGACTGCCTGAGTTGTCTGCTGTGCCGTCAGGATGCCATACACCTGCGCCAGCGCAGCCTCGCCACCCACATTGCCGGGAAAGATCACCACCGGCAGCTGCGGATAGCGGTTGTGATCCGAGGGGCAGCGAATCACAGAGCAACCAGTCAGAATCTGCCCAAGCACACGCGATTGTTTGAGTGTCAAGCCGGTGCTCAATACATCATTGGACGTGATGCCACCCTTGCTGATCAGAAAACCGATTGTTTCAGGGAGCCGGCGTACCAGTTCCATAAGAAAGGCAGACAATCGCTCGCCAAATGCAAGACGCTCCCGCTGACTGGGAAACCGTATTTCCTCGCGTGACGTATAAATCACCACAGTCTTGCCACGATCATGAGCAGCATCTATCTGCGCAAGAATAGTGTCTGCAAACTGTGCTGCATGTTCAACCCACTCCAGCGTATCACTGACATTCAGTTGCTCCACATCCACATAAACAGGAACGACGTCAGTATGATCACGCAGATAAGCCAATTGAGCGGACGTCTTGGCGACGTGTGAGCCAATCAGAATGACGCCGGGTTTCCCGTTGCGCACATAGACCGCCATATCTTCAGCACGAACGGGCTGCGCAGGTAATTCTGCCAGCGCAGTTAACAGGCTCGCCGCACTGCGAAACAGGAAGCGCTTACCTTCCCCTGCAACCTCTTGCAATTGCCTGGCAAATTGATTCAGGTCGGCCTGTGTTTCAGCGTCGACAACGCAACACACATTATCCGCCAGCGCGCGTAAACGATTGCGGCAGTCACCGCGCACATCATCCAGTAAAAATCGTTCTACCTGCGCTGCCTTGATTCCGCCCGCGGTTTTTTCCTCGACATAATCCGGCAGATATGCCGTGCTGAAGCCAAACACTGAATCTCTGGCAAACTCGGTTTCGTGTACCGGTACCGGTTTGCCGTCCATGACCAGATAGTGAATGCTGTCGCGGGTAAAACGGCCGGCCTCGAAAAAGGCCGGCACCATGAGGTGTGCATCAAACGGCCCCAGCTCCTCGGCGATGATGTCGGTCTCAACCGGGTAATGACCGCGCAGTGTGGAATCTGAACGGCTTACCATAATCGGATTGATCGCCCTGCCCTGTCTTTCCAGCGCTTCCAGTGCCTGTTTCAGGTTGACACAGATATCACGCGTTACCCTGACCGCCCGCGTGGCGTCCATGCCACGCGTGTTGGACAGAATAAAACACAGGGGCGACTCATCCTGCAACGCGGCGCGCAGTGTCTCGACATCCCAGCAGGTCAGCAACAGGCAACTGTGTACCGTCTGCGAGCCCGTCGGGTCATCATCAATGACGATGATTTTGGTTTCCTTCATTGACTCAGGCTCCGGCCAGTTTGTTGATCCGCGAGATGATGTCAGCGCTGGACAGACCGTTAAACTGCATGATCTCCTGCGGCGATGCAGTGGTTTCACCTCGCTTCCAGCACAACACATCGCGTCGGGCCGCACGGCTGCGTAACATCACCGCTTCCAGTGCACCACTGGCACCCCCGGTGACGCCAATCATGATGTCTGCATCAAACAGGGCATCGAAGTCCGCGTCGCTCATGAATGCACCATCGGCTTCGGAAACCGTACTCCAGGCCACATCATCCGGACGATACAGGCGCCGTGGATTGGCGACACTGACAATGCGTACCTTGTAGCCCTGCGCCTCCAGCTCGCTTCTGGCCTCAAAGACCGGTAACAGAACCATATCTCCGGTCACGGCAAAAACAATGGTGCCTTTCTCACCTTTATCACTTTCATAAAGTGTAATAGCACCTGCTTCGATGGCCTGTTTGGCCTGCTCCAGTGTGGTGTAAACCGGCAAGGCGCTCTTGGAGGCGACGATGGCAATACCCTTGTTGAAACTGTTGGTCGCCCACTCGTAGGCTGCCTGTATCATGTTGGCATCGCAGGGGAACAGTTCATAAAAGTTACCGTTACGCATCATCGCGGCCATGTAGTTTTCGATTTCAGGGCGTTGATGCGTCCAGCCATTACGGCCCTGTTCCAACGCACCGGCGGTGAACATGGTGACAATAGCCGGTGTCCGGCGACGCAGTTCCGCCATCGCCTGGGTGACCGTCTGAATGATCGGCAGTCCGTTGATGACGAAACTTTCGTAAGACAGCCAGAGCGCGCGTGAACCAAACAACGCCAGGCCACCGGCGAAACCGGCGCAGGCATCTTCACTGAGTGGCTCATAGACCTGGCCCTCCGGGCCCTGGTTGTACAGCGCGTCCAGGGTTGGATGACGAATCTGCAATGCCTCGTTGATATTCTTCATCGCTGAGGCTTCATTTCCGTCGGCATTGGTGACGACAAAACGCCTATCGCGTCTACCGACTTCACCCACCATTGCGCCCATCGCAGTAGACGGTACGGCTTTTTCACCGATAGCGAATTCCTGCTTGGGTAATTCCCCCAGATCCTGCAGATCCAGTTCAAATTCGGTGACGACCGTTTTAACGGCGGGACCACCGCCGGCGCGCTGGAAGTTGTCACGCACCAGCTGCCAGGCGCGCGGTGACAGGGCGCGCCTTTGCAGGCCTTCGGCAATAGCGGGTTTATCAAAGCTGTCACCCGGGTACAGGTTATGTGACTTGGCTCCCGCCGCATGGACGCCGGCACCCTTCAGCTGCTTGATGATAAACACGGTCAACTGGCCGTTCATGGCACAGTCGGCAGCATGTTTCATCTGGCTCAACACGGCGCGGGTAAAGTCCAGCCGAGTCGATGTCGAAAACAGGGTGCTGTCGACATAGTCACCTTGCTGGTTGGCATCGTCGAACGGCTTGGCGTCAACCAGTACCACGTTTGCAAATCCATGGCCTTTCCAGTAGTCGATCATTTCTTCGTTGGTCTTGATCGACACCATGGAGTGATGCTCCTGGCTATAACCATTCCAGACCAATACCGGCAGGAAGTTCGTGCACTGCGGATACGCCGTATGGAAATGCATCATGGAGGACAACACATAGGGTTCGCCCATGCCCCCGTCACCCAGGGTGAACGGGAACAGCTTGTGCGGGTGTAAGTATGCACCGGCCATGGCAAAGTGCTGTCCCTGGCCCAGCGGGCCGGCCGGTGACAGCAAACCGGGAATGGCGCCGGACAAGTGACCCAGCAGGCCGTCGCGTTCGCGAAAACGCGCCATCATATCGTCCATGGTATGAATACCCATCGCTTCCAGTGAACCATCGAGAAACATGGCGCTGTAGAAACCGGGCGCGTGGTGGCCGACTTCGGTGACGATATTGGTGTGGCCCAGCATCACCAGCGCCGCATAGGCATCGGCGCTGCTGGCGAACCCACCCGGGTGACCGGACTCCTTACTGCTGCACACCTGCAGGGTCAGGTAGCGCAAGGCGTCGGCGGCGAGCTGAGTCTGATAGACCGACACGTCATTGATTTCGCTGATCGCGCTCTGGCCCTCGGCAATGACCGCCGACTGGCTCGCGCTGTTCAGCTCACCCGCGTCCGCGGCGAAGTGCCTGATTCCCTGGGTAAACGCGGGCATCACCGTATTCATCAGTTGCTGGGCTGTGGTACTCATGGTGCATCTCCTGAATTGATCTGGTCATCCACTGCCACCACGGTGGTGGCGTTTCTGGATGCAACCATAGACAGCGAGATCAATCCCATAAAGCAGTATTGATTTCACATTATGAAATTTATGTCGCTTTAACTCCGATAACACTACCTAACTCTCTGATTTATTTGTTCATGCAGTACACATATGTCACAATATGCATACGTTTTCATAATGCGAAATAACTATGCCTCAAAAAACCACGATTCAGGTCATTGACAGAATGTCCAACCTGCTGGATGCCGTTGCCCGCTACCCGGAGCCGGTCAGCCTGAAAGTCCTCGCCGCCGAGACCGGGCTGCACAGCTCAACCGCATTTCGCATTCTTAATTCAATGGTGGACAACGGATTCGCGGAACGCGATGCCTATGTTGCCCGCACCAACCTTCCGGCCTATACCCGGAATACCATTAACGATCTGCCCAGACTCAACAAAGAGGCTCAACAACTGCGTGCACAAGGCTACGCTTTTGACGATGAAGAGGCGGAAATCGGCGTCGGCTGTATTGGCGCACTCATCTATGATTCTACCGGCAATATTGTCGCCGGCCTGTCGGTCTCGGCCCCCATTGAACGTCGTCAGTCCGAGTGGATCGACAACCTGCTGCAAGCCGCCCGCCAGATATCGGAAGAACTGGGTTATCGTGAAAGCTAGTCACCCCGCCGGGGTACCGTCAGTGCCGCCGAGCACCAGGTTGAATACGGCCTGCAGCTCCACACCTGGCCCACTCGCCGCTACGAAATCGGCCTGCACCTGGTGCCGCCGCTCCGCGGGGACCCGGTTGTAGAGGAAATCTCCGGCATTACCGGGTTCATCTTTGATGTAAAGCTGGGTCACGAAGGGGGGTGATTGCGGGGCAAACACGGCGATATGGATATGCGGCGTACGTCCCGGATAGGGCACCGGCCGGATGGTGCGGAAACGGTAGCCGCCCGTCCTGTCGCTGCGGGTCTGGCCATGGCCCTGAAAATTATCATCGATCACCGCCCGACGCCGGTCCCCTGGGTGACGATAGCGTCCGTTGGCATCACACTGCCAGATCTCAATACGCGCATCCGTTACCGGCCGCCCATTGAGATCAAGCAAGCGGCCGCTCAGCTCCGTTAGCCGACCCGCGGCCACACCGGCACGGCCTGCAACGCGCGTCAGGTCATTGTCATCGTCCAGCGGCAGCTCCACCGGGTAGAACGGTCCGGCGCTCTGGGCTGGCGTGGCCAGCAAGCGACTGCCGCCGAGAGCCGGTGTTGCCACCAGCATTCCGGCCAACGCGGCAAGCAGACGGCGTCTATTTTGATCCGGGCTCATGCGCATCCCCTGTCATGGATTCAGTTGTAAGGCAATTGCGAGACCCGTTAGTTTCATCAAATTCCTTGTTCAACGTATGAAATAACCGTCGTCGCTGGTAATCACGCAGTCTTGCTGCTGGAATATCCGCCATTGCCAGGCGGCCATTGTGGTCCACTCCCAAAAATAAATCTGTCCCGATTCCCCCTTGACGATGTATCTTCTGCCCGCGTGACTAACCTCTGAAAGAACATGGCACACTCTCAACCGCCACATCGCTGGATCGCCCACATGGATCTGGACGCGTTCTTCGCGAGCTGCGAACAGTGGGAACACCCCGAATACAAGGGGCGCCCCGTCGTCGTTGGCGCCCTGCCCGGCCATCGTGGCGTGGTTGCCGCCGCCTCGTATGAAGCGCGACGATTTGGTATCCGCTCTGCCATGCCGATTTCCGAGGCCTGGCGACGCTGCCCGGATGCCGTCTTCCTGCGCCCCGACATGGACAAGTACCGTCGCGTCTCTCGGCAGGTCTTTCAGGTCCTTGAGACCATGACGCCGGCCGTGGAAAGCGCCTCGATCGATGAGGCCTACCTGGATGTGACTGGATTTGAAAAGCTGGTGGGCCCGCCGGAAACGATCGGGCGCGAAATCAAACACCGCATCTTCGCGGAAACGGGACTGACAGCCTCGGTGGGCATCGGACCGAACCGGCTGATTGCGAAACTCGGCTCGGAATACCACAAGCCGGACGGTTTGACGGTGGTACCCGAGAAGCAGGTCCTCGACTTCCTCGCACCCATGCCGGTGTCCAACCTGCGCGGGCTGGGGCGTCAGACACAGAAAGTCTTCACCCGCCTCGGCATCAGCACCGTGGCGCAGCTTCGCGCCGTCCCGCTACCACTATTGCAACAAGATCTGGGGGAAAAGGCTGCCGAGAGTTTTCACCGCCAGGCCTTTGGCATTGCCTCGGATCAGGTCGTGCCGGGACGGCGCCGAAAGAGTATCTCGAAAGAGACGACATTCGAGGCGGACGTCAACGATCACGCTGTCCTGCACGATACCTTACGCGCGCTGGCGGCTGATGTGGCGGGAACGGCACGCCGGGAGGGTTTGTCCGGTTCGGTGGTGACACTGAAAATCCGCTTCGAGGGATTCGAGACACACACGCGGCAACTCAAGCGAAGCGCGCAGACCCACGACGAGCGCGACATTCTAAAGACCGCCTGGCAGCTTTTCCTCGGAAGCAAGCTGCCGAAAAAGCCGGTTCGGCTCATTGGCGTGGGTATCAGCAGTTGGGAGGAAAGCCAACCCGCCCAGGCCGATCTCTTCGAAAAACCTGAACAGGGCAATTCCAACCAGCGTCTGCTGGAGACGATCGACGATGTGACCGAGAAATTCGGTAAGGGCATGCTGCAGGTGGGCGTGTCGCGTAAAGCCGGCAAATGAGGCAACAGGCCTCACACGACCGCGGCAACACCATCCGGGGTCGAACCCACGCAACTCTATGAGGAATCGGCTTAGCGGCGGCGGCCCTTGAAGCCTTTTCCGCGTTCTTCTTCGAACTTGACCTTCAAGTGATTGCCTTCAAACAACTTACCGTCCAGCCCGGCGATCGCGGCGCGGGCCTCATGGCCTTCCATTTCGAGAAATCCGAATCCCTTGCATTTGCCTGAAAACAGGTCTTTCACGAGCTTGATGGAACGTACTGTGCCGTACTGTGAAAACAGGGCCTGCAGGGACTCATCGGTGGTAGTGGGTGGCAAACTGCCAACAAATAGTTTCTTCACTTTGAAGTTCCTCTTCTCACGCAAAAAAAACCCCGCGAAATATCGCGGGGCTTACTCGAGACTCAACACACGGACCGTTCAGGTCCTTATGTTTGTTGCCTGCGGGCCTTTGGGTCCGTCTTCCACATCGAAAGTCACTTGCTGGCCTTCAGCCAGTGTGCGGAAACCATCGCTTGCGATAGCAGAAAAGTGAGCAAAAACGTCTTTGCTGCCATCGTCAGGCGTAATAAAGCCGAAGCCCTTGGATTCGTTAAACCATTTAACGGTTCCTGTTGCCATGATAATAACCTCATCAAGTATTAAATATAAAGCGTGCTACAAATCTTACGAGGAAATTAACAACAGAGAACTTCTGACAAAAACCAGGATAGAATGTAGTGCTTTGCAGTTTAACCGATTTTGGACCAAAAACACCACACCTACCCGCCATATAAGTTGCAAAACCGGCAATTCAAGGCCACAAATTTGCCCATTGCAGTCGATAGCGGCAACTGTTCGGTTTAATCTCGCCTTCTCCATAGACTCTGACATTAGGGAATATTTCGATCTGGACAGCTTTGTTGGCAGAACTTCATGTATAGTGCGGCTCCAGGCTCTGGTGCTCTTCGATCTACACCTGCTTTCAAAGTGGTGATCCTTCCCGGTTCACCTCATAGTACCGAAACAAACCCACTAACCACCTGGACAATAAATCCCGGGACATCACGCTGACAGGCCCCACAGTGAAAAAGATTGCCATTTTCGCCGATGTACAAAACATTTATTACACCACGCGCCAGGCCTATGGTCGCCAGTTTAATTACCGAAAACTCTGGCAACGAATTAGTTCCGAAGGAGAGATCATTTCTGCAACCGCGTATGCAACCCATCGTGGCGACGACAAACAACTCAAATTCCAGGATGCCCTCAAACACATTGGCTTCGTGGTAAAATTAAAGCCGTATATTCAGCGTCGTGACGGATCCGCCAAAGGTGACTGGGACGTAGGTATTACCATTGATGTTATGGAAGCGGCAAAGGGCGTTGATACCATTGTATTGCTGTCTGGTGATGGAGACTTCGATCTGTTACTGGAGAAAATCAGGAAGGATTACGCGGTCAGCACTGAAGTCTATGGCGTGCCGGCACTCACAGCCAACTCTCTTATTGATTCCGCCAGTATCTGGCATCGTATTGAAGGCGATTTATTGCTATAAGCATAGAATATTCAGTCCAGCCTCCCTTTAGCCAACAAAGATTGATTTTCACGTGACCACACACTCCTTCTCATCACTACCCTTAGCAGCTGAACTTTTAAGCAATATCCAGTCACTGGATTACCTGGAAATGACCACGATACAGGCGCAAAGCCTGCCCGCTATTATAGAAGGCAAGGATCTACTGGCACAGGCGAAAACCGGCAGCGGCAAAACGGCTGCATTTGCAATTGGCTTTCTGCACAAACTCAAGGTCCGCACTTACCAGACACAAGCCCTGGTACTTTGCCCAACGCGTGAACTGGCCGATCAGGTAAGCAAGGAATTTCGCCGCCTGGCACGTGCGATACCCAACACCAGCATTCTCACCTTATGTGGCGGCAAACCGATAGGACCGCAACTGGCCTCACTGCAACGTAACCCACATATCGTGGTCGGCACACCGGGGCGGGTATTGAAACACCTGGGAAAAGGGACTTTAAAACTGGATGGATTAAATATGCTGGTGCTGGACGAAGCCGACCGCATGTTGGACATGGGTTTTCATGAAGACATCATGCGCATTATTGATATGACGCCACGTCAAAGACAAACCCTGTTATTTTCCGCGACCTACCCGGATGAAATAAAAGATATCAGTGAAGCCATCCAGAGCGATCCCGTTGATATTCGCGTGGAAAGCCTGCATGGCAATAAAATAATACAACAGGTTTTTTATGAAATACAAAAAGGCGAAAGAACCAGAACACTGGTTGCCCTGTTACAACACTACCGACCTGAATCGAGCGTGGTGTTTTGCAATCGAAAACAACAATGCCAGGAGCTGGCTGAAGAATTATGGCAACAGGGTTTCCATGCACAGGCCTTGCACGGAGATCTTGAACAGAAAGAACGTGACCAGGTGCTGGTACAGTTTTCCAACAAGAGCAGTTCGATTCTTACAGCAACGGATGTCGCAGCGCGTGGACTGGATATTAAAGATTTACAGGCCGTAATCAACTTCGAGCTATCACCTGACCCTGAAGTGCACATTCACCGTATCGGGCGCACCGGCCGTGCAGGCAATGAAGGATTAGCCATAAGTTTGTTCATGGCCTCTGAACAATTCCGCATCGAGGCGATAGAAGAATATCAGAACAGCCCCGTCAGAATTGATCAAACAACGTCTCTAAAAACCCGGGAGAACTTCAAACTCAGTCCAGCTATGGTGACACTATGCATTAATGGTGGCCGTAAAAACAAGCTCCGCGCAGGTGATATATTAGGTGCTTTAACTGCAAACACCAATCTTCCGGGTAAACACATCGGAAAGATCGATATTTTCGATAACCTTGCTTACGTGGCTGTGGAACGCCCTGTTGCCAAACAAGCCTTGAGGATTCTATCAGAGGGTAAAATCAAAGGTCGTCTGTTTAGAGTACGAAAGCTGCGTTAAACTTCACCACGAGAGCGCTACGCGCCCTACAACTCCAACACCTCCCCCATCTCCGGCACATCCGCCTTGAACCCCAGCTCCCCCTCCAGGCGGTCACGAAAATCCTGCTTGGACTGCGCTTCGCCATGCACCACATGCACGGCCGGGCCATTGCTGAAATGACCGATCCAGCGGCTGAGGTCATCGACATCGGCATGGGCGGAAAGACCGCCGACGGTGTGGATCTGCGCGCGTACCGGGTAATAATCACCGTGTATCTTGATCCGCTCGTCACCCTCCACCAGCTTGCGCCCCAGTGTGCCGTACGCCTGGTAACCGACGATCATGACATGCGTGCCTTCGCGGGCGATATTCTGCTTGAGATGATGCACAATGCGCCCGCCATTGCACATGCCGCTGCCGGCGATGATGATGGCGCCACTCCTGATATTGTTGATCGCCATCGATTCCTGCACATTGGTAGTGAGATGCAGGGTCTTTAACGACGGCATTTCATTGACATCGCGCCGTAGCCGCGTCGCCTCTTCGTCGTACAGATGCGGGTAGTCCCAGTAGACCTTACTGGCCTTGATAGCCATCGGACTGTCCAGAAACACCTCCCAGCGATCCAGCTCCCATTCATCGTAATACTTGCCCAGGAAATACAGGATCTCCTGGCTGCGGCCGACGGCAAACGCGGGAATCAGCAGGTTGCCGTGCTGGTGACTGGCGGTGCGGATGATCTCGCCGATTTCATCGACCGTCATCTGCCGGTCACGGTGACGGCGGTTACCGTAGGTGCTCTCGATCAGCACATGGTCCGCCTCGCTGATGACGGCAGGATCATTCAGGATCGGCGTGTCGTATTGACCCAGGTCGCCGCTGAACACGATCTTGCGTTGCACGCCGTTTTCATTCAGCCACACTTCCACACTGCTCGAGCCCATGATATGCCCGGCATCCTGGAAGCGGATGCTGATACCCGGCAGAATTTCCTTTTTCTCGCGATAGCGCATGCCGACAAACTTCGCCAGCGCGTTGCGGGCATCCTCAAGGGAATACAGTGGCTCGATCTGCGGCTTTTTCTTGCGTTTGCGCCACTTGTTCTCGTACTGGGCATCCCGTTCCTGCAGCGAGGCGGAATCCTCCAGCAGGATTTCACACAGATCGCCGGTTGCGTTCTGCGCATAAATCGGCCCCTGGTAACCTTGCTTCACCAATAGTGGAAGCCGGCCAGAGTGATCGATATGGCCATGGCTGAGCACCACGGCACTGATTTCATCCGGTGAAAACGGAAACGGCTCGCGATTCTTGGCCTCCATCTCACGGCGCCCCTGAATAAGCCCACAGTCCAGTAGCACCAGGTGCCCGTTGGCGCGCAGGATATGGCAGGAGCCAGTGATACCGCTGGTCGCGCCGTAGAATTCAATGTGCATAAATAAACTTCCAGTAAAATATACAAAATACCGATGCTGTCCCGTTAACCCCCTCCCTCTCCCCGGAGGAGGGTGTCGCAAAAGGTTGTAACCCCTTCTCCCTCCGGGA
>CBFDBP010000046.1:0-16778 GCA_965603065.1 uncultured Gammaproteobacteria bacterium
TCTCTCGGCAATTGCTCCTGCATTGCTCTACCTTCGCCCATCCGTGGGCTCGTGCCGCCGACGGTCCGGGAATAGGATATCCACTTGCTTTTGAACTCATTAGTAACAAGAATTTAACAAAGATAATGCCATAAAATGATGTGTGCATAGCATCGCCGGCATGCTTCGCACGTACTAATATCTTACCAATGAGAACGTAAGTCAGCCGTAGCAGTTACCACTTCCCTTTCCAAGACAACTCAGGTCAAATACCGTTGCGATGACACGAGCCGGCAATCCCCTCTGCATTGAATTCTGCGGCCTGACGTTTAACACGCCTCTGGTGCTGTTATCCGGTTGTGTGGGTTTTGGCGAAGAATATACACGCGTCAGAGGTTTTTCCAACCGTGATGCGGGTGCTGTCTGCCTGAAAGGCACCACACTCGAACCCAGGCTCGGCAACCAGCCACATCGCGTTTACGAAACACCGATGGGTATGTTGAATGCCATAGGTTTGCAAAATCCCGGTGTCGATCACGTGGTCAACAGCATTCTCCCCGAACTCGATTTTGACGAAACGCGCTTTATCGCCAACGTATCAGGTTCAACGGTAGAAGAGTACCACGAGGTCACACGCCGTTTTGACGACTCTCCAATTGACGCCATAGAAATTAACATTTCCTGCCCGAACGTAAAGCAGGGCGGTGTCGCCTTCGGTAACGATCCGCAGATGTCGGCACGTGTTGTCGAAGCCTGCCGCAAAGCCACCGGAAAACCGCTCATCACCAAGCTGTCGCCCAATCAGACCGACATAGCCGGCAATGCCCGACTCTGCATGGAGGCGGGCAGTGATGCCTTTGCCGTGATCAACACCATGATGGGCATGGCCATCGATATCGATCAGCGCCAACCGGTCATCGGTAACAACCAGGGGGGGCTGTCAGGCCCGGCCATCAAACCCATTGCCCTGCTCAAAGTCCACCAGGTCTACCAGGTCTGCAGGTCCCACCAGATTCCCATTATCGGGCAGGGCGGGGTGGCCAGCGCGGAAGACGCCATCGAATTTCTGATCGCCGGCGCCAGCGCGGTAGGCGTCGGTACCGCCTTGTTTTACGATCCACTGGTCTGCAGGAAGATCAATGATGGCATCCGGACTTACCTCGACAAGCACAACCTGCCCGACATCCAGACACTGACTGGCAGCCTTCAGCTAAACGGCCAGCCTGGCTGTTGTTAGCGGCGGCACCGCCTGTCCGGGCTTTCCTCGCGCATCCCTTCAAGCCGTTCTCAACGAAACCCCGACTTTTCTTGTCATAACAACCGATTACCATCGGGCCTGAATCTTGCTTCCTAACAGCTAGGTAATAAGGTGGCGATGCGCCGTTATCCAGCCGAAAGGCTGCCCGGAACGTCTTCAATAATGGTGGGTGGATAGATATTCAATTGGATAATCAGACTGTTAAGTTAAGCTCCTTGACTCAGGCGGCAGCCTGTTCAATGAGCGCTTGTGCTACCGGAGAACACCGGCAACCGCATCAAACCGTTGGGAATTTGACGCTCGGTGGTGAGCTGCGACGCGATCTGACGGCAATGCGTAGCGGCCTGGCCCGCTGATTTTACCGGGATACATTGACAACATGCACCAACAGATCAATCTTTTTCAACCTGTTTTCAGAAAACAGCAAAAGGTGTTTTCTGCCACCACGCTGGCACAGATTGTCGCCGCAGTACTGGTACTGTTGCTTGCCTTCCTTGGACACGCACGCTGGACACTGGCCAGCATGGAACGATCAGCCGAAGCACTGCAACAACAGCACCACCACATTCATCAACAGATCGGAGCTCTCGAAGCGGCTTACCAGACACCGGATACCGAGGCACTGGATGCAGAGATCGAACAGCTGATGGCCGATATCGACCAGCGTAACGGCCTGTTGATTCAGTTTGACCAGTTGGTGGTCCAGCATCACAGCGCTTTTTCGGCACAGTTCAAGGCCCTGGCTGAACAGCATGTACCCGGCTTATGGCTGGAAGGGGTCACCGTTAACGGCGAAGGCCAGATAGAAATTCGTGGCATAACACTCGATGCCAAACTGGTACCAGTCTATCTCCAACACCTGGAAAAGCGACAGGGCCTGTCCGAAACAACCTTCGAAACCGTATCAATGAAACGTATCGCTGACGATAAACCCCAGATTCAGTTTGTGTTGCGCAATCACAAGGGAGAAATGTCGTGACAGTAGCCGTAACAGTGCGACTTCAGCAATGGGGCGAGCGTATCGATGCGCTCGATCTGCGCGAACGCATTTTGCTGTTAGCGGCGAGCGTGGTGGTTTTATTTCTGATCATCGACTCCCTGGGCCTGCAGCCGGCACTCGAATCCCAGCATGCCGCTGAACAACGTATCGCAGATATGGAAATGAAGCTAAGCGCCTTGCACCGGCAAGCCAGCCTTTTCAATGATAAATCGGACCATAACCCACTGATCTCACGCTATGAAAGCAGGGACCGCCTTGCTGCAGAACTGTCCGGACTCGATGCAAGAATCACCGGTCAACTGGGCGCATTGGTAGAACCAGCCCAGGCTGCCGAACTACTGAAGCAGGTACTCACCGGCCATCGTGGCCTGAAATTGAAATCCTTACAGGCCAGCAGCGAGTCTCTGGATAATCTTGCTCTGCATAGAAACAGTAACAATGCCGGCCTTGGCCGCTATCAGCTCGAGATGATTGTTGAAGGTGGATACCTGGATCTTCTGCGTTATCTGCAGGAACTCGAAGCCATGCCCTGGAAATTCTTCTGGCAAAAGGTGAATTTACAGACCACTGAATATCCCCGGGCAGAGACCCGCCTGCAACTCTATACCCTGGGAGCACAACATGGGTAGAAAATTGATCGGTGCTCTGCTGCTACTGGGACCCGGATTGGCCGGCAGCGTGCACGCCCTGAAGGATCCAACTCAGCCAACCGATCCGGGTAGTTATTTTGGAAGTGCAGAAAGCCGCTCCGGCAACAGCTGGTCACTGCAGTCCATTCTTTCTTCCCCCCAACGCCGCATCGCCGTCATCAACGGGACACGGGTGAAGGAAGGGGACCGAATCGGTTCCGCGCGCGTCGTTCGTATCCATGATTCACACGTATTGCTGAATACCAGTGGTCGCACGCTGACGCTGCACCTGTTTCCCGAATCGATAAAGGTAAGGCCGTGAACAGAAATTCGTGCACCAGTATCATCAAACTGTTAGTAGCGGTTGTGCTGCTGAGCGCCTGTCAAACCACACCTGAGAAAGACAGTCCAACCATGCCATCGATTCAAAAGTCGCTGGAGAATGCTGAAGCAAGTCAGCAAAGCGCAACTGTTGAACCGCCACCGGAAGTTCAGCGCGCCCTGTTACCACCGGCGTCAAGCACTCTGGGAGTCATCAAAGCTGAAGTTCCTACTTTCGATGTATCGGTGAATGAAGCACCGGCACGGCAGCTTTTCATGAGCCTGGTTGACGGCACGGGAGACAACATGGTGGTGCACCCTGATGTGTCCGGCACACTGACCCTGGACCTGAAAAATGTATCCACCGAAGATGTCATGGCAACGCTACGCGACGTATACGGTTATGAATACCGCTATAGTCACGGTGTTTACCAGGTATTTCCATCGCGCATGCGCTCCCAGGTATTCAAGGTGAACTATCTCGATATCGAGCGCAAGGGTGGCTCGAAAACACGCGTCAGTTCCGGTCAGATCACCCAGTCATCGTCCAGCAGCGGTGGCGGCAACAGTACCGATAACAACTCGAACTCCTCCAGCGGATCTTCAGCGTCCGACAATAACGCGAATAAAAACGGCCAAAACGGTTTTTCGGGTGCCCAGATCACTACGCAATCCCAAGCGAATTTCTGGCTGGACCTTAATACCTCGCTGAAAATGATCGTCGGTGAGGAAAATGGCCGCAAAGTCGTCATCAACCCCATGTCGGGCACCGTCCTGGTCCGGGCGATGCCGCGCGAGTTGCTGGACGTCAAACAGTATCTCGATATTCTGCAGGACTCGGTAAGCCGGCAAGTCATCATAGAAGCCAAGATACTGGAAGTTGAACTCAACGATGCTTTTCAGACGGGTGTCAACTGGACCGCACTGCTTGATTTCGGCGGTAACTATCAAGCCAAGATAGCGCAGATCGGCGGTGGAACCATTTTCAAGGACGGTGTATCCGAACTCGCCGGCACAGCGGTCCCCCTGAACAACCTCGCCCTGACTGACGGTGCTTCCGCTTTCGGTGGTGTATTTGCCGTGCAGGCCCACCTCGGTGACTTCAATACACTGATAGAACTGCTCAAGACTCAGGGTGACGTGCAGGTACTGTCCAGCCCCCGGGTGTCCACAGTTAACAATCAGAAAGCTATTATCAAGGTCGGAACCGACGAATACTTTGTCACCGACATTGACGTCCAGACCGACGTTGCAGTAGGGGTCTCGAACCGATCCGCGGACGTTACACTGACACCATTTTTCTCGGGCGTTGCGCTGGATGTGACACCACAGATAGACAGCGATGGCAGGATTACGCTGCATGTGCATCCTGCTATCAGCGAGGTCGTCGAAGACAATAAGGATCTCGGCGTGGTTACCTCATCTTCAGATGACGATGACAGTAGCAGAAGCTCAAGAGTGCCTCTGGCAAAAAGCACCATTCGTGAAACGGACACCATCGTACAGGCCGAAAACGGCCAGGTTGTTGTCATTGGCGGGCTGATGCAGGAACTGGTACGGGACGAGGTCGCATCGACACCTTTCCTTGGTGATATGCCTGTCATCGGCCACATGTTCCGCCATACGCGCAAGACGTCCACCAAGAACGAGCTGGTCATCCTGTTGCGCCCGGTCGTCGTGAACAGTAACCGGGTGTGGGAACAACAGGTCCAGCAAGCCACGCAGCGCTTCCGTGCCATACAGCACCCGGATTATCCATAAAGAAAAGGCATGGCTTGGCATGTATCTGCAGCACTACAGTCTCAGGGAACCACCGTTTACGCTGACACCGGATACGGATTTTTTCTTTAGCTACAGCAGCCATCAGGAAGCACTCAATGTCCTGCTGGTTGCGTTGCAGGGTGGTGAAGGTTTTATCAAAGTAAGCGGTGAAGTCGGCACCGGGAAAACACTCATTTGCAGACAATTGCTGAATTTGCTCGATGAGACCTATGTCACCGCCTATATACCCAATCCATTCCTCAACCCTACCGCACTACGCATGGCGCTGGCAGAGGAACTGGGTATTGAGTTTGCCCGCAACATCGGACAACACAGACTGCTCAAACTGATTACCGAGCGTCTGCTCGAACTCCACCGAAACGGCAGGCAGATTGTATTACTGCTCGATGAGGCCCAGGCTATCCCGGATGACAGTCTCGAAGCACTACGCCTGTTGACCAACCTGGAAACAGAAAAAAGAAAACTGCTGCAGGTTGTCCTGTTTGGACAGCCGGAACTCGATGTGCGTCTTGCGCAACGCAATTTGCGCCAACTCAAACAAAGGATAGTTTTTTCCTATCAGCTCCATCCACTGAATCGCCTGGCACTGGGCGAATATGTTCAACACCGGTTGCGTGTTGCCGGCTACCGGGGCCCAGCCTTATTCAAGCCGCGCGCAATCAGACAATTACATCGCAGCAGCCGTGGCATACCGCGCTTGGTCAACCTGCTTTGCCACAAAGCACTCATGGCCGCCTATGGTTCGGGTAGTCTGGAAATCAGCTGCGCCCATATTCGGCGCGCCGCCAGGGACACGGAAGACCTCCTGCAGCGCAGACCCCGCTGGCTGACTATCGCCACCGGCCTGGCCGGCCTGATCGCGCTGACCAGTGCCGGCCTGTTATATGCGTACGGCATATGAGTTTAATCAATCAAATGCTGAGAGACCTGGATAAAGGACGGGGGCCCGTTAAGGCTTCGCAGATCGCCGCCTTACAGGGCATGGGGCTTATCAACATTAACCGATTTAAACGGTATGACAGCCTGTCGCTTACAGCCTGGGGTTTGGCCGGACTGCTCAGCATCGTTGTGAGCTACCAGGCAAGCATCTGGTGGAACAGCAAGCCTGAATCTGAACCCGCCATTGCGCCACAGACCGCCACTGAGGCGGCCGAGCCTGAGCAGAACGCGCAGCTTGATACAGTAGCGCCTCAGGACAACTTCAATACCGAACCGCTTGCAACTACTACAAACAAAGCCGAATTGAAGAAAAACCCATTGGATATACCCGTGCTGCCGCGGGCAGAAACAGTACCGACAGCGCTGCCGACTCCGGTTGAAGCCGCCAGCAAGCCGGTCGCTATTCTAACGCCGGAACAGAAGGCGGAACGGTTATTCGCCAGGGCGCAACAGGCGCTATCCAGGAATCAGCAACAACGTGGCGAAAGCCTGTTAAGGAAGGCGCTCGATGAACATTCCCGGCACGTCAGTGCACGCAGCCAGTTGGCAGCTTTGCTACTAAGCAGGCAACAGGAGGATAAAGCGGAACGGTTACTGTCTGAAGGTTTGCTCACAGACGCTCACCAGCTTGCACTGGCGCGGCCTTACGCACAATTACTGGCTGCAAGGGGTGAACTTGGTCCAGCCCTGGAGACCCTGGAACGGGCAATCGTTCAACGCCAGGCTGATCCCGAAACGCTGGCACTACGTGCGGCGATTCTTTATAAAATGGAAAGACATGCAGAATCAGCCACCGCCTACCGGAAAGCTGTTCAGGGTCAACCAAGCCGGGCTTTATGGTGGACCGGACTTGCTGTGGCACTGGAGCAGAACGGTCAGCCGGGACAGGCACTGGAGGCCTTTCAGCGGGCTGCTGAACTGCCGCTGAATAAACCGGTAGATGATTATGTGAAACAGCGAATTGGCGTCTTGAGCAACAAAGATTTCCACTACTGACGGATATAAACCATGGCGGCTACCATGCCAAGAAAACGCGTTCGAATCGGTGACCTGCTGGTCGAACAGAAAGTGATTTCGCAATCCCAGCTTCAGGAAGCGCTGGCCGAACAGAAAAGAAGTGGTCGAAAACTGGGCAGGGTTCTGGTCGAAAATGGTTTTATCGACGAAGACACACTACTGACGCTGCTTTCCGAACAGCTCGAAATTCCCTACGTTGACCTGTCACGCTTCGAACTCGACCCGGAACTTGTCGCTCGTCTGCCGGAGACCCTGGCCAGGCGCTACCGTGCTCTCGTATTGAAAGCGACGCCCAGCGGGCTGTTGGTTGGCATGGGTGACCCGACCGATATTTTCGCTTTCGATGAACTGGTCCGCATACTGAAAACATCGGTACAGATAGCCTGCGTCAAGGAAAGTGACCTTCTGCGGAACGTTGACCGGCTCTACCAGAATACTGATCAACTGCGCAATCTGGCCAGTGAAGTCGGCCAGGACATGGCAGAGAATGCCTTTGATTTACGTACCCTGACCGCCAGCAGTACGCAGAGCGATGCGCCTGTCGTGCGTCTGATTCAGACGGTATTTGAAGATGCAGTACGCGCCGAGGCCTCCGACATACATATCGAGCCGGATGAAGATGTATTGCGCATACGACGGCGTATCGATGGAATATTACACGAGACGACGATGGACGACACACGTATTGCTTCAGCCGTTGTCTCCCGTCTGAAACTGATGGCCGAAGCCGATATTTCGGAAAAGCGCCTGCCGCAGGATGGGCGTTTCAGCTTGCGTGTTCTGGACAAAAGCATCGATGTCCGCCTGGCGACAATTCCGACCCAGACCGGCGAAGCCGTCGTCATGCGTTTGCTCGATCATGGTTCAGCGGTACGCAATCTTGATCAACTCGGTATGCCGAAGGATATTCTGCAGCGCATACGAAACATTGTGCACAGGCCTCACGGCCTGGTCCTGGTTACCGGACCTACCGGAAGTGGTAAAACCACCACCCTGTACGCGGCACTTACCGAACTGAACAAACCGCAGAAGAAAATTATTACGGTTGAGGATCCGGTTGAATACCAGCTTCCGCGTATCAATCAGGTTCAGGTCAATAAGCGGATTAATCTTGATTTTGCACGTGTACTACGAACCGCCCTGCGTCTCGATCCCGATATTATGCTGGTCGGTGAAATGCGTGACAGGGAGACCGGTGAAATTGCTTTGCGGGCTGCACTCACGGGTCACCTGGTGCTTTCCACCTTGCATACCAACGACGCGGTCAGCACAGCCATGCGTCTCGTCGATATGGGACTTGAGCCTTACCTGGTGGCCGCTTCAACCCAGGCGATACTGGCTCAGCGCCTGATTCGAAAACTGTGTACAAACTGCCGCACAAGCAGGCAACTTGACCCCAGCGAACAAAGCTGGGTGCAAAGCATCATGGGCGAAAATGCATCACTGGATGGCTTCCAGGAGGGCACCGGATGCAACCAGTGCAACCACACGGGTTATCACGGCCGAATCGGTGTCTATGAGCTGCTCGAAATAGATTACACGCTGGCCGATGCCCTGCGCCGTAACGATCCGGCCGGTTTCGAAAACGCCGCGCGTGCACAGGACGGTTACCGGCCGCTGGTGAAGAATGCGCTGGATTACGCACGCCAGGGCATTACCAGTCTATCCGAAGCCATGCGCCTGAGCGGAATGGTAGAGTAGTAAAATGCCGGCTTTCCAGTATAAGGCACGTGGGCAACGCGGGGACGCTATAGAGGGTGTTATCGATGCTGCCAGTACCGATCTGGCTGCCACACGTTTAATAGAAGGCGGCCTGACGCCTATCGATATACAGCCGGTGCAGGAAGCAGTCGGTATGAGTACGGACCTGGCCGAGCTGTTTCCTGCCAGGGTTGAAGCGATAGACCTGATTCAATTCAGCCGACAGATGTACAGTCTGTCAAAGGCCGGTGTACCTATCCTCAGCGCCTTGTCCGGGCTGGCCGGTAATGCGCGTAATCGAACTCTGGCAAAAACCCTGACGGGAGTCATTGAAAGTCTGCACGCAGGATGGGATTTATCCGCTTCTCTGGCCCAGTACCCGAAGGTGTTTTCGGTGTTCTATGTCAGCCTGGTGAGGGTAGGTGAAACCAGCGGCCAGCTGGAAGAGGTGTTCCGTCAACTCTCCGGCTACCTGGAACGCGAGCAGAAAACCCGCAAACAGATAAAGTCGGCCATGCGTTATCCGATTTTTGTGCTTGTCGCCATCCTCATCGCCGTAATCATAATCAACGTTCTTGTAGTACCGGCTTTTGCCGCTATTTTCGAGCAATTCGGTGCAGACCTGCCCTTGCCGACGCGTATTTTGATGGCGACATCCGACGCAATGATCAACCATTGGCAATTCATGCTTGCCGGCGTCATGCTGATGGTGGCCGGTATCGGACTTTACCTGCGCAATGACAACGGGCGTTACAAGTGGCACAAGACCCAATTGCGCCTGCCTTTGGTGGGAAAAGTCCTGTATCAGGCGACTCTGGCACGATTCAGCCGGCTGTTTGCACTGGTACAGCGCTCGGGTATTCCGATCGTTACCGGCCTGTCGGTGGTGGCGCGCGCACTCGACAATGACTTTATTGAAGAACGCATTCTCAGCATGCGCGATGGCATCGAACGCGGTGAATCGCTGAGTAACACCGCAGCGAGCACCGGCATATTCGACCACCTGGTTCTGCAAATGCTGCAGGTCGGTGAAGAAACCGGTGCCACGGACCAGTTGCTACAGGATGTCGCCGACTATTACGACGATGAAGTGGACTACTCCATCGACAAACTCAGCGCTTCCATTGAACCGACTCTGACAATAGCGCTGGCCGGCCTGGTGTTCCTGCTGGCTACCGGTATCTTTCTGCCCATGTGGGATCTTGCCAAAGTGGCCCTGCACTGAGCAGGAACGTAGTTTTTTATGCTGCTTGTCACAGCAACCATGCAGGTTCGGGTTGGAGAGCTACACGATTGCAGCAAAATTTATTAAAGAAATTCCCGCTGCCTGACGATAAAACGGAGTAGGTGTATGCGGGCCATCAGCCCATTTTACGGAGATAATCACTGATGAAGAAAAACGCGGGTTTTACCCTTATTGAACTGGTTGCGGTGCTGGTGATCCTTGCTCTTCTGGGCGCAATGGCGGTACCACGCTTTACGGATGTGTCCAGCGATGCTTTAACGGCTGCAAAAAATGGATCGATTGCAGGTGTACGGTCCGGACATGCGATGGCGATCGCGAAACTGAAAACGCTGCCGACGCTCACTGAGCTGGCTACTTACGTTGGCGGACCAAATGTCGCTATCGACGCTGGTAACGCGGGAATTGAAGTGACCATTAACGGCACCCCCTACGTTGTCCAAACGTACACAGATACCACCTGCACAGCGGCGACGGCGGCCGCCACTGATCTGGTTGGCTGTGTTGGCGAAATCTAATCACCGATAAAATCTCTTTGAACGGGTGAAAGGGGTGGGCGAGAGCCCGCCCCTTTTTTGTTTCAAGGATAAAGGATGCACTTAAAAGGATTAAATAGCTGTGGCGCCGGTTTCTCGCTCATCGAGCTGGTTAGCGTGATGGTCATCCTGGCGACAATAGCCGCGTTGGCCGCACCCCGTTTCGTCCACCACGATGCCACAGTCCCGGCACAGGCCGATCAGCTGGGCCGAATAATACGCCATGCACAAGCGCTGGCCATGAGTCAGGGGCGCCCGCTCACCGTTGATGTCCAGTCCTCCACCAGCTATGTGATCACTGATGGCGCGACGCCCACGCCATCCACCATCCGTGACCCCAGCGGTCAGTTACAGGCCTTTTCTCTGCAGAACGGAGTAACGCTGAGCGGGGCCGACCTGGAGTTCGACAGCCTTGGACGGCCCATCAGTGGCAGCAACCTGGTCACAAACACCCTGAACTGGACCCTGAACGGGGGCAGTAACACCGCTACCGTCAGCGTCCAGGCTGTCACCGGGTTTGTTTCGGTGACACCATGAAGTCACAAAACGGCTTCACGCTGATCGAGATGGTGCTGGTCATCATCATTATATCGCTTGCATCGGTACCCCTGTTTGGCATGTTTTCCCAGGCCGCGTCCAGTCTGCTGGTCAACGAAAAGAGCCAGACAGCGGCCCAACTCGCCCAGGAGCAGGCTGAATATCTTCTCGCGGTTCGTCGCAACCAGGATTTTCTTGCAGCGGAACTTGCCGGTAATACGAGCGAAGTACTTAATGGCAACTATTCCGGCTATACGCGCTCCACGATCATCACGCAACCCCCGGTCGGCCCGGGCTGCCCGGCAGGCGCAAGCTGTAAGGAGGTCACTATCAGCGTTGATGAGGGAGGTAGTACCTACGCCGAAGTAATCTTTCTGCTGGTGGACTACTGATGATGAAGCGGCCGGAAACCGGTTTCACGCTGGTGGAGATGGTCGCCGCACTGACAGTGCTGGCGCTGCTGGCAGCCATTGTCGGCCCACTGCTCAGCAACGGAGTACGCGCCTACAACGACTCCGCTTCCGCGGTTCATACGCTCAGCAAACTTCGTGTCGCCAGTGAACGGCTGCTGCGCGAAATACGCGAAATACGCCGTGACGGATCGGGCAATTTCGATATCAGCCTTCCTCTGTCGCCCACCTCACTTCAGTTCTTCAAAACAGACTCTGAACAGGTCACCATTTCTACGACTGCTCCGCTGTTAACCCTGGCCTACGCCGGCATAGGGGGAACGCCTGTGCTGAGCGACGAAGTCAGCGCCTTTAGCTTCAGTTATATTCAGGCGGATGGCAGTCTGCCCGCCATTGATAATAGTGATGTTGCCTTTATTGAGTTCGAGCTTGTCCTGACTCATGCAGGCAATAACTACCCGCAACGTTCACGGATTGCATTGAGAAACCAGCCGTGAACTCCTGGCCAGACAGACAAGGCGGTGCCGTGACGCTCATCGGGGCACTGTTTATCATTATCACCCTGGCGCTGATGGTCGTAGTGCTGCAGCGTATGGCAGCTTCAGACGTGCTGGATACCACTGTGCAGAGCGACGCTATAGAAGCCTTGTTCATCGCAGAAACAGGCATTGAGCACGCGTCCTATCTCTATGCTACCGGAACCCCCTGTGACGATCTGTCTTTGCTGAACAATATAGCAGCGGGACGTGGCGATTTTGATATTATGGCATCAGCGCCGGTGGGTAGTGACTGTCAAATACGCGTGCGCGGTGAAATCACAGCGTTTGGTGTGCAACGTGTTATTGAAGCCACCTTAAGGAATGATGGCGGTAATCTGCTTGGAAGTGCAAACCCCGATTTTGACGAGCCGCCAGGCGCTTGCGTGGATCCCTGCAGACCGACTGGATGGGACAACCTGCCGGCTGGGGGCTGGGACGACAATGGTGGACCAAGCGGCGCCGGAGATCGTGCTGCTTATGTAGAAAAACCTACCAATGGTTCCGGAACCGCTACCACCGCGGGATCTTTTGGACTTACAGCATTTACTGTCACTGCGCCAACCACACTGACACTCGAATTCGATTATAAGGTAATCGCCAGCGGAGGCGGCAATTCAACCAAGATCTCATACCTGTTCAGCGTGTGGGACGGTACAACCGTTTACGCTGCACCAGATGTTGATATAAAAAGCAGCACGTCCAGCGGCGCCAATGATTTCGTTTCCGGATCTGTCAGCATCAGTATAGGCGGGTCGGGCCCGGTTACCATAACGGAGTTCAGGTTCAGCATGGAAGCGAAAAGTGGTCAACGCAAATGGGGTTGGCTGGACAACCTCAATCTGCAAGGACCTGGCGGTGGCGCCGGCGTTCGTCTGCTTCAGTGGCATGAAGTTGTAAGCAATTGACAAGCAGCTTTAAATACTGGACTCTTTTACTAAGCCTTAAGAAAAGGATTGCGGGTGTTTTCATTTAAAAAGAAAAGCCGTGGTGACCGTCTAAGTTCGCTGATTGTAAGCACTGGGGGTTCTGCGACCGCCACCATTCATCAGAACAAATCCGGCAAGCCCGTTCTCGAACACTGTGGTTTTTACCCGCTCGCGCCGGGACAGGAAATTCAGACAAACCTCAAGAACGTAGTCCAGGATCGCGGGCTGGACAAAACGGCCTGTGCCACGCTGCTGGATATCGCTGACTACCAGCTACTGATGGTTGACGCTCCCGAGGTCCCGCAAACGGAGCTAAAAGCCGCTATCCGCTGGCGGATCCGCGATCTGATCGACTTTCATATCGATGATGCGGTACTCGATGTCTTTGACACACCGCCCAGCGGTGCGCGTGGCGTGCAGGAAAATCTATACGTGGTGGTTTCCCGCGCCGCCGTTGTCAAGGAACGAATTGAAACCCTGCAAAGTGCCGGCGCTGCCCTGGAGGTTATCGACATACCCGAACTGGCGCTGCGTAATATCGCTGCACAGCTTGAGCAGGATGCCAAGGGCCAGGCCATGCTGTTTTTTGGCGCCGAGCGGGGTTTGATTACCCTCACTCGCGATGCCACTCTATATCTCGCCCGCAGCATGGACATCGGTTATCAACAGTTACTCGCTACACCCGAACTGGTAGATCGGCTGGCGCTGGAACTGCAGCGCTCCATGGACTACTACGATCGGCACTTCCAGCAGGCACCGATAGCGGCTATAACGCTTTGTCCGCTACCCGAGGCGTTGCCACAACTTGCCGAACAGCTTGAGCAACAGACCGGAATTCCGGTGCGGGAAGTCAAACTTGAAGATATTGTCGAAGTGCATGAGCCCATTGATGCGGATCAGTTTGCACAGTGTGTGCTGGCGATTGGTGCAGCGCTCAGGACAGAACCGGCACAGCTCTGATAACGATGTCACTCATATACCTGCATCCATTTCCAGTTCCTTGATTTTTCTGGTCAGTGTATTTCTTCCCCAACCCAGCAATCGCGCCGCATCCTGTCGGCGCCCGCCGGTCCGGGCCAGCGCCGCTTCGATCATGATTCGTTCGATGGCCGGCAGGGCTTCTTTTAATAAACATTCCTCGCCATTAACCAGCTGTTTGTCCGCCCAGCTTTTCAGTGCTGCCTCCCAGCCCTCACCAGGCGGGGTGCCGGCATTTTGGGATTGCTGCATTTCAGCCGGCAAATCATCCAGCCGTATTTCATTTCCAGGCGCCATAACAGTAAGCCAGCGACACAGATTTTCCAATTGGCGCACATTACCGGGCCAGTCCAGCTGTTTTAAATAGGACTCGGCTTCCTCTAACAAAACCTTTGCTTCAACATCCAGTTCCTGCGCCGCCTGTTGCAGAAAATGCTTCATCAATAGCGCAATGTCTTCACGCCGCTCACGCAAGGAAGGAAGGTGAACACGAATGACATTCAGACGATGAAACAGGTCTTCCCGGAAACGTCCTTCCTTTACACGCTGTTCAAGGTCCTGGTGGGTTGCTGCGATGATACGCACATTGACTTTAACTGGTGTATGACCACCCACGCGGTAGAACTCTCCATCCGATAGCACCCGCAACAAGCGGGTCTGCATTTCCGCCGGCATGTCGCCGATCTCATCGAGGAACAGCGTGCCGCCGTCGGATTGTTCGAAACGCCCTACACGCTGGGTCTGTGCGCCGGTGAATGCACCACGCTCATGGCCGAACAATTCTGATTCGAGCAGGTCGTGCGGAATTGCGGCCATGTTTAATGCCACAAAGGGTTTATCTGCCCGCGGACTATGACGGTGCAGGGCGTGTGCGACCAGTTCCTTACCGCTACCCGACTCACCATTGATCAATACCGTTATATTGGATCGTGATAAACGTCCTATGGCTCGAAACACTTCCTGCATCGCCGGTGCTTCACCAATTATCTCCGTAACCGCGCGACCTTCATCGGTATCCGCCTCACCCCGGGCACTGCGACTTTGGTCAACAGCCCGGCGCGTGAGTTCAACCGCTTCATCGACATCAAAAGGTTTGGGCAGATATTCAAATGCTCCGCCCTGATAAGCACTCACAGCACTATCCAGATCCGAATGTGCGGTGATGATAATGACGGGTAACTCTGGATAACGGTGCTGGATTTTATTGAGCAATTCAAAACCGTCCATGCCCGGCATGCGGACATCGGTGATCAGAACGTCAGGCTGACCTCGCTCAAGTGTTTCCAGGATGCCACTCGCGGATGAAAAACTCTTAACACCCATGTGCGCTTTCTGAAGTGCTTTCTCCAGCACCCAGCGAATGGATTGATCGTCGTCGATAACCCAGACGCGTTCCGCTTCAGTCATTCCTAACCTCCAGTGGCAAAAAGATGGTGAACTTGGTGTGACCGGGTTCACTGGTAAACTCGACGATTCCCCGGTGCTGGTTGACCATGGACTGTGCAATAGACAAACCCAGGCCGGTACCATCGGCGCGGCCCGTCACCATGGGGTAAAAAATCGTTTCCTGCATGTCAGGCGGGATACCTGGACCGTTGTCGATAACATCTATGCGTATCACCAGTTTGTAACACCTTTGGCCAATGGTGAACTGGCGTTGGGTTCTGGTCCGCAAAATGACGCGGTCAGCGCCTGCCTGAGCGGCATTACGCACCAGATTGAGTACCACCTGAACCAGCAATTCGTAGTCCGCCGATAACTCCGGAATGCTCGGATCGTACTGCTGCTGTATCACCAATCCCGAGTAGCCCTCTGCATCAACCAGACTGCGTACGTGTTCGAGTACCTGGTGAATATTGATAATCCGGGTATCCATAACATTATTGGGTCCCAGCATTCGATCAACCAGATTGGTTAATCGGTCCGCCTCACCGATGATAACCTTGGTGTATTCCTTGAGCTCGGCATTTGGCAATTCGCTTTCCAGTAACTGGGCCGCGCCGCGTAGCCCGCCGAGGGGATTTTTGATTTCATGCGCCATGCCACGCAGCAGTTCGCGAGCCGCTCGCTGCTGGACCAGCAGGTGCTCTTCATGGGCGATGCGAAGGTGTCGATCGACTTGCGTAATTTCCAGCAAAAGATTGCCTTTATCAATCGGCGTGACCGCACAATCCACGGTCATTCTCTGGCCCATCGCTGTGTGCAGCTCCAGTTCACGCTCGGTAAACGTCTCCTGCTCCTGCAATGCCACACGTAATCTGTCCACCATTGAGACGCTGACGGGCGTCACCTCTGACCAGCAGTGGCCCCGTACCTGTCGCTGGCTGATTTCAAACAGGTTCTCCGCGGCTGGATTCAGATAGACCAGCTGCAATTGCTCATCCAGCAACAGCACGGCGGTGTTGAGAATTTCAATCAACTGCGTGGGATCGCCCTGTTTCTGCTCAGTGGACACGTGCATGTACTCCATTGTGCAAAAACCAAACCAGTTTCTGTTTCATCGCAGGATTCCTGTTCGCACCAGGGAAGAAAAATTAATCAAAGTAATATCAAAAGGATAAAACGCGATCTGTTGATCGGCTGAAAGAATAAACCGATCCCCGGCCTGGTCACATGCGGGGAATCGTCCCACACGCAACACTATGCGCACTATTATAGTGCACACATGAAAGAAACGAAGTTTATTAGCCTGGGCAGGCTGGCTTAATGGGCGAGCGGGCTAAGGCACTCTTCTCGGGCTGGGTGCGGGAGCCGCTGGACCTCTGGGAAAATTGACTGACTGGCGGTGCAAAAAGAATTGTACCGAACTGCTTCGAATCAACTCCCGGTCGGCGCTATCGACAACAGCCGCTTCCACGGTGTGAGAACCACGATCCAGGTTTTCGAAACTGACCTGACCGGATTCGGTCGGCTTACCCTGTGCCTGGCCATCAAGATAGTACCTGTAGCGGTGGCCCGCAACGCTATTCAATTCCGGCTCCAC
>CBFDBP010000047.1:0-16762 GCA_965603065.1 uncultured Gammaproteobacteria bacterium
TTTCACCCCTGCTGTTACGTGCCGGGCTGCGCCACCTGTCGCAGCATCGCTGGCAGGCGCTGCTGGCCTTGACCGGCATCGCCCTGGGCGTGGCGGTGGTGCTGGCGGTGGAGCTGGCCAACAGCGGTGCGCGTGCAGCCTTCCAGCATTCTGCACAACAACTGCAGGGTAAAGCCACCCACCGACTTGTGCTACCCGGCGCTTCGCTCCCCGATGATGTGTATGTCCGCTTGCAAGGCGAAGCCGGCCGGCCGCCGATGGCGCCGGTGGCGAGCGACCGGGTCCGGGTTGCCGGTCGCGAGGGACGTTACCGGCTGGTCGGCTTTGACCTGTTTGCCGAAGCGCCGTTTCGCAGTCAGCTTGCCGGTCTGTCCAATGCTGGAGGTTTCGTCCGCGACTGGTTGACGCAGCCGGACGCGCTGGTGCTCGGCCAGGCAACGGCCAGGGCGCTGGCTGTCGGCGAAGGCGATACGCTGGACATTGTTTACCAGGGCCGGCCGGTGACACTGCGCGTGCTGCGTGTCGAGGCGCAGCCCGGCAGTGCCGTCCAGGATCTGCTGCTGGTCGATATCGCCACCGCCAAGTCCATCCTGGGTCTGACAGGCCGGCTCAGCCACGTGGACCTGATACTGGACGCCGGCAGCGAGCAGTGGGTCAGGCAACGCATTCCGCCCGATGTGCAGCTGCTGACGGTGGCCGAGCAGGCGCAGGGTGTGACCCGCCTGTCGGCGGCCTTCGAGTTGAATCTGACCGCCATGAGTCTGCTTGCCCTGCTGGTCGGGATGTTTCTCATATTCAACGCCATGACCTTTTCCATGGTGCAGCGCCGTACGCTGTTCGGGCGGCTGCGTGCCATCGGCGTGACACCGCGGGAACTGTTCGGCCTGATCATGCTGGAAGCCGTGGTGGTGGCAGTGCCGGGTACCCTGCTCGGCGTGCTGCTCGGTGTGTGGCTGGGCCAGGGGCTGACCCGGCTGGTGGCGGCCACCGTCAGTGAGCTTTACTACAATGTCAGCGTAACGGCGCTGCATATGGAATGGCCGGCGTTGATCATCGCTGCCGCCCTGGGGCTGCTGGCCACGCTGCTGGCGACGCTGCTTCCGGCGTTGCAGGCGGCTCGTACGCCGGCGCTGACGACGCTGTCCCGGGCCGCACTGGAACAGTCGACGCGGCGCGGCATCCCGGTCTGGGCGGCTGTTGGACTGGCGCTGCTGCTGGCCGGTCTGTTGCTGGCCCTGGCCCTGCCCGGCGGCGTGATACTGAGCTTCGCCGGCCTGTTCATGCTGGTGGTGGGCGCGGCGCTGATGACACCGCTGGTGATCCGTGTGCTGCACCGTGTGCTGGCGCGCTGTGCCTTGCGCGGTCTGTGGCGGATGGGGGTGCGTGACCTGGACCGGCATCTGTCGCGCCTGGGCATCGCCGTCGCCGCGCTGATGGTGGCGTTGTCGGCAAGCATCGGTGTCGGTGTCATGGTGGACAGCATGCGCGCTGCGGTCAACACCTGGTTGAGCGACTTGCTGAGCGCCGACATCTATGTGGCTGCCGACGCCTTTGCAGAGGGTGCAACTCTGCCTGCAGCGGTGGTTGAGGCGGTCTCCGTCCTGCCAGCGGTGGCCGCCTTCAGCCGTTACCGCGAGCGCACGCTGCCGCTGGCCGGACGGCGCGTGGAAGTCATCGGTGCGCGGCTGGCACCCGCGTCGCGCCAGGGCTTCGCTCTGACAGATGGCGGGCCGTCGGCATGGCAGCAATTCGATGCCGGTGCGCTGCTGGTTTCCGAGCCGCTGGCCTGGCACCTCGGTCTGCAACCGGGCGCAAGCCTCGAGCTGCCAGTGACGGGAGGCGCGGCCACCTTTTCCGTGGCCGGTGTATTCCGTGACTATGCCAGCGAACACGGCCGCATCTTCATGGACGAGGCTGTCTACCGGCAGCTCTGGCCCGAACAGCAGGTGAATACCCTGGCGCTGTTCGCCCGCGATAACGATGCGGGTGACATGCGCCGTGCCGTCAGCGGGCTCGCCGGGCGCTTGGCCATCGTCATCACCCCGGCACGCGCCATACTCGATGAATCCATGGCCGTATTCGAACGGACGTTCCGTATCACCGAGGTATTGCGCGTCCTGTCTCTGACGGTGGCATTCATTGGCGTACTGAGCGCGTTGATGGCGCTGCAGCTGGAACGTGGCAAGGAGTATGCCGTGTTGAGGGCACTGGGCCTGACGCGCGGCCAGATCGCCGGGCTTATCGGTGCCGAGTCCCTGCTGATGGGGCTGTTGGCTGCCAGTGTGGCGATTCCCACCGGCCTGCTCATGGCCTGGGTATTGATCGAATCCGTGCAGCGGCGCGCCTTTGGCTGGAGCATGCCGTTCAGCGTGGATGGCGGTCTGCTGCTGCAGACGCTGTTGACCGGTTTGCTGGCCGCCGGCCTGGCGGCCATCTACCCGGCCTGGCGCTCCGCGCGCCGGGATCCGGCGCCACAACTGCGGGAGGACTGACGGTGGGTCGTTTATGGCTGTTACTGCTGACACTGATCGTGGTGGCTTGCGAAGACGATGGGCCGGTGTCTGCGACGAAGCTAAGCGTAGACCGGGCTATGGGTTTTGAGCCCGACGCGGGCTTTGCCCGGGCGCTGCAGCCACGCGCATTTCGTTTTCCCGAAGATCATGGTGCGCACCCCGAATTCGCCACCGAGTGGTGGTACCTGACCGGTAACCTGCACACTGAAAGCGGGCGGCGTTTCGGTTACCAGTTCACGCTGTTTCGTGTCGGACTGCGTCCTGGTGAAGCGGCGCCGGATTCGGCGTGGCGAGCGCAGCAGATCTACATGGGTCATATCGCTATCAGCGACGTCGCGGCCGGCCGTCATCATTCGGCCGAACGTTTCGCCCGTGCTGCCGTCGGGCTGGCTGGTGCCAGTGCGTCGCCGTTTGCGGTGTGGCTGGGACCCTGGTCCCTGCGCGGCGGCACAGAGCTGTTTCCCCTGGCGCTGTCGGCCGGCAACGAAGACATCGGCCTGTCCCTGCAGCTGCAGGCCGGCGGCAAGCCGCTGGTGCTGCAGGGTGAAGACGGCCTGTCGCGTAAAAGCGGCAGCCCCGGTAACGCCTCCTATTACTATTCCTTTACGCGTCTGCCGACGCGTGGCGAACTGCGCATCGGGGATGTCAGCTACCGCGTGGCGGGGGATTCCTGGCTGGATCGCGAGTGGTCCAGTTCCGCGCTCGATGCAGATCAGGCCGGTTGGGACTGGTTCGCCCTGCAACTGGAGGACGGCCGCGAGTTGATGTTTTACCAGTTGCGTGACAAACAGGGCAGGGCACATCCGTTCAGTCGTGGCAGCCTGGTGCAAGCCGATGGCAGCAGCCACGCGCTGCTGCCGGATGCCGTGACACTGACGCCGTTGCGTCACTGGCAGGCGAAAGACGGTGCACGTTATCCGGTTGCCTGGCGTCTGCAGGTTGCTGAAGACGAGCTGGACCTCGAAGTACAGGCGCTGCTGGACGACCAGCTGATGGATCACAGTGTGCGTTACTGGGAGGGCGCCGTGCGGGTTTCAGGCAGTCACCGCGGCAGAGGTTACCTGGAGCTGAGCGGCTACGAGGCAATCAGCGACCGGTAGAAGCGATCTCCTGACCGCGAAGGCGTGTTTGAACAATCGCGCCGGAGGACGGGGCTCTTACAGTGGTGTGAGCGGGGCCACGACCATTACATTTGGGGTTTGGTGTTGTTACGCGGCTTGGCGGATCCCGTTGTAGAAGCGGTCTCCTGACCGCGAAGGCGTGTTTGCCAGCCGCTCGGGTGCAGCTTTAACACAAGTTAACAATTGCCCCCTTGTATGCACGTCCAAGCTGACGAAGAATTCAGGTCAGACAAAGCAGCCTGTGCTGCAGCCAATGGAGGGCTGGCTGAGCGAACGCTGACAGACCTGAATAATAACGCCTAGAGGAGCGAAAGCATCATGAATCGCAGCATCGAGGATATCGAGGGCATTGGCCCGAAATACGCAGAAATGTTAAAGGCGGCTGGTGTGATGAATACCGGTCAGCTGCTTGCCGAAGGTGGCGAGCGTAAACGCAGGGTGCAGTTGGTAGAGCGTTGCGGCATAAACGAGAAGCTGATCCTTAGATGGGTCAATATGAGTGATTTGTTCCGCATCAAAGGTGTCGCCGGGCAGTGGGCTGAATTGCTGGAGGCCTCCGGTGTCGATACGGTCAAGGAATTGCGCAACCGTAATCCGGAAAACCTGGCTGACAGGATGCGCGAAATCAACAAGCAAAAGCGCCTGGTTAAACAGGTGCCGAATGCTACACAGATAGGGTCCTGGATCGATCAGGCGAAAAAACTACCGCCGGCGGTTACTTATTGAAGTGCCGGGAGTACCGGCGCCCGATGGCACCGACCAGTGGGGAGCGAACGTAAGACACATTTTCAGGGGAAGCACCGGGTACACGCCACCCAAAGAGGTGGCGACATGACGCTCAGCGACGCTGACGTCCAGACACTCCTCCTTTTGCCACCCAGTTTGGCAGGCGGGCTTTTCAGCCCGCCGTTTTTTTGCCTGCATGGTAGGGAATGACCAGGCAGAAACAGGAACCCCGGCCTTGCTCGCTTTGTACCTCAACGCGGCCGCCGTGGCGCCGGGCAACGACGTCAACCAGGGCGAGCCCGAGTCCCGCCCCCTGTATATCCCCTGCGTCACTCTGCTGGACCCGGTGAAAGCGATCAAACAGACGCGGGAGCTCTTCGGCAGGAATCCCGCTACCTTCGTCCGCTACACAGCAGCGCGCCGAAACGCTGTCCAGTGTCAGGGTCACCGTCACACGGCTGCCTGTCGCGCTGTATTTTATGGCGTTGTCCAGCAGATTGACCAGCGCACGTTCCAGCAGCCCGCCATCGCCCGATATCCACGCCTCATCGATGTCGATATGTTGCTGCAGCTGGATACCACGGCCCCTGGCCTGCATCCAGACCTGTTCGGCCGCATTCAGGACAACGCTGACCATGTCGACATCGCGGAATACAAAACCTTCACTGCTTTCCGCGCGCGCCAGGTGCAGAAACTGTTCGGCAAGATTGAGCGTTTTGCCGGTATGGGATTCCATGCGCCGAAGCAGTGAGGCGAGTTCATCCGACGGTTTGTGGGTCTTGGCAAGATCCAGTAGAGCGGTCAGTGATACCAGCGGCGCGCGCAGGTCATGAGAGAGGAAGTTGAGCAACTCGTTGCGCTTGCGTTCACTGGCCTTGAGCAGGCTGATATCGGAGAAATTGAATACCAGTCCGGACAGTCGCACCGATTCCGTATTCAGTGATGCCACTTGCACCAGCAGGTCGCGACCATTCCGGTGCCGTGCGCCTGACTGAGACCGCTTGCCATCGAGCATCACCTGGCGCAGAAGAACGGGCCATTGGCCGGCCTGCTCCAGTACCACGTCGTTCAGTAAATCCATCAGCGGCAGGCCGATCAGGTCCTGATTGTCATCCCCGCGCAGGTACCAGGCCGCGCGGGCATTGGATAGCAGCACCTGTCCACGAAAGTCTGCCACAATAACCCCATCGGCCATGTTGGCCAGGCTGTCATCGATAAACTGGCGCAACTCGCGTAACTGACTGGTGGCCTGCTGAACCTGGTTGATTCGCGATTGTATGTCCTTTGCCGCGCTGTGCAGTTCTATAGCCTGAGCGACACCTGATTGCTTCACAAAACTGTCCAGCAGGCGTTGTTCGTTCGCAGCAGGCGGCTGTCCGCTGTTCCAGCGTACACCCAGCAGCAGGCGTGGTTGCCGTGCCTGCTTCAGGCAGGTCCACAGGCAGTCACCATGTGTTGTCCAGCGTTGGTCGAAATCGATGTCCGCTGGCATCTCCGGTGCGTTTCCTGAACGCTTGACGAGTTGCCGTTTGCTATCGAACAGACTCCAGCCACTCACCGGTAGCAGGCTGGTGACGAAATCCATGGAAGCTTGTTCCGATATATGGCGCGTGCCGGAAAGCACCGCCTGTTGCTGGTGCATCTGATCGAGCTCCTGGCCCAGATAGCGCATGGCGGATTCCAGGCGGCGCCAGCTCCACAGGGGGTAGCTCAGGGTAATGGCAAGCAACGCCGGTGTGGGTGAAAACCACAGATGCAGTCCCATCAGCAGTGCGGTGCTGACCGCCAGGGTGAGCAGCAGCAGAGCCGCGGTCATCAACAGATTGTTACGCGGGGCGTGCCTGGGGAATGCCAGCACGGGCAGCAGGGCGAGCAATCCGCTCAGCAGCATGTGCCAGGTTCTCTGCAGCGGTGATATGACCAGACCGCGGCGCAGTGTGTCGAGTATGTTAGCGTTGATCTCAACACCCGACATCGAGTGGCTGAAACCTGAAAACGGTGTCGGCAGTGCATCACCCAGCCCCGCCGCCGTGGTCCCTATCAGTACGTACTTGTCGCGGAATGTGCCGGGAGAAAAATCGCCATCCAGTACCTGTCTGTAGGACATGTGCCGAAAGTGTCCGGGCGGCCCGGCAAACGGGATGAGCAAGGCATGACTGCGTGCCCACAGCAGGGGGGAATCCGGCGTTTCCCGGGGGCTGGGCGCTTCCAGTTCAGCGCCGCTCGATTCACCGGCCATCTTCAGCATGGCGAGACTCAAGTGTGGCCAGTACGGGCTGCCCAGCCCTTCGAAAAGATAGAGGGAGCGCGCAATGCCATCCGGGTCGAGTTCCACGTGAACGTGTCCCATGGCAGCGGCAACGCTGGCCAGTTCGGGGAAGGGCATGGTTTCGATCGGCTGACCGTCACGCCGTGGTTGTTCCATCAGTACCGGTAATCCAACCCGGCCACTGTTTCTGACCGCGGTGATGAACTTTGCATCATCAAGCGGATGCTGCAGATCCGGCTCCGCAAAAATGACATCAAATGCGACGGCCTTCGGTTGTTCGTTCTTCAGACGGTCCAGCAGCGCTGCGTGCACCGCGCGTGACCAGGGCCAGCGTCCCAGTTCGCGCAGGGTTGTCTCATCGATGGCGACAATGACGATATCGTCGGCCGGCGGACGCTGCCAGAGGCGCAGTTGGGTGTCGTAAAAAACACGGTCCCAGCGCCATAACCAGTCGCTGTATGATAGCAGCAGGGCAAGGCCGACGATCAGGGCGGCAAGCGCGGCGAGTTCAGCAAAAGCAACAGGCCGCTTGCCGGACCGTGTCACAGCGTCAGTAACAGGGGTAGCAGAAATATCAGCAAGCCCCAGTAGTGATGTGGCGGGACCTTTATCTCCCGTGCCTGGGTGTGCGGACTGACTTCAGCCTGTGCGTTTTCGGCGTTTATTCTGAAATAGTAGGTCCGGGAAGGGGGCCGTTTAATCTCCGCACGGGGTTCCGATACCTTGATGTCGGTGACCATCTGCGCGAAGGCCGGATCTTCGGCAAGCTGTATACGGTAGGCGGTGGCGTGCTCGACAGCCTGCCATGTGAATACCAGCGTTGCGTCTTCCACAAGCGGCGCTTCGACCGATGCGGGCGCTGCAAGCGGAGGGCGGAAGGAAAAATGTTGTGGCTGGCTGAAAGGCCCCTGATCGCCGTCAGGGTCAACGCTGGCGACACGCCAATGATAGTCACCCGGTTGCAACGCCTTTGTCAGTCTGATGCCGGCGCTATCAGTCTGCTGGCGGCTTACCATTTGCGTGAACGCGATATCGTGAGCAAGCTCGAAGCGGTAACTCTGCACACCGTCGACGGGTTTCCAGCTGAAGCCTGGTGTTGGTTCACGAACCAGAGTGCCTCCGCTCATGCCTGTAGGCAGCGGGGCGAAAGGTCTGGCGTCGATCTCAATCATCTCGACACCATCCAGGCCTTCCAGACCGACATCATCGATACCGCGTACGCGTAGCGCATAGCGTCCATCCGGCAGGTCCGCCCACTGTACGCCGGGCTGTGCGGTTGACTTGTCGACAATGAGCGTCTCGAATTCCTGGTCCGGCGCAATCTGCAAACGGTAGGCCTGTGCGCCTGGCAACGGCGACCAGCTGAACTGCAGTGGCAGGCTTCTATACAGCCTGGCGGTCTTGGTGAGATCAGGGGGCGGTAACAATTCCCTCGGTTGCTGGGGTGGCTTGCCGCTTTCCGACACCAGGCCGAAGCCGGCAGGAATATCCTGACTGTTCCTGGCGTCGCCGATGTTTACCGTGCCTGCGGTCACCTCACTCCTGCTGAGCGGCTGCTGTTTGTCAGCGGCAACCCTGAAGCGTGTGCCGCGAACAGCCGCCACAGCTGCCGGGGTGATAATGTGATAACGGCTGCCGGGACCCCGGCCGGGTTTTACCCGCGTATCGACGCGCCCGCCCTGTAATCTGACACGCGTATCCACCATACCCGTAGTGCTCCAGGCACTGAGGGTGTCCATGACAACTTCAGAATCCTCCAGCACCAGCAGTTCCGAGTTATCGGCAAAGCGCAGGGTCACGTTGGCGCCGGATCCCGTGACGATGCGGTCGCCGCTGCGCAGCGACATTTTTGCCGCCAGTGGGACGGCCGGTTTGCCGCCGGTGCGAAACAGCTGCGCGGTACCCTGGACCTGCGCCACCAGCGCTGTCGCCGGTTGATATTTGAGTATATCCAGCGGGAAACGCAATTTGGTGCCAGGCGGGATCTGGCGATCGAGGCGCACATTGTTGAGCCCTTGTATGCGTTTCCAGTGGCGTACGCTGACACAGTATTTTTCGGTGAGGTTCCAGATGTTATCGCCGGGTCTTACCGTGTATACCCAGTACTGGGATTCTGCGTATACGGGATTCGGGGTCAGCGCAAGGAGCAGGCATAGCACGAACAGGGCAGCCAGCCTGCTGCGCCACGGCAATGCAGGCTTATAAGCGGAACGGTGTTTTGCGCTGTAGATTACCATGGCGGCCACCCCTGTTGTCTTCGCATTGTTGATGATCAGGCTGTTTCCGGCTGCTCTGCTGTTTCCAGCCGGTAACCATGGTGATAGACCGCGTTCAGGCGCCAGCCACGATCGGGCCGTATGCCCAGCTTGTTGCGTAAACGGCTGACGTGGGTATCGACCGTGCGTGTACTGAGTTCGGAACGCACACCCCAGACGTTTTCCAGGATATAACTGCGTGACAGCAGTCTGCCGCTGTTACGGAACAAAAACAGCGCCAGCTGAAATTCCTTGTTGGTAAGACTAACAGCCTGATCGTCGACGATCACCTGTTGATCGTGCAGCTTGAATTCGAAGGGCGGGCAGCTGTAAAGCTCATTATCCGTATTGTCAGGCAGGGCGCGGCGCAGCAAGGCGCTGATGCGCGCCAGGGTCTCTCCACGTTTTATCGGTTTGGTCATGTAGTCGTCTGCGCCGCTTTGCAGTGCATGCACGATATCTTCTTCGCGGTCCCTGCTGGTGGTGAACAGGACTGGTATGTTCCAGTCGAGGTTTTCCCTGACCCACACCACCACGTCGGGACCGGTGGTATCCGGCAGGTTCCAGTCCACGATCAGCAGATCGAAGGTCTCGCGACGCAAGGCATCGCGGCAGGTGTTTCCGGATTGATAGCCGTGACATTCGTGACCGGATTCCGTCAGCCAGCAGCATATCAATTCCTGCTGGGCCGGATCATCTTCCAGGATTGCGATTCGCATCGAGATTAACCTGTTATGTCTATCGTAAGACGTTCCCTACCGCTTGAGTTTATATGCTGTCGTGACTTATGCAACGTTGCGCATATAGACATCCTGTTGCGGGTACGGGATGCTGATACCGTTGGCGTCGAATGCCAGCTTGACTTTTTCCAGCATATCGGCACGCACCGGCCAGTAGTCGGTGCTTTTGACCCACGGACGCACGTTGAAGTTGACGCTGCTGTCTGCCAGTTCTCCCACCGCGACGGCCGGCGCGGGATAGGACAGGATACGCTCATCCTGCTGCATGACGCTCTCCAGAGTCTGCTTGGCCTTTGCGATGTCATCGTCGTAACCAATGCCGAACACCAGATCGATGCGGCGGGTTTCATTGGCCGAGTAGTTGACAATCGTGCCACCGTAGATCTGGCTGTTGGGGATAATCACTTCCCGATTGTCACCGGTGCGGAGGATGGTTGCGAACATTCTGACTTCTTCGACAACACCGCTTTCTCCACCGGCTTCGATGAAGTCCCCCACCTTGAAGGGACGGAACAGGATCAGCATGACACCTGATGAAAAGTTGCCCAGCGAGTCTTTGAGAGCCAGACCGATAGCCAGGCCGGCGGCACCAAACACGGCCAGCAGCGAGGTGGTCTGGATACCAATATGATCAAGGGCTGCCATGACGACCACCAGCAGCAGGATGGTGTAGACAATGTTGCCGAGAAACTGGATCAGCATGTCATCCATGTTGGATTTTGCCATCAGTTTACGCACCACGCCGGTCAGCCATTTGGCGATCCAGCGTCCGATGATGAATATCGCCAGCGCGACTGCGATCTTGATGGCCCAGGGGATGATCAGGTTTTGAATGAGATCGGGGTCGGCCAGTTCGTTGATCTTGTCCACGTTGCTACTCCTCGATTTTGGCAGGTGCTTGTTATGAAAAGCTTCATGGTTGCCAAGTAGAATGTACAGCGGTAAACCGTGCAATAGCCGAGGCCTATTTGTAACAATTGTTTGCAAATGGGCAGGCTGTCTGCGGTCGGGTCAGTTCCGCAGCAACTGTTAATTTTTGTGACGTTTGCCCTTTGCTGCTTGAACGGCAAAGGCCGGACGCCTAGTGTTTTTTCCGGCAGGGTTTTTATTGACCGACCTGGAGGAAATAACGATGGATCTCGTGCAACAGTTTCTCGATGCCGACCTTGGGCATGTAGTCAGCGAATTGACAAATGCCGGTTTCAGCAACGACCAGGCAAATCGTTTTATACCGGAGGCAATAACCAGCTTCATCGATGCTTTGCACAGCAGCGACTTATCCAGCTTGCTGAATGCCGACGGCCGGGAGCGGTTATCGACACTGCTGATATCAGTGGATGTTACCGGTCTGGCTGAGCGACTCGATATCGGCAGCGATATGGCCTGCGCCGGGCTGAGCACGATCATGCCCCGTTTTTTGCGCTTCGTTAAGGACACTGACGGTCTCGGCAGTCTTGTCAGTATGCTCGCTAACGGGGGTACCGGTAACCTGGCCAACCTTGCCAGGGAATTGCTTCACTGATCAAATTAAGTTAAAAAGGATGCAAGCTCCTGTACCGGATGGTTGCGGGCAAGACCGACCCGTCGATTCATATGCCGCACGGCAAGGATCCGCTCAGCGACGAGCAAGTCGAAACGATCAAGACCTGGATCGATGAGGGCGCTGTACAATAAGCTGGACCGCGTTTACAGCTCAATTGTCATGGCTGTAGTGGCCGTGTCTGACACCGCCCAGCAAGGTTCGAAAATCCTCTCCGCTGGTATGGATCAGTTTTTCATGGTCACCCGCCTCGAAATAGACATTGGCCAGGCTGCTCAGCGCCTGGTCCAGAAAAGTCTCTAATCCGTAAGCGGGGCCGAGTGGCGGCACGGCACCCGCTTCGCAATCACTGAACAGTTCTGCGAGCTGGTTTTCCGTGATCAGGTGGAAGTCCCGCTTGAGTTCCTTGCGCAGATGCTCGATCTCCACCCAGTTGCTGGCCGGCACCACCACCATGGCATAGCCGCCCGTATCCTTGACAATGACAGCCTTGGCGATGTGGTCTTCATTGACATGGGCGGCTTCGGCAGTCTCATGACTGGAACCCGTGTGCGGATGCGATACCAGCTCATAATCGATGCCATGCTTTGCCAGAAAATCCTCAACGGTCTGTGCGACGGCCATTATCCACCTCCTTAACCGAAATATAAGACGCATGGAACAGAATTGAGTCACACGGCAGTAGACAGGTGCTCCACAGAGCCGTTTTTACGCCGACCGTCCGGCAACGTCAAATGTCAACACCGTCACATTTTCTCTAAAGTCTGCGGCGTTTACACCGATACAGTGAGTTAAGCCGTCTAGTCTGGATCGAAACGTGAAAAAGACAGAAAAACAGCGGCTTACCAAAGGGATTGTATGATAAGCAGGCTGGACCGCCGGACCCCCTTGACTCTCGGAACTGGATCCACGCCATGGCAAAATACAAGGCCCTGCCCGCCATTCCTTCACCAGCCGGAACAGAACGCTCACGGGGTAAGCAATCCGAAAGGGTGAATCGTCCCCGCTTTCGCCGCGCCCAGGTTCAGTTGATCCACAAACAGATGCGCTATGAGCTGCTCGCGAACGTGGGCGTCATGGTGGCCATCTGTGTGGCGTTCTGGGAAACCATACCAGGTCCATACATCGTCGGCTGGTCGCTGTTGATCCTGCTCACACTGGCCTGGCGATCGCTGTTTATCTCCTGCCGTACCGAAAACGAAGTGAGCGCCTGGGGAAAAGACTATGTGTTTGCCGCGCTGGTCTCCGGCGTGGCGTGGGGTTGTCTCGGTATTGTGGCTTATCTCTACGGTGACACCAATGTAAAAACAGTGACCCTGGTAACTCTCATCTGTATTACGCTGGCCGCCTACACGTCCATGCAGTCTTCGCCCAGAGTTTTCGCCGCTTTTGCCCTGCCGGCACTATTGCCATGCATATACAACACCGCCACCACCGGCGAAGACTTCCACATTATAATGGCTGCCTCCGCCGGCCTGCTGATGGTGCTGATGTTTACCTGGTCGCGAAGCTTCAGGGTCATGCTGATCCACTCCATAAAACTGAGTTCGCATAACACCGAACTCATCCGCGATCTGATCGAAGCGCGTGAAACCGCTGAAGCTGCCAGAGCCGGGCTGGAAACGGCTAACCACGACCTGGAAACGCAGGTCTATGAAAGGCGTGCTGCGGAAAGCCGGATTCGCGAATCGAAAGAACGCATTCAAGCCATTATAGAGGGCATGCAGGACACGATTTTTCACGTCGACAAAGACGGCGTCATCAAGTGGGCTACGCCTTCGGTCAGGCAGTTGCTCGGTTACAGTACGCAGGAAGTGGTTGGCTCAGACGTCGGCATGCTTTTCACGTCGCCTGAAGACAGGGAAAAACATGATAAAGAACTCGATGCAAAGTTCGGCGGGTTGCAGAACCACGAATGCATGCTCAGGCACAAATCGGGCCACGGCGTGTGGGTCTCGGAAAACTGTGTCTACCAGTATAACGAGGTGGGCGGTATTACCGGTCACGAAGCGACGCTACGGGATATCACGGCCTTGAAGAACACCAAAGAGGCTTTGTTCCTGGCGCAGGAACAGGCCTATGTCACCCTGGGTTCGATCGGTGACGGTGTCATCGCTGTCAGCATGGATGGCCGCATCGATTACATGAATGTTGTCGCTGAACAGGGCACCGGCTGGAATCTCGAAGAGGCTCACGGCAGGGCGTTGCGCGAGGTGTTCATGATTGTCGACGAAAAAACCCTGCAATCCACCCCGGATCCCGTTGAGCTGTGTCTGCAGGAAGGTCGGCCCACCATGCTGCCGGGTTACCTGCTGTTAATCCACCGTCATATACAGCAGCAGCTGTCCATCGAGGTCAATGCGGCGCCGATCTGCAACTCGAACAAGCAGATCAGTGGCGTCGTGCTGGTCTTCCACGATGTGTCCGAGCTGCGCAGCCTCGCTCATATGACCTACCACGCCACCCATGATTCCCTGACCGGCCTGATCAACAGGCGGGAGTTCGAAAAGCGTGCCAACCAGGCGCTGGACTATACGCGCGACCGGGAAAAACGCTACGCGCTCTGTTACCTCGACCTCGATAACTTCAAGGTGGTCAATGATACCTGCGGGCATATCGCCGGTGACGAATTACTCAAGCAGCTGACCCTGGCACTGCGCGTCGTGCTGCGCGAAGGCGACACCTTGTCCAGAATCGGCGGTGACGAGTTCGGTATCCTGTTTACCGGCTGTTCCATAGCATCGGCCAGGCGACTCGCCGAAAAAATCCGTCAACAGGTGGAGAATTTCCGTTTTGTCTGGGACGACAAGTCGTTCCGCATCGGCGCCAGTATAGGCCTGGTCCCTGTCACCGCCGAAAGCGGGACCATCAGCGATGTACTGAGTGCAGCGGATTCCGCCTGCTACGTCGCCAAGGAAAGCGGGCGCAACAGGATACACGTCTACAAGAACACTGATGCCGCCATGGTGGAACAAAGGGGCCAGGTGCAGTGGGTACAGCGCATCCAGGATATGCTGGAGCGGAATCGTTTCCGCCTGTATTTTCAGGCTATCGCGCCCATCGGGGATGTCGCTGGTGAGCGTAACAAACTGCACGGTGAAGTGCTGGTCAGGATGCTCGATGACGATGGCAGCCTGATCGGTCCCGATGCCTTTATTCCTGCCGCCGAACGCTACTCGCTGATGGGTGCCATCGATCGCTGGGTGGTAAAAAACACGCTCGAGACACTCAGTCAGGATATCGACTACGTGCAGAACCGGATCAGTACCTGCAGCATCAACCTGTCCGGCCAGTCGCTTTCCGACGATCGGTTCACGTCTGCCCTGGCGAAAATGATCGAAGACATGGACATACCGCCGGAACTGCTGTGTTTCGAGATCACCGAAACCGCGGTCATTTCCAACCTGAGTAACGCCACACGCCTGATCGATACCCTGCGCGCCATGGGCTGCCAGTTCGCGCTCGATGATTTCGGTGTCGGCTTGAGTTCCTTCGGCTACCTGAAGAGCCTGGCGGTGGACTACCTCAAACTCGATGGCTGTTTCATCAAAAACATGACCCGGGACAGTACCGATTACGCGATGGTTCACGCCATCAATTACGTGGGACAGACGCTCAGGATCAAGACCATTGCCGAATTCGTCGAAAACAGGGAGACCCTGGAGGCGCTACAGGATATCGGCGTCGACTACGCCCAGGGTTACGGCATCGCCAAACCGCTGCCGCTTGAAGACGCCCTGTACGGCAAGCAGCAGAAACCGGCCCTGAAACTTGTTTCCGCCAAATAAAAGCATTCATCCAAAGCCACAGGTCATAAACCGCGTTATCGCGCCGAAGGCCAGCGCGCCTACAGCAGGCGGTTTATCTTGCCTTCGATGCGCTGGCGGCGGTGTTCACAGGCGGCGTTGCCCGGCAGTAGCTTGCAACAACGCCGCGCGGCGGCGAGGTCCTTGCTGATGTGTTCGTGATACTTGGCGAGGCGTTCCAGGGAATCGGTGCAGCCGGCGGCGGCGAGGGCTTCCCAGATAGCGATGGCCTGTGGCCAATGACCTGCACGCCTGGCAAGATGACCGAGCAAACGTTTACCGTTGTCGCAGAGTTCATGTGCATGCGACTGCAGCAGTTCACGGGCATCGTCCTCACTGCTTTCCGACAACCAGCGGGCGAGGGCGTACAAGTCTACATTGAAGGCCTGAGGTTGTGCGATGGCCTGTGTCAGAGCGCTATGCGCAACGGCCAGCGAGACAATGTCCTGCTGGTTGTGTTCGACCACTTTGATGAGCTGATCACCCTGACCGCTGCGGATATAACTGAACCAGGCGGCCGGCGCCTCACTGCCGGGCAGGTCATCGACACGGCTGAAGCCAAGCAGGTTCTGTTCAAGGCTGGTGAGCCGGCAGTCAGACCAGCGCCGGCTGAACAGGCGCCGCACCGGGTGCAACAGGTCCAGGTGCGGCAGCCCGTCGAAGGGGTGTTGCATGGCCTGCATGCGAAAGCGGGTGATCAACAGCGGCAGGTCGTAGCTCTTGCCGTTGTAGCTGACCAGCTGGTCGTCGGGGGAGAGGGTTTCCGCGAAGGCTGACAGCGATGCCGCTTCCGCTGCGAAGCGGGTCATCAGAAACTGGGTTAACTCGATGGCGTCGTCTTCGATCACGGCGATGCCGATCAGGAAAGCGAGGGTGCCACTGCCGCCGGACAGACCGGTGGTTTCGGTATCGATGTAGACGCGCCGCAGGGTTTCGTTTACCGGTTCCCGCGGCAGGCATGGTGTTTTACGCAGTGACTGCAAGGCAATGGAGCCGAGTGTGCCGGTGAGCGGAAAACGTTTGCGGATGCGAATCAAGCCATCGGCGATTGGTTCGCCTTCGAGTGCTGCAACGATTGCAGCGGGGCGACGATTATCCCCTGCAGGAGCGGTCTCCCGACCGTGATCAATCGTGTCGAAGGTGGTGTTTTTACCCAAAAGGGCACAACCGCCCGACGGTTTTTCGGTTGCACCTGCGGGTGTCTCCCGCCTTTTTTCCGGGTCTCTTTTTTCCAGTCGTGCAATGCGGGCGCGCAATTCCGACACCGTAGGTTTCAGTGTCGGGGAGGCAAAGCCGGCACCGGCCTGGGTTTGCAGGTGTGCCAGTCTGGATTTGAGGTTCATTCGATTAATTCCACACCTAGCAGCGATAGCACCCGCAACGCGACCTGTTTCGGCGAATACCCCCGCAGCTCGTCACTCGCAAGAATCGGCCCGATACAACTCGGGCAGCCGTGCGCGCATTCACAGGCGTTCACCAGCGCCTGCGCATCGGCCACAATCGCAGCCCTGTTTTCGAACAGCGGTGCCGAGATGCCTATCCCACCCGGATAGTTGTCATACAGAAACAGCGTCGGCGTAAAACGCTGCAGCTGCCCGGGATCAATCGCTTCACCGTCGCAGTTACGCATCTGCCCGCGGCCGTTGGCGCCGACGGTGGCAAACCATTCGGCATTGCCGTCACCCACCGCGCGGCCGATGTCCCGCGGTTCCGACAGCATGCGCATGGCGGCGACAATGTGCAGTGCATAACCGGCGCCGAGGAAACCGTCGAGAGCTTGTTGTCGGGACAT
>CBFDBP010000048.1:0-16590 GCA_965603065.1 uncultured Gammaproteobacteria bacterium
CTAGCCCGGTTTATATCCCTTGCCAGGTTCGCTTAGTCAGCGTCCTGGTTTTCGGCTCTTTTATTTCGTTCAATCAGGGCATATGCCGAGTGGTTATGAATGGATTCAAAGTTTTCGGATTCCACCACGTAGGCGCAGATACGTTCATCCTTGTTTAATTTGGCGGCGATGTCGCGCACCATGTCTTCCACGAATTTCGGGTTGTCGTAGGCACGTTCGGTGACAAATTTTTCGTCAGGACGTTTGAGCAGACCGTATAGTTCGCAGGAAGCCTGTTGCTCGATCAATTCAATCAGTTCCTCGATCCAGACAAAATCACAGGTGGTTGCGGTCACCGTGACGTGTGAGCGCTGGTTATGAGCGCCACGCTCGGAAATTTTCTTTGAGCACGGACACAGGCTGGTGACCGGTACCACGACCTTGATTTTCATTTCCGGGTATGAGCGTTGGATTTCGCCGATGAATGACACTTCATAATCGAGCAGACTCTGCACGCCCGATACCGGCGCCGTCTTATTGATAAAATAAGGGAAGGTCATCTCGATGTGACCGGCTTCGGCTTCCAGTCTGTCGGTCATTTCGCCCAGCATTTGCTTGAATGACTGTACGCTGATTTCCCGCTCGTGCAGATTGAGGATTTCCACAAAACGGGACATGTGCGTGCCCTTGAAATTGTGCGGCAGATTGACGTACATGTTGAAGTTGGCAATGGTGTGCTGCTCGCCCTCGGAACGGTCCCGGACGCGTACCGGGTGACGGATGTCCTTGATACCCACCTTGTCAATGGCTATGTGGCGGGTATCGGCGCTGCTCTGTACATCGGCAATGTTGCCGGCGATCGAAGTTGTCGCTTGCTGTTTGCTCATTTTTCGTCCTCAACATAACGCACACCGGCGCGTTCGGTTTCCCAGAGGGTGACGGCGTGGACCCGGATACAGTCGTTATTCAGTTGTGCCGAAAGCTCTTGGTGAAAATACGCGGCTATATTCTCCGCCGTCGGGTTTACCCGGGTAAAGGGCTCCAGGTCGTTCAGGTAGCGATGATCCAGCCGTTCCGCAATGTCCCGTGCAGCCTGCTTGATCACCCTGAAATCCACGCCCATACCCATCGCGTCGAGTTCGCGGGCAGTCACTTCCACCTCGACTTTCCAGTTATGTCCGTGCATACGTGCACAGGCGCCCGGATAATCGCGCAAGGTATGCGCGGATGCGAAATCTGTGAGAATTTTCAGGGTGTAACGTGCGGCCATAATAATTCCTGACCGGAAAGGTCAAATATTAATCGACCGCGCGCAAGGTTGCAATTCTACTGGCTAATTCCCTTTGAATACGCTGGTAAATACTGTCCGCATCCAGACCGCATTCCGCCAGTTGCTGTTCGCGGCTGGCGTGCTCGATAAAGCGGTCAGGGATGCCCAGCATGGCTACAGGCAGGGTATTTCCATGACGCATCAGGGCTTCAGCAACAGCGCTGCCTGCGCCGCCGGCGATGGCGTTATCCTCCAGGGTCACCAGTACCCGGTGGCTGGCCGCTAACTTGAGAATGCAATCCTCGTCGAGTGGCTTGACGTAGCGCATGTTGGCCACGGTGGCATTCAGCCGTTCTGCGGCCTCAAGCGCCGCTGCCAGCGGGCTGCCAAACACCAGCAGGGCAACCTCCCGGCCTTCACGGCGGATTTCCGCCTTGCCGACCGGAAGTGTCTCCAGTCCCGGCTTGATGCTTGCGCCTGGCCCGGCTCCGCGTGGATAACGCACCGCCGCCGGGCCGTTCAGCCGGAATCCCGTGGACAGCATCTGACGGCATTCATTTTCATCGGCCGGCACCATCAGCGTCATGTTGGGGATGCAGCGTAAAAAGCTCAGGTCGTAGTTACCCGAGTGGGTAGGGCCGTCAGCCCCCACCAGTCCCCCCCGATCGATTGCAAACAGCACCGGCAGGTTCTGCAGCGCGACGTCGTGCACCAGCTGATCATAGGCGCGCTGCAGGAAGGTGGAGTAGATGGCGACCACGGGTTTCCAGCCATCGCAGGCCATGCCGGCGGCCATGGTGACGCTGTGCTGCTCGGCAATACCGACGTCGAAATAACGCTGTGGAAAAGACTCGGAAAATGTCACCAGACCTGAGCCTTCGCGCATGGCCGGCGTGATAGCAACCAGTTTGTCGTCCTGTTTCGCCATGTCGCAGATCCACTCACCAAATACCTGGGTATAGGTCTTTGCCGGGCTGGTGGTGCCCTGGCTCCGCCCGGTCTGTGGATCAAATTTACCCACACCGTGGAATTCGCAGGGGTTCTGCTCGGCGGGTTGATAGCCCTTGCCCTTGCGCGTCACGACATGCAGCAGCTGGGGACCTTTCAGTTTGCGAATATTACCCAGGGTCCCGACCAGCGCGTCCAGGTCGTGACCGTCGATAGGGCCGATGTAATTGAAGCCCAGCTCTTCGAACAGGGTGCCGGGGACCACCATGCCTTTCATGTGTTCTTCGGCGCGGCGCGCCAGTTCCCACATCGGGGGCATTATCTGCAGGACTTTTTTGCTGCCCTCGCGCACGGTTGCGTAAGTGCGTCCGGACAGCATGCGTGCCATGTAATTGGACAGGCCGCCGACATTGGGTGAAATCGACATATCGTTGTCGTTTAACACCACCAGCAGGTTGGCATCCAGCGTGCCGGCGTGGTTCAGGGCTTCAAATGCCTGTCCGGCAGTCATGGCGCCATCGCCGATGACCGCGACCACACGGCGCTGGTTGCTTTCCCCTTTGGCAACGATCGCCATGCCCAGAGCGGCGCTGATCGACGTGCTGGAATGGCCGACCCCGAAACTGTCATACGGGCTTTCGTCGCGTTTGGGGAAACCGGCCAGCCCGCCTTGCTGGCGCAGGCTGTCCATTTGTTCACGCCTGCCGGTCAGAATCTTGTGCAGATAACTCTGGTGGCCCACGTCCCACACCAGGCGGTCATCCGGGGTATTAAAGACGTAGTGCAGCGCGATGGTGAGTTCGACGGTACCGAGATTGGCCGCCAGATGCCCGCCGGTATTGGATACCGATTCGATGAGAAAATGGCGTGCTTCGCCGGCCAGCTCGGGCAGCTGGGACATGGTCAACGCACGCAGATCTGCAGGTGAATCGATGCGCGTCAGCAAAGGCAGGTCACTGGCAGTTTTCATGGGCAGGCGCACAAACGGGAGGATCGGATTATCTGCGCTACGGCGCCTGCTGGCAAGTTGAACTGCCAATCAGGTGGCACGATCGACGATATACCGGGATAGCCAGCGTAAAGGGTCGGCGCTTTCATCCAGGCCGTCAAGGCTGTCGAGCGCGGCCTGATGCAGTTCCCGGGCACGTTCCCGGGCGCCGGCCAGTCCCAGCAGCGAGGGGTAGGTGGGTTTGTTCAGTGCGCTATCGGCGCCAGTCTCTTTGCCCAGTTGTTCGGTGTTGCCGGTCACGTCGAGGATGTCGTCCTGAACCTGAAAGGCGAGCCCGGTATATTTTCCATAGCGGTCCAGCGCCTGTTTCTGATCGTCGGCGAGATTTTCGGCGCAGTCTGCACCCAGCAGCACCGAAGCGCGGATCAGGGCACCGGTTTTATGGATATGCATGTGTTCCAGCTCGGCGATATCCAGTTGTTTGCCTGTAGCCGCGAGGTCGAGTGACTGCCCGCCCACCATCCCGCGGGAACCGGAGGCCTGGCTCAACAGCTCGATCATCTGCAGACGGCGGTGGGAGGATATCGCTCCCATATCTGCGTGAGCCAGCAGGAAAAAGGCCAGCGCCTGGAGAGCATCACCGGCAAGAATGGCTTCGGCTTCTCCATAAACCTTATGGCAGGTGGGTTTGCCGCGCCGCAGGTTATCATCGTCCATTGCCGGCAGATCATCGTGCACCAGAGAATAGGCGTGAATGCATTCAACCGAGCAGGCCGCGACATCCAGTGCGTGCGGCCTCGCCCCCGAAGCTTGACCTGCGGCATAGACCAGCAATGGCCGGATACGTTTCCCACCACCCAGCATCGCGTAACGCATAGCCTGGTGCAGCTGTACCGGGAGGGTATTTTCCGAGGGTAGAAACCGCCCCAGTGCCGCTTCCACACGCTGCTGGCAGCGCTCCGCAAAGCGGTTCAGCTCAGGAGAATTCATCGTCACTGTCAAACGTTTCAAGCGATGGTTGACCGTCTTTCTCCAGCAGGATCTGGACCTTTTGTTCGGCTTCTTTCAGGGCCTGTTGGCAGGAACGGGTCAATTGCACACCCCGTTCGAATTGTTTCAGCGATTCATCGAGACTCAAATCGCCCTGCTCCATTTTATCCACCAGTGCCTCGAGTTCTGCCAGTGCAGTTTCAAAATCGGGGGTTTTCTGACTACGTTTTGCCACATCCGCTCTCCAGTGTTCGGCTGCGTACGTTACAAGTGCCTGAGGGCACGGTCAAACGGGATCAGCCGGCAGGATTGGCTTTGTCCTGCTCCGTAGCCACGGAATACCCGTGAAGCAGGGAAAATGGCGATCCGAAAAGTAAACTTCTTTGATTTCCCCGGATTCCGTGGTTATATACCCCAGCTGTGTTTGGTCGATCAAAAATCATTGACACCCGCCCGCCGCTGAGCTAGATTTTTCACCCTATTTTAGACTTGGTCTAAACTGTTGCGACTGGTCTTTATCTCATACCCGCTAGGAGGTCACAAAATGGATCTGAAAGGAAGTAAAACTGAAGACAATCTGAAAGCAGCGTTTTCCGGTGAATCGCAGGCAAACCGTCGTTACCTGTATTTCGCCGCCAAGGCAGACGTTGAAGGTTACAACGATGTTGCCGCTGTATTCCGCTCCACCGCGGAGGGTGAAACCGGTCACGCCCACGGTCACCTGGAATACCTGGAAGCTGTTGGTGATCCGGCCACGGGTCTGCCCATCGGCGGTACAGCGGACAACCTGAAAGCTGCCATAGCCGGTGAAACCCACGAGTACACCGATATGTATCCGGGGATGGCCAAAGCAGCACGTGGCGAGAATTTTGACGAAATCGCCGACTGGTTTGAGACCCTGGCCAAGGCCGAGCGCTCACATGCGAATCGCTTCCAGAAAGCGCTGAACGCCCTCGACGACTAGTTGACGACAGGACAGTGACGGGCTTGCCGGCGTAACGAATTAACCGTTCGCAGGCAAGCCCGATCCTGCCAGGAGTACACCATGTCCGTTAGAGAAGGCAGCCTGGATGCGCCCACCCGCCATCCGCTGGATTGGCAGAGTCCCAAGTTTTACGACGAAGCCTCGTTGCTGAAAGAGCTGGAACGAGTCTATGACATCTGTCACGGCTGCCGGCGTTGCTTTAGTTTGTGCAATGCTTTTCCAACCCTGTTTGACGCTATTGATGAGTCAGACAGTATGGAGTTGGATAGCGTCGACAAACGCGTATTCTGGCAGGTTGTGGACCACTGTTACCTGTGTGACATGTGTTATATGACTAAATGTCCCTACGTACCACCGCATGAATGGAACGTGGATTTCCCGCACCTGATGCTGCGTGCCAAGGCGGTGAAACACCGCCAGGGCAAAACGGGTGCTCGCGACAGGATGCTGAGTTCTACCGATCTGGTGGGCAGGCTGGCGAGTATTCCGGTTGTATCTTCTGTCGTTAACAGGGTCAATAAAACCCGGGCCGGCCGTGCCGTGGTGGAAGAGCTGTTTGAAGTACACCCTCAGGCCCATCTTCCTGAATACCACAGCAGAAGCCTGCGTAAGCGCATTGACGGTTCACGTAACAGGGATGCCCGGGCCGCGCCCGAAGCCGGACCAACGCGCGGCAAGGTGGCTTTATTCGCGACCTGTTACGGCAATTACAATGAGCCGGAACTGGGCGAAGACCTGATTGCCGTATTCGAACACAACGATCTTCCCGTACGGCTGGTGGATACTGAACGCTGTTGCGGTATGCCCAAGCTCGAGCAGGGAGATCTGGAAGCAGTGGCAAAGGCCAAACAGTTTAACGTCCCCCGGCTGGTTGCGCTGGTGGATGAAGGCTGGGATATCGTAGCGCCGGTACCATCATGTGTGCTGATGTTCAAACAGGAGCTCCCGTTAATGTTTCCGGATGATCCTGATGTTGCCAAACTGCGCGACAATATTTACGATCCGTTCGAATATCTTGCCATACGTCATAAACACGATCTTTTAAAGATCGACTTCAAGCGCGGTCTGGGCAGAATTGCCTATCATGTTGCCTGTCATCTGAGGGTGCAGAACATGGGTATGAAAACCCGCGACCTGCTGCAACTGGTTCCGGATACCAGCGTAGACGCCATCGAACGCTGTTCCGGTCACGACGGCACATATGCGGTGAAAAAAGAGTTCCATGAGGTGTCCATGAAGATCTGTAAGCCGGTCGTTTCCCGCGTGCAGAAAAGCCATGCGGATCACTATTGCAGTGACTGTCCAATGGCCGGACACCAGATCGAGAACGGACTGGCTGATGGCAGTCGGCCGGAGCATCCGTTGAAGCTGTTGCGTATGGCCTACGGTATCTAATCCCGGCTCTATGGCAGGAGTCGGCTTGCTCGCAAATCCATTAACATTGGCGGGAACCCGGTGGCCTGGCTTGTCTGAAAAAAAACCCAGTAAAAACAACACAATAAACTAAACAGCACCAAACCAGCAGCCCAACGTCGTGTAAGACAAACCAGGCCAACGGGTTCCTGTCTGCTCAATCAGGATAGGTTAACAATGAACAAACTTTCTCGTGACGATCTATACAGCCTGGAGCAATATTCCGAAGTGCGCCCGGAATTCCGCGCCCAGGTGATGGCGCACAAAAAAAACCGGCGTGTACCGCTGGGGCCGGTTGTCGCCCTGTATTTTGAAGACCGCCTGACCATGCACTACCAGGTCCAGGAAATGCTGCGTGCTGAACGTGTCTTTGAAGCTGAAGGGGTCCAGGAAGAACTGGATGCCTACAATCCGCTGATTCCCGATGGCAGTAACCTGAAAGCGACGTTGATGATCGAAGTTGTCGATGAGGAAGAACGGCGCGGAATTTTGTCCCGGCTGAAGGGTATTGAGAAGGAAACCTGGGTGCGCGTGGCGGGATTTGAACCGGTGTTCGCCATTGCCGATGAAGACCTCGAACGTGAGAATGAAGAGAAAACCTCAACGGTGCACTTCATGCGTTTTGAATTGACCAGGGAGATGGTGGCATCGGCGAACAAGGGGGCGGCGCTGGGTATAGGGATCAGTCACAGTGCCTACACCCAGCAACTCGAACCACTGCCCGATAACATTCGGCTATCGCTTGTTGGCGACCTCGACTGAAAACCTCCCCTTAAGCACGCTGGAGCCAGTTAAATCCGAGATTACCCGATATACCGATCAAGGTTTATGACCCGCCTGTAACGTCGGGAACCAGGGATGTGCGGATGGAATGCGCACCAGAATCCGCTTGTCGCGGTTTCAGATGGCTGAGTGCCATGCCGATCCATGCGGCTCTTGAAAATCTGCACCCGGGATCCCATGTAGTAAGCAGCGAGGGGCGTCAATCGATGCTCCCTATTGAGATTAAGGAGGTGTGAAATGTCTCTGGTACGTTATGAGCCCTGGGGTCTTTTGAATCAGCTGCACGGTGAAATTGATCGTTTGTTCGATACCCGTCTGGGCAGTTATGGTGAGGACAGCAGTCAGCTGGCTACCAGCGATTGGGTGCCGGCCGTTGACATCAGGGAAGAAGCTGACCGCTATGTGATTCATGCCGATGTACCCGGTGTTGACCCGAAAGATATCGAGGTACACATGGAGGATGGCGTATTGTCGATCAAGGGTGAGCGCAAGTCGGAAAGCAAGGAAGAGCGTGAGCATTACAAACGTGTGGAACGGGTGCGTGGCAGTTTTTTCCGCCGTTTCAGTATGCCGGATACCGCGAACGCGGAGGCGATCAGCGCTAAATCAAAAGATGGCGTTCTGGAAATCGTCATCCCGAAGCAGGAGAAGCTGCAACCCAAGCGGATCCAGATCGAAAGTTGATGGCATTATAACGGGTTTATGAGTCTGCGCCTGGCTGACAGGCGCAGGCCGTAAAGCGAGGGAGGTTGTCATGAGTACATTTGCAGAAATTGGTGAGGGGCTGGAACGGGCCTGGGACTCCATTGCAGACGGCTGGCGGCAGCTTCGTCAGAGAGCCACACATGCCCTGACCAGGTTTAAGCCATTGAACAGCGGGGGGAAGCTCGAAACCGCGGAGGAAGTGTTTTTGCAACGCAGCTCACCCTGGGGATTGCTGGCTGCCGATGTCAGTGAAGGTGACACGGAAGTCAATGTGCGGCTGGAGGCGCCTGGACTGGAGGCAGATAACCTCGATATTCAGGTTGTCGGAAATGTTCTTGTCGTACGCGGCGAGAAGAAGGTCCAGCACGCACAGACAGAAGGTCGTTTTTATGTCATGGAGTGTGCCTACGGAAGCTTTGAACGGGCGGTTCCACTGCCGGTTGAGGTTGACGAGAACGCTGCAAAGGCCAGTTACAGGCGCGGTGTCTTGCACATAAAATTGCCGAAAAAAGCGGCCACACGAGGGCGGCGGATCGAGGTTCAGTACTGACGGTCAAGAGCAACAGTGCAGAAGCTGTCCCCGGCCGGCTAAACTTGTTAGCGGGCCGGCTGAATCGTTACACTGCACAAAACAGCGGGTGGTGATAATGGTCACGAAGCGTTCATTTATGGCGCTCTGCGCGATACTGTGTCTGGCAGCATCGAATGCGATTTTTGCCGCAGTAGAGGACCTGGATGGTGAGGAGGACTTCGATCGTGGCAAGGAAGCCCCGGGATCCGAATGGAAAGAAGATGCAGTTGTTATGCCGCCCTTCCCGCTGGCTGATGATCTGGTCGAGGTCGATCTTTCCCTGCCGGAATTTCCGTTTACCCTGTTCATTGACCGGCAGTCATTCTCAGTCGGTAAAGACCGGGTAATTCGATACACGGCGGTGCTGCGCTCCAGGAATGGCGTGGAAAATGTGAGCTACGAGGGTATTCGCTGTAATCATAGTCAGGTCCAGCGCTACGCTTATGGTAGTGGCGGGCGGTTTCGCCCGGTTCGAAACAGGGACTGGCGTTATATCCGTAAAGATGGTCAGGATCGCTTTCGCACCGAGCTGGTGGACCACTTTTTTTGTCCGCTGCCGCTCGGCGATACAGAGCGGCAGATTCTGGAGAAATTGAAAGGTCGTGATTGAGAAAACCCGGCTTCAGTGTTGAGGCAAGCTTTACATAAAACGATTATGCGCCCCTTGCCGCGCCTTGAAGCTGGGCCAAAATCCGGCGCAATCTTCGGGCAATTATTTATTTCCGCGGCCCTAATGGAACCCTTGCCGTGCTTTCGGTAGCATAGCCGGAAGATTTGATACCGCGGATTCCTGAATCGCCATGGCCAGTAACTACGATGCCGCTTCGATTGAAGTCTTAAGCGGACTTGACCCGGTGCGCAAACGCCCCGGCATGTACACCGATACCACCCGCCCCAATCACCTTGCCCAGGAAGTGGTCGATAACAGTGTCGACGAAGCTACTTCCGGGCACGCCAGTAGAATCGAAGTCACGCTTTTCAAGGATGGTTCCTTGCAGGTAACGGATAACGGTCGCGGCATGCCGGTGGATATACACCCCGAGGAAGGGATATCCGGCGCCGAAGTGATCCTGACCCGTCTGCACGCCGGCGGCAAATTTTCCAGCAACAACTATCGGTTTTCCGGCGGCCTGCACGGCGTGGGTGTTTCTGTTGTCAATGCCTTGTCCCGGCAATTGGAAGTCTGGGTGCGGCGCGGTGGCAAAGAATACAACCTGGCGTTCAAAAATGGTGAAAAAACCGCCGGGCTGGACGAGGTGGGCAAGGTTGGCAGGCAGAATACCGGTACCACGGTGCGTTTCTGGCCGGACCCCCATTTTTTCGATTCCGCCAAATTCTCGCTGGTGCGCCTGAAACATGTGTTGCGCGCCAAGGCGGTTTTATGTCCGGGTCTCGAAGTTACCCTGCTCGATGAAAAAAGTGCTGAGAAGGAATCCTGGCATTATGAGGACGGCTTGCGTGATTATCTCGTCGATACCCTGGGCGAGGCGATCTGTATTCCGCAAGAGCCTTTCACGGGCAATTTTGAAGGCAATGCGGAGGCGGCCGAATGGGCACTTGTGTGGTTGCCGGAAGCCGGGGAACTGGTTAACGAAAGTTACGTTAATTTGATTCCGACTGCCCAGGGTGGCACCCACGTCAACGGTTTGCGTACCGGACTGACGGAGGCCATCCGCGAATTCTGCGAATTCCGCAGCCTGTTGCCGCGCGGCATCAAGATAACCCCCGACGACGTCTGGGAACGTTGTGCCTATATTCTGTCGGTAAAACTCCTCGACCCGCAGTTTTCCGGACAGACCAAGGAACGCCTGTCTTCGCGTGAATGTGCAGCCTTCGTTTCCGGAGTAGTCAAGGACGCCTTCAGCCTCTGGTTGAATCAGCATACCGAAGCCGGTGAACAGATCGCCCAGTTGGCTATCCAGAACGCACAAAGCCGGCAGCGGGCTGGAAAAAAGGTTGTTCGTAAAAAGGTCACCAGTGGTCCTGCCTTGCCGGGCAAGCTGGCTGATTGTGCCAGCACTGATCTGCAACGGGCTGAATTGTTTCTGGTGGAAGGGGATTCTGCCGGCGGATCAGCCAAACAGGCCCGTGACCGGGTGTATCAGGCCATCATGCCTTTGCGCGGCAAGATTCTGAATACCTGGGAGGTGGATTCTGCCGAGGTCCTGGCATCAACGACGGTACACGATATCGCTCTGGCTATCGGTGTTGAGCCGGGCTCTGTCGACCTGAAGAACCTGCGTTATGGCAAGGTCTGTATTCTGGCCGACGCCGATTCTGACGGTGCCCATATAGCGACACTGCTGTGTGCCTTGTTCCTGAGGCATTTCTGGCCCCTGGTTGAAGCCGGTCATGTTTATGTTGCCATGCCGCCACTGTACCGTATCGATGTCGGGAAGCAGGTGTTTTACGCGCTCGACGATGCAGAACAACAGGGCATAATGGACCGGATTGCCGCTGAGAATGTCAAGGGTAAGGTCAATGTGCAGCGTTTTAAGGGCCTGGGCGAAATGAATCCCCTGCAGTTGCGCGAAACGACGATTGATCCGGATACCCGCCGACTGGTGCAACTGACCGTCCAGGCGGGCGATAACAGCCATAAAATTCTCGACTTGCTGCTCGCTAAAAACCGCTCGTCCGACCGCCGAAACTGGCTGGAGAAAAACGGTAATCTTGCCGATATATAGACGAGGATTGCCGGCCGGTTCGCTGGAATTCCCTAACTCGTTGATAGTAGAAACAGCGCCACCTGGCGGGATGGTTGTGCCAAGGGTGGCTGTCAAGTCTCGCCAGCAGCACGTCAAGGGACTATGGGCGAAATCGTCGTCAAACATTTCAAGCGATCCGGCGTCAGTTCCGACGACAAGGAGCTGGTCACCGAAATCGTTGTCGAAAGTTCCGATACCGGCCGCTTTCTGCAGCGCGTGGAAGAATCGCGACTGACACGGCCCTGTTTTCAGACCATCGATATGCGTGCTCGTGTGGCTGGTGAATGCCACCGTTATGCCTTTAATGACCGGGTTCACTACCTGGACGACAATTCCTTCCAGTTGTTTGAGCAGGGTTTAAGGGAACACAACGGTGTTTACACCGTTGGCACCTTTGAAACCATTATGGGCGGCGCCCACACGTTTCAGGCTCAGCAGACGATGCGTGACGAGGCGGAAAGACGAGGTGGTGAAGTCGAGCGGCAGCACCTGGAACGCACCCGCGCAGCAGCGCTCGAGCGTGCGGCTTGTGACCATCGAGCGGGGCTGAGTGAAAGTGGTGTGCCGGCAGTACCGGTCGATAATCCGGAGTTGCTGCCATTGGGCTATTTTCGAAGGCGCAGCCAGCCACGTCTCCAGTATGCCTGTGCGGTGGTCCTGGAGCGTGACAATATCAGAACCGAGGGCATTACCGGCGATATTTCGGTGTGTGGTGCGCGGGTGCATATCAAGGGTTTAACAACGGTTAAACAGGATCAGGAGGTACTGCTTTCCTATCCGGGACTCGAGCATGAAGCAGGCAAGATTGATGTAAAACACATTGCCTACAGAATCGTCAGCAGTGAGGCCCGTGATGGGGAGACGGTGCTGTGTCTGCAGCGTTCACATGCCGATAAACCTGCCGGTTTTTCAGGCTTCCTCGAAGGTTTTATCGAGCGATTTCAACGCGATTACAAACTCGATGCTGACGACGAGTATCAGTCCATATTGAGCTGGTATTACGAGCGCTGTTATGCGCAAAGTGCGATGCAGATACCTTTTTATGTCGAACGGAGTGATGCCTCAGGCCTGCGTATTCAGGCTGTTGCGATGAGTGAAGGTAACTCGTACCTGGCACGCTTTTTCTGTACCGATGCTGATAACTACAATTTTACACCAATATGTTTGCCACATCGTCTTCAGCAACTGCGGCACAAGCGCTCGTTTGTCATGGCGATGTACCGCCAGCGCGGTGAACAGGATCAGTGCATGCGGATTCATTCAGCGGCTGATTTCGAATTTTCCTCCCGCGACGCCTTTCGGGACATGGTCAGCTACACCATGGGTCAGTCGGATCACTGTGTCGTCAAGGTCCATGTCAGCCAGGTGCCCGCCGTCTCCTTAACGGAACAGAAGCTGGATGAGGTCTCACAACGTCTGCAGTACAAGTCCGAGACACAGATGGCCGAGTTGCGTGAACGCCTGCAGAAGCTGTGCCTGGTCGGTTATATGATTGATCTGACACAGACCTTTCAGCAATTGACAGAAAGGTCCGGCGAGTCAGCGGCAGGGGGGGGTGAACTGGCCGCCTGGGTGGGAAGCGAACGCCGCTGTCTTGCCAGTGGGACAGTAAAGGATAAACTTTCGATTCCGCCCGAGGACCTGCGCCCCGAACTGATTCGATTTGGTTACGTGGAGCGGCGCCGGGAAGACCGTTATCTGGCGGAAACACGGGTGGATGTCGGCATTGGCGGAAAAGTCTATACGGGGCTTTCCAAAGATATATCGACACGTGGCATGCGTATCCAGCTGCGCAAAGGTGTTGATGTAAAAAAAGGCGTCGCCATCAAAGTCGGCCTGGTGTCTCTGCAGCGGAAGAAGGCCGGCACCAATCTCATGGATATTCCCTATCGTGTGGTCCAAACTCGTGGCGGGGAAGAAGGTACGCTATTGATGCTCGAGCGTATTCCTGGTGGTAAGCACAAAGGGCTCAAAGAATTTTTTGTAGAATTGATCACCAGGAACCGGCACAGGCTGGGAGTCGATGTCGGTGATATCTGGGGTGCAACGACAGCAAGGGTCTACGAAGCCCTGCTGGCCGCCAATACTCCGACTGTGCCTTTTTTCCTGGCGCGTAACAGTGAAGGCGGTGCGCATCTGCAGTTTGTGGGTGTTCCTGAGTCGGGTGGCCCCTTGCTGGACTATTTTTCCGGTCCCGGCGGCACTGTTGATTTCCGTTGTCTGAATGAACACCGTGTTGTCACGGCCCTGTACGATGCTGTACAGATACTGCTGAGGCAAAGCAGGAATTCCGATGATAAGCTCACGCCGTTTGAACTCGATATGTACCTCTCTAAGGAGTGCGACGCGCTGACTGGAGAGGCTTTTATTCATGCCTCAACCGACCTGGACTTTACCACTGATGCGCGGCGTGAGGCTTTTCTGACGAAATTCACCGGCTATACAGACTGGCGTTGTATCCGGATTGTCTCGACCTTCGCACAGCCCCTGGATGAAAAAACGCTGGACAAGATGGTGGCTTCACTGCGATCCCAGTCAAAGCATCGCGCCATCAAACTATCCGATCTTGCGCATTCGCTGGTTGGCTACGGCGAATTGATCGATATCACCGATGAGTGGTCATCGTTGCGAAGCTGATCGTCGTGTCATTTGTGCGGGGAAATGCTGCCTGGAAGGGTTTGGTGTAGCAGTAAAAACCGGTTGGACCACGAGTATCGCTGCTCTGTACAATAGCCCTGTTTTGCGACAGCTACGGAACAGGCATGGCTACTGACAGCACCGTTGAAAACTTAGAAACGCTCCCACTGCACAGCTTTACCGAAAAGGCGTACCTGGATTATTCCATGTACGTGATTCTTGACCGCGCCCTGCCTCACATCGGTGACGGTCTGAAGCCGGTACAAAGGCGTATCGTTTATGCCATGTCTGAACTCGGACTTTCAGCGCGGGCAAAGTTCAAGAAATCGGCGCGCACCGTCGGTGATGTGCTGGGTAAATTTCATCCTCACGGCGATTCCGCCTGTTATGAAGCCATGGTACACATGGCGCAGGCCTTCTCGTTTCGTTACCCGCTGGTTGATGGGCAGGGTAACTGGGGGGCGCCGGACGACCCCAAGTCCTTTGCAGCCATGCGTTATACCGAAGCGCGTCTGGCGGCGTTTGCCGAAATATTGCTGTCGGAAGTGGGTGAAGGTACGGTTGACTGGAAGGCCAATTTCGACGGTACGCTGAAAGAACCCATCCTGCTGCCGGCACGCCTGCCGACTGTGCTGCTCAATGGCGCTACCGGCATTGCGGTGGGTATGGCGACTGATATTCCACCTCATAATCTGGCTGAGGTGTCTGCGGCTACCATCCACCTGCTGGAAAACCCCAAGGCAACTGTTGACGAGCTGTGCGAGTACCTGCAGGGCCCGGATTATCCTACTGGCGGAGAAGTGATTACACCCCGTGAAGAGCTTGTTCGTGCTTATCAGACGGGCAATGGCAGTGTGCGGATTCGCGCGCGTTTTGAACGGGAAAACGGTGATATTGTTGTCACCGAACTGCCCTATCAGGTTTCCGGAAACAAGGTGCTGGAACAGGTCGCCGCACAGATGGCCGCCAGGAAACTGCCGATGGTAGCCGATTTGCGGGATGAGTCCGATCACGAAAATCCCACCCGCCTGGTGATTGTGCCGCGTTCCAATCGTATCGACACGGGGATGCTGATGTCGCATCTGTTTGCGACCACGGATCTTGAGCGTAGCTACCGCGTCAATCTGAACATGATTGGCCTGGATGGTCGTCCGGCAGTCAAAGACCTGCGCAGCCTGCTCAAGGAATGGTTGCAATACCGTATCGATACCGTCACCCGCCGGCTGCAGTACCGCCTCGACAAAGTGCTGGATCGCTTGCATATTCTCGATGGTCTGCTGGTGGCTTATCTCAATATCGACGAGGTGATAGCCATTATCCGTAGCGAGGATGAGCCCCGGCCGGTGTTGATGAAGCGTTTCAAACTCAGCGAGCGTCAGGCGGATGCCATTCTCGATTTGAAATTGCGGCATCTCGCCAGGCTCGAGGAAATGAAAATCCGTGGTGAGCAGGGAGAGCTGGATAAAGAGCGCGCTGAACTGGAAAAAATCCTCTCGTCCAAGCGCCGCTTGCACACCCTGGTGAAAAAGGAAATAACTTCAGATACAGAAACCTATGGCGATGAACGGCGTTCAATGCTGGTGCAGCGCGCGCCTGCCCAGGCACTGAACGAAACCGCACTGCTGCCCAGCGAACCGGTGACGGTGGTGTTATCGGAGAAGGGCTGGGTGCGGTCCGCCAAAGGTCATGAAATCGACCCGGAGAGTCTCAGCTATAAAGCGGGCGATGGTTTCAGGGCGTCTGCTCCGGGACGCAGTAACCAGCAAGTGGTGTTCCTGGATTCCACCGGGCGAGCCTATACCCTGGCAGCGCACAGTCTGCCGTCGGCACGCGGTCAGGGTGAGCCCCTGACCGGGCGCTTCAACCCACCGGACGGGGCGCGCTTTGTCGGTGTGCTGGCGGGTGATCCGGACAGTCTGTATCTGTTGGCCAGTGATGCCGGTTACGGTTTTGTGGTCCGGCTGGGAGATCTGATGTCGCGCACCAAAGCGGGTAAATCAGTGTTGTCAGTGCCAAAAAATGCACAGGTGCTGCCCCCCGCCGCAGTGACCGATCCGGACAGCGACCAGGTGGCGGCGGTCAATGTGCAGGGGCACATGCTGGTGATACCCGCTGCAGAAATTCCACGGCTCAATCGTGGTAAAGGTATCAAGATCCAGGCTGTCAACACCAGGAAACTGGCCAGCCGGGAAGAATATATGGTGGGTATAGCCAGTGTGGCGGTGGACGCCAGTCTGGTATTACACGCCGGTAAAAGGCACCTGAAACTGAAAGCCGGTGATCTCGAGGCCTACCAGGGTGATCGTGGCCGTAAAGGTAAAAAACTGCCGCGCGGTCTGCAGCGGGTGGACCGTCTGTTCAGCGAGTGACACCTGAAAATCAGCATTTCCGCTGCGATTTTGGTGCGTGGTCAGGAATCGCCGCAAGAAGACCGCTTCCGTCACATTAAACCATGTATTGAATAACCGTGGCGGCTATTCAATGCACTCGTTAAGCAGATGCCGGGTAGTTACTAAGGAGTACAGAAGTTGGTCGACATAGGCTTGCGGGACCGTCGGCCGCATGGACGCGGCCGTCGAGCGTACAGGAATGTATTAACAAGGTGAATTGCGTAGCAAGAGAGGGTGCCCTGGGGTACAGCGTGTCCAGAAA